>DASRWV010000014.1:0-23429 GCA_035687505.1 Nitrosotalea sp.
AGGGTCAGCTGCACGCTCGCGAGCTGGGCAACCTGCTGGGGGACGTGAAGAGGCTGACGCCATAGGCAAGCTGTGGGGTGGTCGCTTCCGCAAGCCCCTCCACCCTGAGCTCGAGCGATTCTCGTCGTCGCTGGAGACGGACTTCGAGCTGTATCCGTTCGACATTGCCGGCAGCATCGCCCACGCGCGCGGCCTGCTCGCGGCGGGTCTTCTGTCCAGGGCACGACTCACGCTGATCGAGCGCGGCTTGCGACGCGTCAAGCGCGAGCTGGACGAGGGCAAGTTCAAGTTCCGCGAGACCGACGAGGACATCCACACCGCAATCGAGCGGCGCCTGACCGAGATCACGCCCGCCGGGGCCGCGCTGCATGCGGGGCGCTCACGAAACGACCAGGTCGCGCTGGACCTCCGGCTCTTCTGCCGTTTTGCCGCCTCGCACCTCGTGCAGGCGGTCGCCGGCGTGGTCGACGAGCTCGCCACCAAGGCCCGCACACACTCGGGATGGGTGATGCCCGGCTACACGCACCTTCAACGCGCGCAGCCCGTGACTGTCGGCCACCACCTGCTCGCGCACGCGGAGCCGCTGCTGCGAGACGCGGAGCGCTTCCGCCGCGCCTATGCGGCGGCGGGCGAGATGCCACTCGGGTCCGGAGCGCTTGCCGCCACCACGCTTCCGCTGCAGCGGGAAGCGGTCCGCCGGGAGCTTGGCTTCGAGCGACTGACCGCCAACAGCATCGATGCGGTCGCCGACCGCGATTTCGCGCTCGACCTCATCTACGCGTGCATGTCAGCCTCGATCCACCTCAGCCGGCTGGCGGAGGACGTCGTCCTCTGGTCGAGCTTTGAGTTCGGCTTCGTCCGGCTTGCCGACGAGGTGTCGACAGGGTCGAGCCTGATGCCACAGAAGAAGAACCCGGACATCGCCGAGCTGTTGCGGGGCCGCGCCGGCCGCGCGGTCGGCAGCCTGGTCAGCCTGGCCACGGTCTTGAAAGGCCTGCCCCTGGCCTACGACCGCGACCTGCAGGAGGACAAACCGGCGCTGTTTGCAGCCGTCGACAACGGGCTGGACTCGCTGGAAGCGGCGGCGATCCTGGTCCGGCACCTCGAATTCGACCGCGAGAGGCTGGCCGCCGCCGCCGCGGACCCAGGCCTTCTGGCGACCGATGCCGCCGAAGCGCTGGTGAGATCGGGAACTCCCTTCCGCAAGGCCCATGAGGCGGTCGGCCGCCAGGTGCTCGACGGCACCCTGAAAGTGCCCTGGAATGCGCGGGTTTCGCTCGGCAAGCGGGACCTCCCCGGGGCGCCCCACCCCCGGCGGGTGGCCGGGAGGGCAACGGCGGTCCGCCGAGAGGCCGCCGCCCTCCTTCGGTGGACAAAAGGACACCCCCCGCGACTTCCGAGCTAGAGTTCGGATTCCCTGTGCTGTTAGCCGTGGACGTTGGCAATACGAACGTGACGCTCGCCCTGTTCGACGGGGAGCGCCTGGTCGCCGACTGGCGGGTCAGCTCCCACCGCGAGCGGACGGCTGACGAGCTGGCGATCGAGCTCCGGCAGCTTTTCGAGCTGCGGGGGCTGGAGCTCGGGGTGGTCGACGGAGTCGTGATTGCGAGCGTCGTTCCCACCATCAACCCGGCGCTCGTCGAGGCCTCCAAGCGCTATCTCAACTGCGAGCCCGTGATGGTCGGCCCGGGGGTCAAGACCAGCGTGCGCATCCGGTACGACAACCCCAAGGACGTAGGCGCCGACCGGATCGCAAACGCCCTCGCCGCGTATACGAAGTACGGTGGGCCGGTGATCGTGATCGACTTCGGCACCGCGGTCACCTACGACGCGATCAGCGCCGACGGGGACTACCTGGGTGGAGCGATCGCGCCTGGCGTCGAGATCTCCCTGAACGCGCTCGTCTCCCACACCGCGATGCTCCGGCGGGTGGAGCCGGTCGCGCCCGACTCGGTGATCGGCCGCAACACCGTCGCCTCGATCCAGTCCGGCCTCGTCTGGGGGTTCGTGGCACAGGTCGAGGGCATGGTCGCCCGGATGTCGGCCGAGCTCGGAGGGTCGGCCAAGGTCGTCGCGACCGGGGGGCAGGCGGCGCTGGTGGCCGGGCTGACTCACGTGATCCAGACCACCGACCCGCTGCTGACCCTCGACGGTTTACGTCTTATCTACGCTCAAAACTCGAACGGCAAGCCGGGATGAAGACAGCCCAGGTATTCCACGTCTACCTCCTGGGCGATCTGGAGCGTTTTGGGTTTCCCAAGCTCCTGGCCGAGGTCGGCCTGGAGGCGGAGCAGCTGACCGACGCGGTAGAGGTGGTGTACCCCGCCATGATCCTGGCTGCCCCCGGCCTCAAGGCGCCCGACGGCATGGCCGACATCACGATCAATCCTCCGGTCGACTCGTCTCCGGCGGCGCTGCGCGTGCTCCTGCGCATCGCGATGGAGAACATCACGCTCAAGCGCCGGGTGACTCAGCTGGAAGAGCGGCAGCACAGGCAGTTCAGAGAGCTCAACCGGATCGGCATCGCGCTTTCCGCCGAGAGGGACATCAACAAGCTCCAGCACCTCATCCTCACGACGATGCGTCAGCTCACCAACGCCGACGGCGCGAGCCTGTGGCTCAAGACGGTCGGACAAAATGGCGAGCCGCTGCTGTTCCTCGCTTCGAGCGAGAACACCTCGATCGACAACACCTACCAGGCCTTCACGGTGCCTGTCGACGAGAAGAGCGTCGTCGGGTACACGGTGACCGTCGGCACCCCACAGATCTACGACGACGCCTACAACCCGCCGCCCGGCAAACCGCAGGGCGGCAAGGGTTTCGACGCGCAGTTCGGCTACCGGACTAAGTCGATGCTGACCGTGCCGATGCGGAACTACGACAACCAGGTGGTTGGCGCCATCCAGCTGATCAATGCGAAGCGCAGCTATGAGACTCACCTGACCGTGGACACGGTCGAGGCGGAGGTCGTGAGCTTCCGGCCGGAAGACCTCGAGATGATCGAGTCGATTGCGAGCCAGGCGGCGGTTGCCATCGACAACAAGAACCTGCTCGATTCGATCCAGGCCCTATTCGACGGCTTCGTGCAGGCGAGCGTGACCGCGATCGAGCAGAGAGACCCCAGCACCGCGGGTCATTCAGGACGCGTCGAGCGCTTGACCTCGGCCCTGGCGCATGCGGTGTCCGGCCTAGGTGCGGGCAAGTACCGAGACGTTCATCTCACGGAGGACCAGTACAAGGAGCTTCGTTACGCGTGCCTGCTGCACGACTTCGGCAAGGTCGGCGTGCGCGAGCACATTTTGATCAAGGCGAAAAAGCTGATGCCGGGCCAGCTCGAGGTCATCCAGGCTCGTTTCGAATCGGTCGAGCGATCGGTGCAGGTGAAGTACGCGAGCGAGAAGCTGGAGGCGATGAAGAGTGGGCGGGGCAGCGCGGGCGTGCTCGATGCGATCGACAAGCGTCTCGAAGAAGAGCTTGCGCAGCTCAGGCAGTGGATCGAAAGCATCGCGGTGGCCAACGAGCCCAGCGTCCTGCCCGAGGACAAGGCGTCGATGCTCGAGTTCCTGTCGCACCAGACCTACTACGACATGTCAGGGACTCCGCACCCCATGCTCGATCCCCAGGAGTTCCGTTTCCTCAGCATCCGCAAGGGCACCCTCGACACGCAGGAACGCCTCGAGATGGAATCGCACGTGACCCACAGCTTCCATTTCCTGACCAAGATTCCATGGACGCCGGTGATGAGAGGAATCCCGGACATCGTTTACGGGCACCATGAAAAGCTCGACGGTTCGGGATATCCGCGGCGCCTGGCGGGAAGCCAGATCCCGGTGCAGGCTCGGATGATGACCATCTGCGACATCTACGACGCGCTCGTCGCGCAGGATCGGCCCTACAAGAAAGCGGTCCCGACGCACACCGCGCTCGAGATCCTTCACGCGGAAGCGGGCGAGGGAAAGCTCGACCAGGACCTTCTCGACATATTCGTCGGCAAAGAGATCTATCGGGCGACCGCGACGCGATGAGGATCAAGTTCTGGGGCACTCGCGGCACCCGGCCGACGCCGGGCAGGAGGACGCTCAGGTACGGCGGCAACACGACCTGTGTTGAGGTGCGAGACAAAGAGAACAACCTGCTCATCATCGACTCGGGGTCGGGCATCGCCGAGCTGGGGAATGGGTCCAGCGCGACCGAGCCGCTCCAGGCTCACCTGCTCATCACCCATACGCACCTGGACCACATCCAGGGCTTTCCGTTCTTCCTTCCGGCATTCGTGCCGGGCACGCACCTGACGATCGTCGGACCGTCCGGCTCGGCAAAGTCTTTGCAGGCCGCGTTTGCGGACCAGATGGACCCTGCTTACTTCCCGGTGCGGTTGAGTCACATGCCGGCGGAGCTGGAGTTCATCGAGCGCAACGCGGGTGAGACTTTCGAGGTTGGCGCGCTGCGCATCACGCCTCACCTGCTGATGCACCCGATCCCGACCTTCGGCTACCGGATCGACGAAGGCGAGTCGCGATTCTGCTTCGCCACCGACAACGAGATCGCGATGTTCGCCAACCAGGAGAACGGCACGTTGAAGGACCTGGCGAACTGGTGTCGCGATGCCGACCTGCTCGTCCATGACGCGCAGTACAGCACCGAGGAGTACAAGACCCACGCCGGCTTCGGGCACTCCACCTATGAGGAGTCGCTGGCGCTGGCGGAGCAGGCGGGCGTCAAGGAGCTGGCCTTCTTCCATCACGATCCTGTGCATTCGGACACCGACATCGACGCGCTGATCGAGGAGGCTATGGGCAATCACCGGGCGGGGGGCGGCGGCGACGTGAGCGCCTTCCCAGCAGCCGAAGAACAGGAGCTTGCGCTTTAACCCTTAGTCTTTCCGAGTTGTGCCAGAGGAAATAGAGCTCGACCTGCCGGCGGTCATGCGCGACCGCCGCGAGAAGCTCGAGCGACTGCGGGCCTCGGGAATCGAGCCCTATTCGCGCGGGTTCAGGCCGACCCACACGAGTGTTGCAGCCAAGGCGCTGCTGGGCGATGCGGAGCGAACCGAACCTGTCTCGGTCGCCGGCCGGCTCATGGTCAAGCGGCTGCAGGGCGGTGTGGTTTTCGCCGACCTGCAAGACGGCCACGGCCGCATCCAGCTGATGGCGAGCCGCGACAAGATCGGCGAGGAGGAGTTCGCGCGCTTCGCCGATCTGGACGCGGGGGACATCATCGGAGTCACCGGACCCATCTTCAAGACGCGGCGGGGAGAGATCACGCTCGAGGTGCAGTCCTTCCAGCTCCTGACGAAGTCGCTGCGCCCGCTGCCCGAAAAGTGGCACGGGCTGAAGGACGTCGAGATCCGGTACCGCCAGCGCTACGTCGACCTGATCGCCAATCCCGCGACGCGTGAGGTGTTCCGCGCCCGGACCAAGATCATCACCGCCATGCGCGGCCTGCTCGACGAGCGAGATTTCCTCGACGTCGACACGCCGGTGCTGCAGGAGGTACCGGGCGGCGGCCACGCGCGGCCGTTCGTGACGCATCACAACGCGCTGGGCCGCGACCTTTTCCTGCGGATCGCGCTGGAGCTCCATCTCAAGCGCCTGCTGGTCGGGGGCTTCGAGCGCGTGTATGAGTTCGGCCGCGTGTTTCGCAACGAGGGGCTATCGCCGAGGCACAACCCGGAGTTCACGCTGCTCGAGTGCTACCAGGCGTACGCGGATTACGACGACGTGATGCGATTGGTCGAGGACCTGATGGTGGTGGCGGCGATGGCTGCGGGCCGGCCGCTGGAGACGACCTATCAAGGGGAGGAGGTCAACCTGACGCCGCCGTTCCGCCGCGAGAGGATGGCCGACCTGGTGCTGGAGCACACGGGTAAGCACGCAGTCGGAGTCGAATTGAACGAGCTGTTCGAGGAGCACGTCGAGCCGCGGCTCCGCCAGCCGACGTTCGTCATCGACTATCCGGTCGAGATCTCGCCGCTGGCGCGGCCTCGTGAGGACGACCCACGATTCGTCGAGCGATTCGAGCTGATCATCCTGGGTCGCGAGTACGCGAACGCGTTCACCGAGCTGACCGATCCGGTCGACCAGCGCGCTCGGTTCGAGGCGCAGGCCGCGCAGCGCGCGGCGGGAAATGTGGAAGCGCACCCGATGGACGAGGATTTCTTGCGCGCCGTGGAATATGGGCTGCCTCCTTGCGGCGGTCTCGGGGTGGGCATCGATCGCCTGGTGATGCTGCTCACGGACCAGCCGTCGGTGAGGGACGTGATCCTGTTCCCGGTCATGAAAGCCGAGACCTAGGCGTGCTGCCGATCGAGCTCATTCGCAAGGACCCGGATCGTGTGAAGCGTGCCGCGGAGCTGAAGGGCGAGACGGCGCCTATCGACGAGATCCTGCAGCTCGACAAGGTCCATCGCGAACACCTACACAAGGCCGAGCTGATCAAAGAGGAGCAGAACAAGCTCTCCAAGGAGTTCGCGAAGTCTAGAGACGAAGCGTTGAAGGAAAAGCTGCGCGCGATGGCCGACACCGCCAAAGAGGAGATGGCAAAGGCCGAGGAGGTCAAGCGCGAGCGAGACGACCTACTTCTTCGAGTGCCGAACCTCTTCGACGAATCAGTGCCGATCGGGAAGACAGAGGCGGACAACAAGGTCGCGAGGGAGTGGGGGACCAAGCCCGAGTTTGACTTCACCCCGCGAACGCATTACGACCTTGGCGAGTCGCTGGGCATCATGGATTTCGAACACGCGGCTCGAGTGACGGGATCGCGCTTTGCTTTTCTTCTTGGCGACGGCGCGCGCCTCGAGAGGGCGTTGGTCCAGTTCATGCTCGACGTCCATACGCGCGAGCATGGCTACACCGAGGTCTGGCCGCCGATGCTGGTCAACAGCGCCTCGATGGTGGGGACCGCCAACCTGCCGAAGTTCGCCGACCAGGCCTTCAAGGTCGAGGACAAGGACCTGTGGCTCATCCCGACCGCCGAAGTGCCCGTGACGAACTTTCACCGCGACGAAATTCTCGAGGGCGATCGCCTTCCGATGAAGTACGTCGCGTACGCGCCCTCCTGGCGGACGGAGGCCGGCGCGGCGGGCAAGGACACGCGGGGGTTCATCCGGATGCATCAGTTCTCCAAGGTCGAGCTGGTCAAGGTGACCACCGCCGAGACATCGATGGACGAGTTCGAGAAGCTCGTCGCCGACGCGGAAGTCATCCTGCAGCGGCTGGGTTTGCAGTACCGCGTGCTGTCGATGTGCACTGGTGACATGGGCTTCGCGCAGTACAAGAAGTACGACCTTGAGGCGTGGTCTCCGGGGCTAAATCGGTACCTGGAAGTGTCTTCGTGCTCAGTGTTCAACGACTTCCAGGCCATGCGCGCCAACATCCGGTATCGCCCCGAAAGGGGAGCGCCGCCGAAGTTCGCCCACACGATCAACGGCAGCGGACTTGCCCTCCCGCGCACCATCGACGCGATCCTCGAGACGTATCAGCGGGCGGACGGGATGATCGTGGTGCCGGAGGTGCTGAAGCCCTACATGGGCGGGGTAGAGCTGATCGGCCCACGCTGAGTTCCTACAATCGCAGTTGCCTCGCGGAGGGGTGGCCGAGTCCGGTTGATGGCGACAGTCTTGAAAACTGTTAGGGGTGCAAGCTCCTCGGAGGTTCAAATCCTCCTCCCTCCGCCAAATTTGTATTCGATTCAATAAGATTTGCCGCTTTCCCGACGCTACGTTTTCTATGGGTGAGTGCCATTTGACAGCAAATCTGACAGCAAAATTTGTAAGACACGTTCCTGCGCGTTAGCCCTTTGGGCTCAACACAGCATGCGGGGACGCTTCAGCCGGGACAGACTATTAGCGTGGATTTGGCCGGGATTGGTCTGATTGCAGCGAGCCTAGCGGCCACCACCGTGGTCATTGTCGTCGTGGCCAGGGCGGGCATCCGGAGGCGCAGAAGTAGGCCAACTCGCACAAGGAAAGCGGAAGGCGAGTACCAGCCTCCTGAGCCGCTGGAGGGAAGGTACTGGGGGTGAATGAGTCAGATTCACCCAAGCAAACCCTCGGTCTACTGGTCTCGTGCGCTAAGGAGGCGATGGGCCAAAACGGCACATTCCAATGTGCCAAAACTACGCCTTTGACGTAACAAGATATGCGCGCGTCGCGCGCGACCGAGGGGACGTTTCACAATTACAACCAGGGACTATTGGAGCTGAGGTGTATGACCTTATCGACGGGGAGGTGGTAGTAAACAAGGAAGGGAGTCTTATTCACTGGCGCGGTAAGCCCGACGGCTATCCCGCAATGGCCATCATGCCTGTGCCGAATTCGGAAGACGCCGTGGTCTTGCTCGATTACATGGCAGGCCCAAAGGTGTTTGCAAACCTCATTCGCATGACGCCTGAGGGTCGAGTAGTGTGGCGAGCGGCTCCGCCAGAGCAGTCAGGCAGCGATGCCTTCGTGGAGTGCCGTTGGCGCGGCGGTGCATTCATGGCGAATTCATGGTCTGGGTATCTGCTTGAGATAGATCTCGCAACTGGGCGACCTACCTCTAGCGAGTTCGTCAAGTAGCGGTTATGGGCATGCCTGAAATGACGCGTGCATTGGACATTGCGCTCAAAAGTGATCGTGCGAATTGGTTTGGTCCTGTATCGGAGGAGATGATCGCCACTGCCGAAGACTACTTAGGAGTGCGCTTCCCGCCTTCCTACAGGGAGTTCGTCAGGAGAGTTGGCCTTTTGGGAATCGGGCCCCGCGAATTTTATGGAGTCACCAAGAGCGGGTTGTCGGCCGCCGCAATCCCAAGCATTATCTTTGCTACCCAGTCAGCGAGGAAAACCGGCGGCTTGCCGCAAGGCTTGCTCTTAATCGAAAACTCTGGCGGCGAAGAAGTCTTCGTTATCGATACGCGTTCAACGACGGCTGGTGAAGAAGCGCCGGTTCGAATGTGGATGCCCGCGTTCCACGATTCGCTTGAGCTCCCAGAGATAGCGACCGATTTTGGCAGCTACCTATTAGCCGCAGTCGAAGCAGAGCGGGACTCATAGCGCGAGCTCAAGCAAATGGTCCCTGACCAGGCGTCTGACTAGGCTCCGGATGTCCGAGAAGTTCCTTAACAACTTTCACCTTCTCCCCCCTAGACAGAAAACTCGGCCTGAGTGGCAAGAGTCTTTCGGCTCAACGGGCCGCACCGCCCAGTTTTGCGGCCGAAGGCCATCTTCTTCGTATTCAATTTCCACTTTGCGACACGCAGCGACGGTTCATCGCCGCCACTGGAAGTCAAGGGCGTCGGTGACATCGGGCGACTGACGCAGTCTCCGGATTGCTACCGATAACCCGGTCTATCTATCAGAAGCTTGGCTGAAATCCTGGCTTTGGACGCGGCGCAAGCGCAAATTTGAACTGTGAGAACAACGATCGCGGGCCTCGTGGCGCTAGTCGGCGGCGCCGCATTGACCGCTGCGACCTGGATCCTCGGATTGCAATTGGCTCCCGTGGGATGTACCCCATGCTTGGGACCTGGTCCATGCCTCACAGTCTGCAAAGTTGACTTCAGCGGCCACGTGGCAGTTGCGGGTCTAGTTGGCCTGGTTGCCGCAGTGTTAGTACTTCTGGTTATGCAACGCCTCACCAGGCCGAGTTCAGGTCTAGCGCGTGCTCTGCCGCTCACTGATTCGAGTAACGAGCCACCTCAGGTTTGACAGCAATTTGACAGCAATGACGGCGAACAGTGGTGGATGCCCACGGACAAATACGCGTCTTTGGATAGGACTTTTGATCTTGAGTGGACGTCGGTGGACGGCCACAACCGCTGACCATCCGGACTTGAAAACTGTTATAGGTGCAAGCCTATCCTGGGTTCAAATCCCAGCCCCTCCGCCAAATTTCCTATTCGAATCGATAGGATTTGCCTCTTCCTAGGCACGAGGTTCTCTATGGGCCAGTGCCGTTTGACAGCAAAGCTGACAGCAAAGTTTGTAAAGCAGGTTTCCGCGAGTTAGCCTTCGGGCTCAACACGGGCATGCCGAAAGTTTCAGCCGGGAGACCAATAGCGTGGATTTGGTCGGGATGGGTCTGAGCGTAGCGAGCCTAGTGGCCACCACTGTGGTCATTTTCGGCGTAGCCCGGGCCGGCATCAAGAGGGTTAGGAACAGGCCAACTCGCAGAAGGAAAGCCAAGGGCGAATTCCAGCCTCCTGAGCCACCGGCGGGAAGATATTGGGGATGAGGGCGATGGGCCAGAGAGGCACATCCCAATGGGCCGAAACTACGCCTTTTGCGTAACAAGATAACCGCGCGGCGCGCGGATCACTTACAAGTCCGGCGCTGGACTGCTAGTCGACGCTCTAGAGTTGCAGATCGTTGCTGCCTGAGGGTTAGGTGCTTACAGTGACGGACTTAGGTCGTTTTCGAGACGGAGGGACTACCAGGAACAATTGGCCGTAGAAAAGCCCGCGACCATTCCTGCGTACATCGATTGGCTCCGGAAGGAGCAAGGAATTGATGTCTCGGGTTCGCTGCGCCAGAACTATCGGTCGGTCGCGAACGTAGTCCGGACCGAACTCGAGACCTCGGACTTCTGGAAGGCCTTGTTGGCCGAATTCAGAGAGTTTGACGGCGAGTACTTGGTAAAGACCTCGTACCCGCTTTTCGCGACTGAGCCGAGACCGGCCCTCGAGACAAAGCCTTTCGATTCGTTTCTGCTGAAGACTTTTCGGCGGAACGTGATCAACAACTCTCGTTGGCCGGACGCTCCAGACGGTGGGTGGCTGGTGCCACCCGAATGGTTCGGCCGGGTAAAGGATCTTGTCCGAACATATCTAGTCGTCAAGTACATGGATGGCATCAAATTCGCTAGTGAGCACCTCGTCACGTTCGCGGAGCAGGCTGACTTGCAAGCGAGTGTCAATTTTGAAGCACGCGCCGAGGGATACTACGCAGCTCACGTCTACGTGACCCGCTCCTACGAGATCCCTAAGTTAACTTGGGATACGGTTACGGTCGAAATACCCGCGGAGATCCAGATCATCAGTCAACTTCAGGATGTGCTTACGCGATTGACACACCCCCACTACGAGCGGCGCCGCGCGCGTTTCGCAGAGCCAGCAGAAAAGTGGCAGTGGGATTACGACAGCGATGAGTTCGTACCGAACTACCTAGGCCATGTGCTGCATTACGTAGAGGGCATGATCATGCAAGTCCGTGAGCGAAAGGAGGGCAACAGGTGAACGACGAACAGATTCAGGCGTACTGCATTGGCCTTGGCATGCCAAAAGCCTTGATTGAGCGAGCGAAGCTCATCCACGCTCTCTATGGAAAGCTTGGAATCAACGACATTTCTGATGTCTTCATTAGCGAGTACGTAAAAGAGGATGGCGAGCGCTCCTTTGAAAACCTGTGGTTCTTTGCCGACAAACACGTTATGGAGGCAAAGCAGTTTGCAACTGAGATCGATCTCGACATGGCGCCTTCGACGGTGGTCAGCTATATCGACTTGAAACAGACAGAATATGACCTCGAGCACTCAACTGGAGCGTCACGTCTGTTCGTGACTGCGACCCTACCTCTAGGTATGGGGGTAGGTTTGACGTTTAAGGCGTCTCGCGAGAATTGCGACTACCTAAAGACGATCGTCATCAAGTACCTCATGCCGAGGCTCCAGGCACCCTCTTAGCCCGCCGCGGTTCGGTAGGTGCCGTGGATCGAGGTGCTGATGGATGCCACAGAGGCTAGGTTGCTTCAGTGCTGGCGATAAGAATCTCGACAGCGCCCAAAGACTTCGAGGCGATCTAGGCCGATGAACTCCTTCATCACACCTCGACTTAAGCATCCTCGTCGCTCCGCAGCCTCAACCGGTGCTTAACATCATCAAACAGGCTATCGCTGGCAGCGATCATCCAAACGGGCCGGTACTGGTCCGGATCGCCAGTCCGTCGCTCGAAGAAGTAGGTCCGGAGCGAGAATCTGTGTCCTGGGCCGGATTTCCACTCGCGGAGGACATCTGCGGCCGGACGTTCCGCGCGCTCACTGACTGCCTCGAGGGTCTCCAGCTCGCCGAGGTCGATGACGCACAATTCGGAGAAGCGCGTGTCCACAAGGAGTCCACGTTCACGAGCCATATGGGAGATGTACTCGGTTGTGATTGGATTGACGGGGTAATCACCTCCGGAAACAATGATTGGTCTCCCGCGCTTGTCAGCCCGATCAGGCTTTCCGGTGAGTGGAGTCTCGTTATTGAGAACTTGTAAGGCCGCTGACTCAAGCTGAGCAACTTTTTCGAGGACGATGTGGTCGGTGTCTTGCTTGAACTTTTCAACCTCTCCGAGCTGCCTTGATGCAAGAGATATTGGTGCCTTTTGGACTTCGAAGAAGAGGAACTCCCCCATATCCAACACAGCATCGGCCAGCTTTCCCCTATATGCGGCTTGCATCTGCTCCTCGGTGAAGAAGTTCGCCACAGTCGGTGCCATTGCACGGATCCGATCCTCGGCGTAGCTTTCTACCATGGCGGCGTACGCTGTCGACCACCGTTCTGCATCCTTCTTGCCCTCATCCCGTCGCTCCTCGTGCCCGAGGACATACCAGTAAAGGCCCGACGTGACGCGGTCCAGTAGATATGTTTGATCGAGCAGCAAGACTGAGCCGTCTCCGAGTTCGATGACCGGATGCTCCTCAAATGGAAGCATCTCCCAGTCACCCGAACTATCGCGCAGAGCTTTTGTCATAGTCGGGATGTCCACGCTAAAGAGACTCAGGCACTTTTCAACGATCTCTGGAGAAAGTCCTATCTCGTCGCGTGGGCGGAATCGATAGTTCAATCCGGGCTTCCAGTTGTTGGCGGCAGCCCACAGCGCGAAGGCAACAGCGAAGAGATCCCGACGATCAACCCCTGTCGCCTCCGTAAATAGTTCATCGGGTGACGCCCTGACCGGGGTCCGGTGGACCGCCTTTCCGTAGTTTCGCCACAGGGCGTCATAGCGCGTAAGGCGTGACAAGATGTCTTCCTGCGCGTTAAATGCGTAGTTCTGTATCAGTTCCATACCTAGAGCGCCACTGAGGCCGGGCCAGAGTTCAGGCCCTGGGCGACCGGCGATGTCGCTGCCGAGGTCGTTTGCAATAGCGTGTACCAGCCGAATGGCAGCATCGATCGCAATGTGCTGCGGTTTCTCACTAGGTGAATCGATGCCTTGGAGCAGTACCAAGCGCATTGCTCGAAGGATTGCCTGACGGCCGAGGAAGACTCGCCCCTCGTCGGGGCTGTTCATCAGTTTGTCCAACCGCGCGCGCGCATCAGGCGTCAGCCGCATTCGGTACTCTGAAATCAGGACCCGTTCCAGACCAGGGACCCGAAGGCAATGGTTAAGGAAGCCCAGTTCGGCGAGCAAGATCTCGCGCTCGTGCTGCCGGAGCAGGTTCGGAATGTAGGTTGTCGCCGAGTAACGCTGGCTCCGAATCTCGATTGACCGACCAAGGTATTCCTCCAGTGTGAGGTAGGTCCCAACATAAGCGAGGGATCCGGTCTGCCCGTGACCTGTGGCCCTCTCTGTCGCCGGAATCGACGAAAGCCGGCGAGCGATCTTCGCAGCGGCCTTCTTCGCAGCTCTTCTGCGAGCGTTCCCACCCATGGGCTCCGATCGTAGGCCAGGTAAATGTTTGGTGGCGATAAGCGTCGGATAGCGTCAGCAAAGACCAACCCCCATCAGAAATTCACGACTTACAAGGAATCGGCGGACTGCCCAGGTCGACAACTCAGCCAACTGCGGTTGAATCGTCCAGTTGGGCCGGGTAATGGCTGCGCCGTTCACGGGAGCTCAATTGACTCCGAAACATCCCGCGACCGTTGACAGTCCCGACCGACGACGCCATTCTCATTGAGTTGTAAAACTGGATCCGACACTGTGCCAACGTCTGCGTGATCAAGCTGTCCATGACGGACGGTGGATGATTGGTCTCACGACGGTAGTTATTGTTCTCCCTATCGCGAGCACTGCGATCGTGTTAGTCATGCCGGTGGTCGGGTTAAGCGGCATCGTCCTTCCAGCAGCAGCCATTCTCTTCGGCGCTACAGCCGTGCTACAGCTTCTTTCGCCTGTGTTGCCGTGGTCCGCCCGCCAAAGAGCTTGTTCGGAAGCCGCTCGACAAATTTCATCTCAAGCCTGGCGATACGCCATTAAACTGCCGCCACCTTACGACGGCGAACGGGACATGAGCGCTGGGCAATTCGGTGATGCGTCCAATAATGTCCTTCGCTCTCTTCACGGGCTGCCACCCTGGGCTATGGAGCCGGTTAGGCCGACCCAAACAATGGATGACCTACGAGGGACCGCTCCGGAGAACCAGAGAGAAAGGTACATTGGCCGGCTTAACAGCGAGTTGGCACGCCTTACGGGGCAGGTCGAGAGGTCGACAACCTGGATACAGGCGCTTCAGGCAGCAACACTTCTCCTGCTCACTGCCGGCATCGTCCTCGCGGTAGTCCAGATCATGGGGGCGATTCCACTGAACCTCGTTGAGATAGTCTCCGCCGGTTTAGGCGCCCTCGCCACCCTGTCCCAATTGGGGCGTTTCGAAGACGTCAATAGGTCGGCCAGCCAGCTGCAAGCCTATGTCGCCCGCCGGATTACAGAAGCAGAGCTGTTAGTTCCGGGCGGGCAACCTTGGTTCTATTTGGTGACCGCGGTCGAACAGCGATTGGCGCATGATTAGGCTTGTGGAGAACCGGGAAGGAAACACCAGAATGAGTTCGAATACCACGTTAGAGGATCAGGTCGCGAGCCGGCTCAGTGAGTTGGGGTTTCGGTTCGCCGAACATCCGATTGCGATGGGCCTATATCCCGACTTCTTGATTGGGTTGAGCGATAACCGCAATGTGATCGTCGAGGTCAAGGATTCACATTTGATTGACCAGAATGCTGCAGTAAAGCAACTGGATCGCTACATCACGTTGCTTGGCGCCGTCGGAGGCTTCCTTGTGGTGGGCGAATCGAGATCTCCCGAAATGGTTGGCGATCGTGTTTCTCTAATTGGCCTAAACGAACTGCCCCAGGCGCTGGCCAGACTCAGAGCAACCTAAGCGGGCCGCTCACTCTTTAGTCTGAGCCACTAGCACCAGTTGCTACTGAGTCGAGTCCGGCGGAGAGGCAAGTGTTGCTAGCGATAAGAGGCACGTATCGCGAGCTCGCGGATGATGCACCCCCCACCGAATGAGGCGAAGACCTGGGCCCTAGTTGGTGGCTTGAGCGCATGACCTCTGGAGCGGAGGATCTGGCTATCCGGCTCCGAGCCCAGATGGCAGCTGTGGAGGAGTCGTTTCGTGAGATTCAAGCTTTGGACCGCCAGCGGCCGATCACGGCTAGTCAACATCCCGGCGGATCGCCTTGGAGCGCGACAGATCACCTTTCTCACGTCGTAGAAAGCGAATGGGGTTTCGTCGCCATTGGACAGCGATTGGTGGTAAGCGACCCCGATCCCGTCCGGCTATCCAGCCGAGGCAACACGCCCGAAGCACGCACGGCATTCGTGAATAGCGAGAATCAAGCCCAAGTCGAGTCTCGCCGCGGTCAAAGCTTTGAGGAGTTACTCGATGAGCTACGGAACGTTTGCGAGCAGAGGATTCAACTCATCTTCGGACTCAGTGACGACCAGCTGGCTCAGTCGGTCCCTGGCTCGCAGCAGGCAGATCTACAGTGGGCGGCGCTGCTTGGTAACACTCGCCACGCAGCGGCTCACCTTGTGATCGTGCAAAGTGCACTCGCAAAAACGCAGGCGTAGTCACGATTTGACAGCAATTTGACAGCAATGCCGGCGACCAACTATGGACGCCTGCGGACAGAAACTGGCTGGCGAAGGCCGGTTTCGATCTTACGTGGACGTCAGCGGACGGCCACAACCATGAGCTGCCCAGACTTGAAAACTGTTAGGGGTGCAAGCTCCTCGGAGGTTCAAATCCTCCTCCCTCCGCCAAATTCGTATTCAAAGCGCTCGAAGGTCCTGTGAGTTTGCTGTGAGACGGCGCCGATTAGGCAAGGGGTACTCTGTGGCCGTGTCCTTTGACGAACCCGGTATAAAAGTGATCACCTTATCGCTCATTTCCCTCGCGGCACTGCTGAGCTTTGTGAGTGTGACGCTGGGGCTGTTTTCCACTTTGACGGGGAAGGATCCGTTACCCAGGCGCGTTCGGAGCCTTCTGCGAAGGGCGCCGGCGTCGGCGGAGGATTTTCGCCTCCGGGGCACGTCCTTGATGCTTAATGGGGCGGCCGTGATGATCATCGTGTCGCTCCTCACCGTCAACGTTCTGAACAGGCTCAGCCTCGGGAGCATTTCCTACCTGCCATCCGCCTCCCTTGTGTTTCCGAAGGCAGCTGTGTTTCTTGTTACCACGGTCGCGGCTCTTGTCGCCTTAGTGTGCTTTTTGGGGGCTTACGTGTTGGGCGCTGGTGTGCGGTACGTCGCCACAGGGTCCTCGACCGGCATACAGCAGGGGACGCCGCCGGCATAGAGCTCCGGCGCCGCGACCCTGGCCTCTGTTCGGATGGAGGCGAGGTGCGAGAGATGGCGATAACCATCCGGTAGCGTGAGCTCAGGAAACCAGCGTTGGCTGGCGAGATCAAGTCCGACAGGCATCATATCGCGCCTCTCGAGGTGCCCGACCAGCTCGACGCTCTAAGCGCACGATGCCGGCCGCCCCGCGCGGGCGGGGTTAAGCTGAGCGCTGAGCATGAGCATCGATGCGGCCGGCCCAGTCGGCGAAGTTGGCAGGCACGTCCCCGCATTTTCCTCGGCGCTCCGACCCCGCCCAGGCGATGAGCTCGCCGAATGGGGCGGCCCTGCGCTCGTGCTCGGGAAGCGAGTGCTGGACCTCGGTTGCGGCGACGGCCGCTTCGCGCTGGGCGTTGCATCGTTCGCGGCGAACGTGGAGGGGCTTGATCCGGACGAAGAGGGAATCGCAGCCGCGAAGAAGGCCGCCAGGAAAGCCGGTGCACGAAACGTGCGCTTCAGTGTCGGGGCGGCGCAGCGGCTGCCGCATCCAGGCGGAGCCTTTGACGTGGTGATCCTTTCCTGGACTCTTTGATGAATCGCACGCAAGGGCATGGTCCATGCCCTACGCGAGGTGCACAGGGTCCTCGCTCCCGGCGGGATCCTGATCGACGCCCGGCCTGATTCACGCGTAGCGGCGTACGCGGAGCGCCGGAAGCGGCGAGGATTCCAGCGATTCGGCGTCGTCAACACGTCCCGGCGAGAACTGTCGAACGATCGAGCTTCGGACCGCGCGATCGCTCGCGCCGTCCATGAGGGAATGTTCAAACGCAGGCGTCGAGGCCGTTTCTGGCACCGCGTCCCATTCGGCAGCCTCGCGGAGCTCCGTAAGTATCTCTGGGAGCACCTCCGTTTCGTGCGGCGTGCGAGGTGGGTGGTCGATGAGGCGACGCGATCGCGCTACGCGAACGAACCGTTCGTCGTTCGCCGGGCCGTGCGCTACGAAATCCTGGAGCGCGTGACGCGTTAGGCGACATGGGCACGCGTGAAGCGCCTTCGACAATCGTCGTGCTCCACACCGGCGGACTCAGTTATTCAGGTCAGGCCGCGATTGTTGAACGCGCCCTAGGCAAGCGCCCGGGCGTGGTGAAGGTCGAAGCCAACCCAGTGTCTCAGACGGCCACGGTGACCTTCGACCCCTCGCAGACCAGCGTTGCCGACCTCAAGAGGTGGGTTGAGGAATGCGGGTTCCACTGCGCCGGTCAGTCCGTTCCTGGCCACATCTGCGACGCAATGGAGGAGCCGGTTGCGGTCCGAAACCACGACGAGCACGCTGGCCACGACATTGCACCCAGCGCAATGTCGCACGCCGGACACGCGCAGATGGTTATGTCGCCTGCGGAGGCTATGGGCCACGGCGGTCATGCGGGGATGTCCATGGACTCAATGGTTCGCGACATGCGCAATCGCTTTCTGGTCGCCCTACTCCTTTCGGTCCCAATCCTGCTTTGGTCGAGCATCGGCCGCAGCGTCCTGCACTTCACGGCGCCCGCACCCTTCGGACTCCGCGACGACGTATTCCAGCTGGTCCTGAGCCTCCCGGTGATTTTCTACTCGTGCTGGATCTTCTTCGACGGTGCCGTGCGCGCTCTCCGCAATCGGACCCTCGACATGATGGTGTTGGTCGCGGTCGCCGTCGGTGCCGGCTGGATCTATTCGGTGGTCGTGACTCTGACCGGTGGCGGCGACGTGTTCTACGAGGCTGCCAGCGTGCTCGCGACCTTCGTTCTGCTGGGCCACTGGTTCGAGATGCGGGCTCGCGGCGGCGCCAACGACGCGATTCGAAAGCTCCTCGACCTTGCTCCGCCCAAGGCGACTGTCATCCGCGACGGGAACGAGATCGAGGTCCCGACCGGCGAGGTTGTCGTCGGCGACCTTTTGCTGATCCGGCCCGGCTCAAAGATTCCGGTCGACGCAGTGGTCGAAGAGGGCCAAAGCGAAGTCGATGAGTCGATGGTCACCGGCGAAAGCCTTCCGGTCTCCAAGAGCCCGGGCTCGAAGCTGATCGGAGGCTCGATCAACAAGAACGGCACCCTGCGAGCCCGCGCCGAGCGTGTTGGCTCGGACACGGCTCTCGCCCAAATCGTGAAGCTGGTCCAGGAGGCGCAGAACTCGAAGGCGCCAGGTCAGCGGCTGGCCGACCGTGCTGCGTTCTGGCTCGTTTTGGTGGCACTGGTCGGAGGCGCTGGCACCTTCGCGGTCTGGACCCTGGTCGGGCAGACGGTCCAGACGGCGATGCTGTACGCGATCACCGTCGTCGTCATCACCTGTCCAGATGCGTTGGGCCTGGCAACACCGACTGCGATCATGGTGGGCACTGGCCTCGGCGCCGCCCGGGGAATTCTGTTCAAAAACGCTATGGCTCTCGAGACCTCAGCCCGAATCCAGATCGTCGTCATGGACAAGACCGGGACGCTGACAAAAGGAGAGCCGGAGGTGACCGACGTCGTGGCGAAGGGAGTCACCGAACTGAAGCTCCTCCGCCTGGCCTCAGCTGTCGAGCGCGAATCGGAGCATCCCTTGGCCCGGGCGATCGTGAAGCGGGCAGCGGCTGACGGCGTCGAACAGGTCGCCGCCACCAACTTCACGAACGTCCCCGGGCATGGCGCGCTGGCAACAGTGGACGGCCATCGCGTGGCGGTTGGCAACTCGCGGCTGCTCGATCGGGAGCAGATCAGCCTGGGCGAAATTGAGCCGGATCTGACCCGGCTGTCATCGGAGGGCAAGACAGTGGTGGCTGTCGCGGTGGACGGGAAGGCCGTCGGGCTCTTTGCCATCGCTGACGCGCCGCGCCCAACCAGCCGGCAGGCTGTCGCGACTTTGCGCCAGAGCGGAATTGAGGTCGTGATGCTCACTGGGGACAACCAGGCGACGGCTCAGCGGATCGCCGGCGAGCTCGGCATCAAGACCGTGATCGCCGAGGTGCTTCCGGGAGACAAGGCCAAAAAGATCACCGAGCTCCAGCAGACCGGGAAGAAGGTCGCGATGGTCGGTGACGGCGTCAACGATGCGCCCGCGCTCGCGCAGGCCGATCTCGGCATCGCAATTGGGGCTGGCACTGACGTGGCCATCGAGACCGCGGACATCGTCCTGATGCGCTCGGACCCTCTGGACGTGCCCACTGCTTTCGCCATCGGCCGCGCCACGCTGCGAAAGATGCAACAGAACCTGGCCTGGGCGGTCGGCTATAACGCGATCGCCATCCCTATCGCCGCCGGCGTCTTCCAGCCTGCGTTTGGTCTCGTGCTGCGGCCCGAGATCGCGGCGCTGTCGATGTCAGGATCGAGCGTCCTTGTCGCAGTCAATGCGCTTTTACTGAAAAGGCAGCGACTACCCGAGCCGGGCGATGTCGCCAATTCCGGTGATCAGCTCAGGCGCGGTGCCCGTATGCCCAACTAACCCTGCAGAGTCTTACGCGTCTTCTCGAACTCATCGTGAGTGATCTCGCCGCCGGCGAGCCGCTGCCGAAGAATGCTCAATGCCTGGTCGTTGGTCTTGGGCGCGCTGGCTCGGATTGCAAAGACCACCAAACCAATGATCACGCCCAGGACCACGACCATCATGGTCGCCATCCAGAGCCAGTTCCCGCCGTCGTTGTAACCCGACATCATTCCGCCGTTGTAGTCCATAAACATTTCAATCAACCTCCTTTGGTTGTGTCATCAGCCTAGGACCCACCTCTCCGAACACCCAGTGCCCTATGTCCCGTCGATAGAGGGCCTGGAGACCCTATGTGGTATCCGGCTGCGTGGGGACCGAACGAAGAAATGTCAGCTGGCAGCAGCCGCCGGCTGCCGGCGCACCAAGAGGATGACTCCAGCAGCCAACGGCCACAGGATGGCGCAGAGGACGAACGCCGCGAAGCCGGCCACGTCAAGCACGGAGTAGATGGTCGCAATCACTGACACCACCGCCACGAGAGCTGCCACAAGTGCGATCCAGCCCAAGGCGATGGGCAGCACACGTGTCTTGAGAATGAGCAGCCCTAATGCGGCGTATTGAAGAGTGATGGGTATCGCGATTACAGCGAGTAGTGACTGACTGAGCAGAAATAGGGCCTTCGCGGCATTTGGATCGGTGTTCCGTATCGTTGCGTCGGCGAATGCGAACTCGACGGCGGACCAGGCGACATCCGTGGCGAAGAAGACGGCAGTCATGAAAGCGGCCGCGCGGGAGAACAATCCTCCCTCCGGTTCCGCGAGCCGGCCAAGGATCACCACAAACACGAGCAAGAGGCCAACCCCCAAGGCATCGATGAAGGCGCCCAGTTGAATGCGCTCATGCATGCCTGCGGCGCTCTTGACGATCTCCGCTGCTGACAGGCTTGGATCTCCAGGACCTCCAGGCGAGATGACGAACCCGTTGAGGATCGTGAGCACGGCATCGGCGATCGCGCAGATTCCCCCCACCACGGCCAACTGCCGAGTTGAGGGATGCAACAGAGTCAAAGGAACGGTAGTCTCGCACGTGGGGACCGAGCGCCGCTCCTATCCGGCTCAGCCTCCGGAAACTTTGAGCACCAGGCCCAGGGCGTAGGTGACACCGGCCAACGACCTCAGTCAGCTCGATCACATCCCACTCGTGAAACACCTCTTCGATTTCAGCGCGCGTGCTGAAAGTCGCCACGGGACCGCCCAAGCATTGGCACATCTACCACCTGATCGCCCGGCACGCCGCGAAGTAGCGAGTCCTGGGGCTGCTGCCCCGACTCACCCTTGGGATCCTTGCGAAAGAGTACCTTTCGTCGCCGAAACACTTCCTACGTCGCGTCGTTATTAGCCGCATGAGATTGTGGGTCGCCGGACTGACGCTCTTGACGATGGCTTGCAGTCAGAGTCCGGTCGCATCCCCGAGTCCAACTGCATTGAGTTGCAGGCTTCCAGCCATTAGCGCGCTCGATTTGGCGCGTGGCGACAACCCCGCCGGGGGCGGGTTCATCCGCTTTCCGAGTGGGTCGTTTACCCCCGACCCGAGGGCTTCTGCTGCGGGTGTCGGGCGGCCTGTTTACGACTCTGTGATCGGCGATTGGCTGCCCAAAGCCGGCGTACTGGCTCCCGACGGATTGAACTTTGTGTACGAGTCCGTAACGCTCGGCCCTCCCAATCCAAATGGGCCGCCCGCACCGCCAAGTTCCGCGTCGGTCCACGTGGCAAACGTCAGAACCGGAGCTGACCGTGTCGTCTATGAGTCCGGTTTTCCGTACTACGACATCAAGGGCTACTCGCCACCTTGGATCTTCTTGACCCCAGCGTGTTGGGAGTGTGGGGCGGGAGGCTCCACCTTATGGAGCCTTGACGAGCGGAACGGTTCCATCCGCAAGGTCAGCGCTCTTTCCTCTTATTGGTTGATCGAACGAGGGGCAGCGTGGGGCGGCGTAACTACAGACTCATCGGTCATGGACCGATTGGTCAGTGTCGACATGACCAGTGGGGCGGTAACAACCTGGCTGAGGCAGCCAGGCGCCTACCTCCGCTTGCTGGCGATCGACTCCGCCGGGAGTCCACTGGTCAGAGTCCAGATTGGCAATTCCGAGGCCGTTTGGCGCGTAACTCAACCCGAGAAAGGGAGCGAGGTCTTCCGTGTTCGAGAGGGTGGTCTTTCCGGGGCGGTCACAGATCGAAATGGAACGTGGATTGGCGGCGCGCAGGTGGGTGATGGAACGGGCATCTTCCTGTACACCGCAAGCGGTGGGTTGCGAAAGATGAGCGACTTTCCTGGAGTGCCGCTGGGTGGTTGCGCCTGAAATCTCCAGGGAGCGGAGTAGGTAAAGCGCCGTCGAAGGGTCGCGGGCATTGAGCGCTCAGCCTCCGGAGACTTTAAGCACCAGACCTAGGGCGTAGGTCACCGCCCCGACGATGACCCCGGCCGCTGTCATCTCCAGGCCAGCCGCCCACCACGTGCGAAGCGTGAACAGCGACTTCGCTGCGCCGACCAGGAAGTGGGCGATGAGCGAGACGATCGCCGCGACCACCACGGCCGTCGTCCCGCGCAAAAAGAAGAACGGGATCACGGGCACCATGGCGCCGATGAACGTGCTGACGCCGGCCGCGATCGCGGACTGAACGGCGTTGCCGCCCGCCTCGGTCCCGCCCAGCTCCTCGGTCGCGAGCACCTTGAGCATCGCCTCCGGGTTCTCGGCCAGCTTGTCCGCGAGCTCGTTCGCCAGTGTCGCGTCGATACCCTTCAGTTGATAGAAAAGCGACAGCTCGTCTTTCTCCTCCTCGGGTTGCTCCTCGATCTCTTTGCGCTCCTGCGCCACGTTGGCGGCCACGACCTCGGCTTCGGATCGTTCGGCGAGGAACGCGCCGGTGGCCATGGAGAGCGCCGACGCGACAGCGCCCGACAACCCGGCTGTGAGCACGAAGCTCGAGCCGCCCGTCGCGCCGGAGACGCCGGCGACGATGCCGAAGACCGCCGCGAGCCCATCGTTGGCGCCGTATATCGCGCCCGAGATCCATCCCGATCCGGTGCGGTGCCACGTCTCGCGACCCAGGATTCGATTCAGCCTGCCCTCAGCGCCCGAGGGAGGAGGGTCGCCCGTGGCGTGAGTCGCCTGGATCGCGTCCAACGACCTCGAGTGGCCCTGCTCGTCGGATCGGATGGAGGCCAGCACCGCGTCCGTTTCGGCGTCACCGGTGGATCGCTTGTAGCGGTCCGTGATCTCCACCTGCTCGTTGGACTCCATGTGCGCGAGCATCCTCATCACCGGGGCGAAACGCGCCTGCAGCCGCAGCCAGGGTGAGATCCGAACGGTTGACGGATCGGGGATGGGTTGGCCCAGCTCGGTCAATCGCTGCTCGATCCGCGCGCGGTGGCGACCTTCGCCTTCGGCGATCTCGCGGAGGATCTGCGCCCGCCGCGGGTCGCCTACCCGCGCGGCGAGGATTGTGTATACGGCACGCGCTTCG
>DASRWV010000015.1:0-4658 GCA_035687505.1 Nitrosotalea sp.
AAGACCTTCCGCTTTCGTGCGAGTGACCGCCTGCTCGCCTTCCTAGACACCCTCTGATTATGCGGAGTCGAGTACCTCGCAAACCCGCACGGGACCGAGCACCGCCGCGTCAACTCCGCATAATCCGGAACTCCGCATAACACCGCTTATGCAAAGCTTTGCATAAGCGGCGATCCGACGCCGAGCAAGGAAGACATCGAAATCACCCGCCGCCTCCGCGAAGTCGGAGAACTGATGGGCGTACGCGTCCTCGATCACATCGTCGTCGGAAAGGGACGGTACGTGAGTTTCGTCGACTAATGTGGAGCTGCACATTAGTCCACTTATGTTGAGTCCTCAGTAATGTGGAGTGGCGGCGATCGAATGAACAGATCGCCGCCTTTTTCGTTGATCCGCAGGCGTCCGACTCCACATTACTGAAGCCCGACGGCTACAGCGTGGCGAGCCAGTCCAGCAGGGACGCATCTTGCCGCCAGCTGGCGACGGCTGCCGATGCCTCGGGCGGATGTGCGCGGGCGAGCGCCTCGCGCTTCATGTCGAGATCGACGCGCGCGTAGCGGTTAGTTGTGGTCGGGCTGGCGTGTCCAAGCCAATGGCAGATCGTGCTCAGGTCGACTCCGGCCTTCAGCAGGTGCACGGCGGTGCTGTGCCGCATACTGTGGGGATGGAGTCGCTTGTTGTTCAACGCGGGTGTGGTTGAGCGGGTCTTCCGGAGATACTTCTCCAGGATGTAGCGGACACCGAAGCGCGTCAGCCGCTGGCCGCGGTGATTCAGAAAGACAGGCGTGGCCGTCCGCAGGTCGATGTGGTGTTCGCCACAGAGATCGCGCAGCACCTCAGCGGTTTGCGGCCATAGCGGACACAGGCGTTCCTTGCGCCGCTTGCCGAGTAACCGGACCTGAAATGGTTTGTCGAGCTGCAGGTCGTGGGCGCGCACGTCGAGTATTTCCTGGACACGCGCACCGGTATTGAAGAGGACCGCCAGCAGCGCGTAGTCCCGTCGCCCGTCCGCGGTGGAGCGATCGGCGGCGTCCAGAATGGCCTGAAGTTCCTCTTGCTCGAAATACTCGATCGATCTTTGACCGGCACGCTTGAAGGGGATGGCGAGGATGCGTTGCGAGCGCCCGAGTTGTTCAGGGTCGGCGGTGCCGGCGTAACGGAAGAATGCATGCAGAGCAGCGAGCCGGCAGTTGCGCGTGGTCGTCCCGTTCTTCCGTCCGTCTTCCAGATGGTCGAGAAACGCCGCCACGTCCGCCGCATCGATGTGCGCCAGATCGAGTGTGTCCACGGCCTGCCCGCGATGGGAGATCATGAAGCGCAGCAGCAAGGTGAGCGCGTCGCGGTAGCTGTGGATCGTGTGCGCGCTGAGTCCGCGCAAGCGTGGCAGATAATCGGTGAAGAAATCGCGCAGGGTACGCGCCAGCATGTTCGCACGTGGAGGGGTACTCATGATGACCTCCCGTCTGGTGCTGACGTGATGAGAGTGCCGTACCGATGGGCGAACCGCTCGCTGGCCGCCGCGGCCAGTGGCTCGATGAATGGCAGGTAGTACTGCGTGGAGACGATCGAGACGTGGCCCATGTAGGTCGAGAGCAGTGGCAGCTTGGCCTGCACGTCAGCTCCCTCGCGATACCAGCGGAGGAGCGCATTCACGGCGAAGCTGTGTCGCAGGTCATGAATGCGGGGAAGACGGCCATCAGGTTTGCGGATACCGGCCGCTTTCAGCAGGCGCCAGAAGACGATGAGGAACGCCGTACCGGCGTAGGTGCGCAGGACTTTGCCCCCGTTCCAGAGAAGGGGCGCGTCTTCCGTGGTCAGGTCCGGACGGTACGCGCGGCGAGCGGCGAGATAGTGCTCGATCTCGGCGACGCCGTCGTCCGCTATCGGCAGCAGTCGCGTCTTGTGGAACTTGGAGGGGCGAATGAAGAGCGTGCGCTGCTCGGGATCGTAATCTCCGACACGCAGCCGCAGCAGTTCTCCTCGGCGCAAGCCCATCGTGTAGAGCACGACGATCCCCAGCCGGAAGACGTGTCGACGCAGCCGCCCCAGCCGGATGTTCAGTGTCCCGGCCGCGGTGAGCAGCTGTCCGACCTGCTCGTCGGTGAAGATGTAGGGCCGTATGTACTGATGCACGAGCGGGAAGTCGGCCGAATCGGGCACAAAGCACGAAGGCTCGGTGCGCTGGCGATAGAGGCAAAGATTGCGGACGTTCCGTAACCACGCCCGACGGACGCCGGAACGCAGGCGATCTTGTTGACTGGCCCACTGTCGAAAGAGCTCACTGCTCAGGTCGCTCGCATTCACTTCCACGAGGAAGGCATCGAGCGAACGAAACATGCCTTCTTCGTTTTCATAGCGGCGGCCCAGCGCCGTCTTGAGGGTGAGATACCGCTCAATGACCGGAGCGAGGAACGAGCGGAATTTCGGAGGCGTACCGTTCATGGCTGCACCTCCCGATTCGAGGCGGAGGGTTCCTTGGGGACCGGCAGCGGGACCTGACGCAGGTCCTCCGTGGCAAGCCGCAGATACACGCAGGTACTTCCGGCGCTGCGATGGCCGAGGAGATCGCCGATCAGCTTGAGCGACACTCCTTTGCGCAGCAAGTGGACCGCGTAGGAGTGACGCAGGCAGTGTGCACCAGCAAAGGGAATCTTCAGTCCGCTCCGTTTGGCGTGCCGCTCAAAGGCCGCAGTGACCGCGGAGCGCGCCAATGGCTGGATCGGTGCACGATTGCTGATGAACAGACGGCGAGAGTCGACCCCCGACGGGCGTGCCTTGCGGAGGTAATCAAGAATCACGCTACCAGCCTGATCGGTCAGCGGCAGTACGAGCTGGCTTCGGGTTTTCTCCTGTACGATCTTCAGCTGGCCCTGGCGCCAATTGATGTCATCCAAGGTCAGGGCGACGACCTCGCCGACGCGTAACCCGTACGTGGCCGCCAGAAAGAGCATCGTGTAGTCGCGCAGCCGGCGCGGCGAACTCCGGTCGATCGACTCCAGCAGCGCCTGCACGGTGTCCCACGGCAGGGCACGAGGGAGCTGCTCCTGGGTATAGATCCGCGGCGTGTCGATTCGGTTCTCCAAGCCGGCCGGCGCTTCGAACCACGTGCTGACGAAACGGAGGAACCCACGTAGCTCTCCGATCATCACCTGCATGGATGATCGCCGCAGGTGTGGCGCTCGCAGTCGGATAAATCCTTCGATGTCATTCGCGCTCAATGCCTTGAGCCGAGCAGGGTCGTCGTCGTAGCCGATGTGGTTGAGCAGACGGACGACCGTGCGGGCATGATTGTCGATGGTGTCCCGACAGAGGCCGCGTGCGGTTTCCAGATGGCGACCATAAGCGCCGGCGAGTTGCTCACTCGGTGTGAGGGCTTTCGGTTGCTCCGGTTGGACCAACCCACGAGCGGCGAGAAACTCACGAAGTGCTCCCACCACAGCCGACGGCTGCCCTTTGCGACGCACGAAAGCCTTCCAGCACTGCGAAAGAATCGCTGGATCAATCTCCGCCAGTCGCTCGACCCCATGCTCACGCAACCACCGATCGATGCGTGGGAGCATAATCAACATGCCGTACAGCGTTGTCTCTCGGTACCCACGTGCACTCATCCACGGGATGAAATCCTCCACGTGTGAGCCCAGCACGGGCAACGAGCGATAACGCTCGGCCGCCTCAGGGACGACGTCGTTCAACGTCAACATCGGAACCTCCTTCGTTGTCGGTGCCGGGATTGGCACGGGGTCCGATGTACTTCAGTAATGTGGAGTCAGCGCGCGCTCGCAGATCGCATTCTCAAAGAAAAAGGCGGCGATCCGTTGGGATGATCGCCGCCACTCCACATTACTGAGGACTCAACATAAGTCGATTAATGTGGAGCTGCACATTAGTCCACGAACGAAACGTAGCGCCCACGGCCTATGACGATGTGATCGAGAACACGGACGCCGACGAGCTCGCCGACTTCGCGGAGGCGGCGCGTGATCTCCAGGTCTTCCTTGCTAGGCGTGGGGTCAGAGCTTGGATGATTGTGCACGAAGATGACGGCGGCGGCGCTGTGGCGGATCACCTGAGCGTAAACGTCACGCGGGTGGACGATGCTGGACGAGAGCGATCCCTTCGAGATGAGCACGTCACGGAGCTTGCGGTGCTTGGTGTCGAGGAGGACGGCGTAGAAGTATTCGACCGGTTCACTCGCGAGGCGCTCGCGGAAGTGCGCGTAAATGTCGGCGGAGCCCCGAAAGGCGGTGCCGGGAACGAATTCCTGTTCGCCGAAGCGTTTTGCGAATTCCACGAGTGCGGCGAGGCGTTCGATGGCGGCGGAAGAGAAGCCGATGGCGTGGAGGTCAGCCGGGTGTGCGGTGGCGAGGTCGCGGAGGTCAGTGTAGGCGCCCGTCAGGTTCTCGCAGACGCGCCCGGTTGCGGGGCCGAGGAGCTTGGCGAGGATCTCGGTAGTGGATGCGGTGGCGGGGTCCCAGCTTGCGGCGTCGGCGGGGTACGTGGTGGCGCCTTCCCAGATTGTGAGCTGGGGACCGCCGGTGATGCCTTGCGCCTTGAGTTTCTTCGTTGTCGTCATCTTCCTTTCTCCTTTTTGAAAGTCGGTGTTCGCTCTCTCACCGAGGCTGGAGAGCGACCCGATCTTTCGAGGAGAAAGGCAGCGG
>DASRWV010000016.1:0-28743 GCA_035687505.1 Nitrosotalea sp.
TGCTCACGTGAACGATGTGGATGGCGCACCGTGTCTCGCCGGCGAGCGCGATCGCTCGCGTGATTGCCTCCAGCTCCGCGGCGGCGGGTCGCGAGCGGATGAAGTCGCGGGCGCCTTTCCGACCCGCGGCGATCGCTTTGATGCTCAGCGCGTCGACGATCTTCGGATCCTCGGCATGCAGCAGCAGGATGGAGCGGAGCGCGGCGATGCGCAGCATGCCGGCGCGCAGAGTTCCCTCGTCGCATCCAGGAAACTCGTCGAGCCCACTCGAGCACATGAAGGCTTTGAACCCGATCACGCCGCGGGCGTGAAGCTCCTCGAGCCGGTCGAGGTTGCCTGGCACGAGGCCGCCCCACAAACCGAAGTCGAGCAGCGATGAAGCCGTCGCGGCGGCGACCTTCTTGTCGAAGGCTTCGCCGTCAATGGTGACCGGAAGGCTGTTGAGCGGCATGTCGACGAACGCGCTGTACCCGCCCGCCGCCAGCGCGGCCGAGCCGTTTGCGATCGTCTCCCAATCCGTGTGGCCTGGTTCGTTGAAGTGCACGTGCGAATCGATGCCGCCGGGCAGCACGTGGAAACCGGTCGCGTCGATCTCGTCGGCGGTAGAGGCCAGGTTGGGCCCGACTGCAGCTATCACCCCATCGCGGATGGCGATGTCGACGGTGGCAATACCGGTTGCAGTGACGACGCGGCCGCCGCGAATGACCAGGTCGCTCAACTCTTTGTTGCCGATAGCTCCAGGAATTTGCCCAGGACGTCGATCGCGACAGCGACGTCCTCCTCGGTCACCGACTCCGCGGGATTGTGGCTGATGCCGCCCTTGCATCGAACGAAAAGCATTGCGACATCGGTGATACCGGCCATGACCACCGCATCGTGTCCGGCGCCGCTCCCCAACGTCAGCGCGGGGTGACCGAGTTCCTGGACCGCCTGCTCGAGCAGCGCCGCGAGTCGCGGCGAGCACGGGACCGATCGGTTTTCAGCGACGGGTTCCGACTCAACCGACAGACCGCGTCGGGCGGCGATCTCACGCGCGCCCTGAAGCAGCCGGCTCGATCGCTCGAGGCGAATCTTGTCGTCGGCATGCCGGACGTCAAGGCTGAGCACCGCTTGACCAGGGACGACATTGACCGCACCAGGGCTGACCGCGAGCTGACCTACTGTCGCGACCAGGCCCTCGGTCTCGCGAGCCTCGGCCTCCACCACCAGGATGAACTCCGCGGCGGCCACGAGTGCGTCCCTGCGGCCGTTCATCGGCGTGGTGCCCGCGTGGGCCGCCTCTCCGGTGAAGGTGAGGCGGTAGCGTGCCTGTCCGTTGATCGCGGAAACGATGCCGACGGGCAGATCGCGCGCCTCGAGCACGGGGCCCTGTTCGATATGGACCTCCACGTAGCCGAGCAGGTTGCCGCCATGCCACCGATCAGCCGCGAGCCGGGCCGGATCGCCTCCAAACGTGCGGATGGCGTCCGCCAACGACACCCCTTGCGCGTCCATGTGCGTGAGATCGGTCACGGCGAACGTGCCGGCCAATGCGCGGCTGCCGAGATAGGGGGTGCCATAGCGAAGCCCCTCCTCATCGGCGAAGCCCACCACCTCGATCGCAAACGGTAGTCGTGACGCGCTGTCGTGAAGTCGCTGCACGGCGGCGATTGCGACCATCACCCCGAGCGGCCCGTCATATCTACCCGCATCGCGAACGGAGTCGAGGTGTGAGCCCAGGATCAGCGTCGAGCTGCCACCATCGACGCCCTCGTACCGACCCAGCAGGTTGCCTACGTTGTCCTTTCGCACTGCCATCCCCGCTTCGCGCATCCACGAGGTGACGTACTCGTGGACTTGCACCATCGCTGGCGAAGCGAAGGGCCTCGTCAGCCGCCCAGGCTCCTCGCCGAAGGTGCCAAGCACGTCGCAGCGCCGCATCACCGTCGCCGCATCACCGCTCGCGGTCATACGGCTTCGAAAGAGATGTCCTGCGCCCCTTCCCAGAGGACGATCTTCCCAAGTTGCGGGAGCTGCTCGGCACCCGCCTCGATGGTCGCGAAGTGATTGCCCGCCAGCTGGCCCATCTTGCTGGCGAAAACCGTCGCCCCGTAGGGAAAGAGGATCTCGGTTTCGCTGATCCCGCCCGGATAGAACAGTAGGTCCCCTGGCGCGGGGTAGCTCGTGTGGTTCTCATAGCCGAGATCCAGGTTCAGATCGCCGAACGGTATCCAGGCCGCCTCTCCGCTCCAGCGCGCCTGGACCAGGCGCGCCTTGAGCGGCAGCATGGCTTCGAACCTCGCGCAAGTCTTGGGCGCGCGCTCGGACTCGAGCCGTGCCTCGAACCGCATCCCGGCGACTGCGATTCGCACCCTGGTCATGTGGCGATCTTGACAGGAGAATCACGGGCGCCGCCACGGAACGGCAGCGGCGCCCGCTCTGGATTGTGCCTCAGGCCGCTCGAGCGCCCCTGGCCTCTCTCTGGCCGGCAGTCTGCTTGCGGAGGTTGAGGTTGAACACGTAGTAGAGGACGGCTGTGATCACGAAGCCGACGATGAACGTGATGTCTCCGATGTCCGGGTTGTTGGTCGGAATCGGTCCGACGTACAGGCCGAAAACGTTGGCGAACAGATAAACGGACACGACCAGGCCGACCGCCATCGCGACCACTCCCTGCCAACGGTTGTAGGTCGACTTGTAGAAGATGCTCTCGTCGCCGTAGTCGCCGCGGCGCAGCCAGTAGTCGACGAACACGACCGCCAGCCACGGGGCGATCCAGTAGGCGATCAACAGCAGGAACGTCTCGTACTTGCTGCCGGGCGCGACCTGCGCCTGGAGGTAGACGCCGAGCGCGAACCCGATCACGCCGACGATGATCGCCAGGACCGCACGGCGTTGACGCATGGTGAGTCCCATCTCGCGGATTCCCAAAGCCACCAGCGACATCGTGCCGCTGTAGATGTTGATCGCGTTCGCAGCCACAGCCCCAATGGCAATGCAGAGCAGGGACAGGTAGTAGATCGAATCCGGCATCGCCTTTTGAAGTTGGGCCGTCGGAATGCCCTTGAAAAAGTCCGTTCCGCTGACCGTTACGAGCACTGCCCCGGCCATCTCGAGGACAACGCAGGACAGGAAGACGCCGAAGCCCGCCCAGAAACCGACCATCCTGCGGTTCACCGTGGGGGGCAGGTAGCGCGTGTAATCGGCCGCAAACGGATTCCAGCCGACGGCGTATCCGAACGCCGCGGTGAACGCGAGCAGCCAGCCGCCCGGCACCGGCTTAGGCGAGTACCCGTAATTGCCCTTGGTGAAGATGAAGAAGCAAGCGATTATGAAAACGATGCCAAGCACCGGCAGCGCCCAGCGCTCGAACATGTGGATCAGGTTGTGTCCCAAGGTGGCGATCAGGACCTGGACCACGACGATCACGAGAAAAGCGAGCCAGAAAGGAAGGGTGAACGACGGCAGCAGCGCCTGCAGCGCAAAGGCCCCGCTCACGCTGTTGACGATGAACCAGCCGAACGAGGCGGTAATGCCGTTCAGCGCCGCCGGCAGTATGTTGCCGACGAACCCGAACGGGCCGCGGCTCACGATCATCATCGGGACGCCGAACTTGGGACCCCACGACGAGAGCACAGCATGGGTGATGGAGCCTAGCGCGGTGCCGATGATGATGGCCGTTGCCGCCTGCCAGAGGTTGAGTCCTTCAAAGGCCACGGCGATGACGCCGATGAAGATCGTGGCGAATTCCAGGTTGGGTGACAGCCACGTCCAGAACAGGTCGATCGGCTTGCCGTGGCGCTCCCGGAGCGCTATGTACTCGACGCCTCCAGGCTCGACCGTTGCGACCCTTTCCCCGTAGTCTCCTTCACGGACAGGTACGTGCTTTTCTACTTCTTCAGCCGTTTGCATTGCCTTCCCCCTCAAAAACTGACCGCCTATGCTGCGGAGAGTTTAGGTCTCTGCTAGCCTCCCGTCGATGCTCGACCTGCTCCTGAAGGGCGCTCGCATCCCGGGGGAGTCGGAGAGTCGGGAGATAGGCGTTCGCGACGGGCGGATCGCCGAGCCCGAGCCGGAGGCCCGCCAGGTCGTGGACCTCGGGGGCGCCCTGGTCACCCCGGCCCTGGTCGAGCCTCATATCCACCTCGATGCCGTCCTTACGGTCGGCGAGCCGCGCCACAACGAGAGCGGCTCCCTCTTCGAGGGCATCGCCATCTGGGCCGAACGAGCCAAACAACTGAGCGTCGACGACGTCAAGCGACGCGTCCGTACCGTGCTGCGCTGGCAGCTGGCCAACGGAGTCCAGTTCGTCCGCAGCCACGTCGACGTCTGTGACCCTGAGCTACGCGCGGTCCGCGCACTCCTCGAGCTCCGTCAAGAGATCGGCGACCAGATGGTCCTCCAGCTGGTCGCTTTTCCACAGCAGGGCATCATGTCGTTCGAAGGGGGCGAGCAGCTCATGCGCCGCGCCGTCGACATGGGAGTCGACGTCGTGGGGGCCATTCCGCACTTCGAGCTGACGCGCGAATACGGCGAGCGCTCAGTCAAGTTCGCAATGTCGCTCGCTGCCGAGAAGGGGCTGCGTGTCGACATCCACTGCGACGAGACGGACGACGATCACTCGCGCTTCGTTGAGGTGATGGCCGCGGAGACGATCCGGCTCGGTATGGGCGGACGCGTCACGGCCAGTCATACGACGGCCATGCACTCCTATAACAATGCCTACGCATATCGGCTCATCAACAACTTGAAGCGGGCTCAGATGCACATGGTCACCAACCCGCTCGACAACTCGACCCTACAGGGGCGTTTCGACAGCTATCCGATCCGCCGCGGCCACACTCGTGTCAAAGAGCTCCTGGCTGCAGGCGTCAACGTCTGCATCGGGCACGACTCGGTAATGGATCCCTGGTACCCGCTCGGCTACGCCGATCCGCTCCAGGCGGCGTTCGTGCTCGCGCACTACGGCCAGATGTCCGGCCACAACGAGCTGCGCACGCTGATCGACATGATCACCCGCAACCCGGCCGGTGCTCTCGGCCTAGAAGGCTACGGACTGGAGCCAGGTTGCAAGGCCGACCTTTGCGTATTCGCGGCGCCTACGGAGATGGACGCCATCCGTCTGGTTGCTCCGCGCAGGTTCGTGCTGCGCGGCGGAAAGATCGTGGCGCGCACTGAACCGGCCCAGACGACTGTGGTCTGGGACGGGCGCGAAGAGACCGTCGACTATCTCAAACCTTCGTAAGCTCCTCGTGATCTTTTCGCCTAATCTGCCCCGAGTTCCGCACCCTGGTAGCTTGGCTACCCTACGAAGACGCATAGGCACAGGGTCCAGATCCGAGTTATGTTGCCCTTGGCCCTGAGGGACACGTTCACCGAAGTCGGAGTTGGTCGCAAGACCGGTTCTGAAGTCGGAGAGGCGATCCGTTAGGGTCATTTTCTTTTTCAGCCGATCTTCGTATCGGCTACCTATCGTGGGGCTTGCGTCTCGAATCTTGACGCGTATGGTGGGCCATAGCGGACCGCTCCCCAGCCCGTTGCATCCATAGAGCTGAATTGGCGGAAATGTCGAGCGGCCCGCTGAGCCAATGGCCTAAAGCGCCGGCCTCGAGAGCCTTACTTCTGCTCCATCTTCTCAACCCACTGCGTCCGCCATTCCGCCGGTGGGAAGGGTGCCGCGAAGTACTCGGTCAAATGTGACACCTTGCCGTTTCGAAATTTCAAAATGGTGACGTTGCTCCAGACTTCGCCGTTTGGATACGCAATCCGGCATTCGACGGTGTACGTGTCACCGGTTCCGGTTGTCCGCATTGGTGTCCAGGTCGGGGTCAGCACCCATTTGTCTTCGTCGCCCACAACGCGATGCACGTCGACGCGTGGCGGGTCGGGAAAGTTCTCGATCACCGCGCGCATGTTCTTCAGCCCACGTATTCGCTCACCAGACTGAGGCCACTCCTGGATCACGTCTGGATTTACCAAGTCGGCAAGATCGTCGATCTTGCGGGCATTCAGTGCGACGTAGAACCTGGCGATGACGTCGCGGTTGTCTGATGAAGCCATCGAGAACCAGAGTAGCCTCGTTTAGCGAGTTGCGCGAGGGTCAGGCATCGTCGGGGTGGCCGGTGTTTCCGAAGGCGATCCGGTCCCTGACGACCTTCGCCCGCCCGAGTAGCCTGGCGCGCTGCACGGCGTCCTCGCCGAAGCGGTCCCGGATCGCGTCGATGGCCGTCTCCAACCGCTCATTGCGCGGACGGGTCTCCGTGCCGAAGAGGCCGAGCTGTCCTGTCTCGCCTTCCGACAGTCCCGCGAGCCCGACGCCCAGAGTGCCCACCTCGCGGCGTGGCTCTCGTGCGGCCAGGAGCTCGAGCGCAGCGCGATAGATCTCTTCTCCGGTCGAGATCGGGTTGCGCAGCGTCACTTGCTTGGAGAAATGGCCATCCACCGGCCGGTAGACGACGCTCACCGACACGACCTTGCCGCGACGCCCGGCAGCCCGAAGGCGACGGCCCACCATGTCGGACAGCCGCATCAAGAGCTCTTCGAGGTCCCGCTGCGAGCTGGTCGCGCGCGCCATCACGTGAGAGTGGCTGTAGCTCTTGCGCGTCACGCCCTCGAAAGTGCTCCCCTCGAAACCGCGCAGCCGCTGCAGCCAGCCGTTTGCGTGATCGCCGTGCATGCCCGCCACCAGCAGCTGCTCGGGGGTGGCGCGCAGGAAGTCGAGCGGTGTCTGGATGCCCCCGAGCCTGAGCCGGCGCGCGCTTGCCTCGGCGATGCCCGACAGGTCGGTGAGCTCAAGGCGACCGAAAACCGAAACCAGGTTGGTGTGGTCGATCCGCTCGAGCCCGTCGCGCTTGTTCAGGTTGGACGCCTGCTTGGCCATCCAGATCGAAGTCGAGATCCCGACTGAGCAGGTGATGCATTCGCCCACCTCGTTGCGAAGGGCTTTCTTGATTGCGCGGCCGACGCCTTCGGGTCCGAGCCGGACGAGGTCCGGCGTTCCGGCGAGGTTCACCGAGGCTTCGTCGATTGACATCCGAAGCACGTCGGGACTGTGGCGCTCGAGGATCTCCATCAGCTGATCCGAGACAGCCCGATAGCGCGGCGGGTTGGGCTCCATGACCAGCACCTTCGGGAAGATCGCTTTGGCCTCGAACACCCGCATCCCGGTCTTGATGCCGAGGTCTCGTGCCTCCCGAGAGGAGGAGACGATAGTGGCGGCGTTGGTGGCGTAAGCCGCGATCGCAAGCGGCCGGCCGCGAAGGCTGGGGTCGTGTTGCTGCTCGATCGAGGCGAAGGCGCAGTTCAGGTCGACGACCAGGGTGGAAGGGTCGGCTGTGTTCAGTCCCAGCTGGTTGTCACCCGGTCGCTGCGACACTACGAGCAAATGTTCGCACAGCCGCGACGGCGATGGAGAATCTAGGCTGAGCCTATGTCCGAGACAGACAGAATTGGCATCACCCCCAAGAGTTGGACGGCTCAGCGGCATCACGGCGTCCTGCACCTCGGGAAGCGCTGGTACGTGCTGAGCGCGGACATCGACGAAGCCGGCACCGCCCAGGGAGTGCGCCTGGACGGCCCTTACGACGACCACGAAACGGCGGAAGCGGCCGTCGAGAAGCACCGAAACCAGGCGTAGGCCGTCATGTCCAGGATCCGCGCAACCTCCGAGACGATCGCGTGCACCCTGTCCGCGGATGACCTCAAGGATGTCCAGGCGGCGTGGCAGAAGCTGTTCCGAGCCTCACTGATTTCTCGAGATCTCGTGCCGGGAGGATTGCGCCTGACGGTTCATCCGGGCGCGGAAACTGCGTTGAGACAGCTCATCGACATCGAGGTGGACTGCTGCAGGTGGATCACGTTTGAGCTCGACGGGCCGAGCGTGACCATGACTGCTGAGGGCAACGGGGAGGAGGCTATCCGCGGAATGTGGATCGTCGACCCTGCGGTTTAGCTTCCGGTCGCGGCTACTTTCCCTCTCGTTTCCTGATCACACCTGACTCGCGTGCGGCGCGCGCGACCGCGGCCGCGACTGCTGGAGCGACCCGACGGTCCAGCTGAGCTGGAACGATTCGTCCGGTCTCCAGCTCGGAATCTTCGACGCAGCCCGCGATGGCTCGCGCGGCAGCCAGCTTCATCGCCTCGTTGATCGTCGTCGCGCCGGAATCGAGCGCGCCGCGAAAAATGCCTGGAAAAGCAAGCGAATTGTTGATCTGGTTGGGGTAGTCGCTCCGGCCGGTGCCGATGATCCGGACCGGCGTGCCTGTCACCTGTTCGGGAAGGATTTCCGGGTTTGGGTTCGCCATCGCAAACACTATCGCGTCCGCCGCCATGCGCCGCAGGTCTGACGTCTTCAAGAAGTCTGGCCCGCTCACGCCGATGAACACATCGGCGCCGTCGAGCGCATCGTCGATGAGGCCGCGGAAGCCTGACTGGTTTGTGTTGGCGGCGAACCACGCCTTGATCCCGTCCAGCTGAGGCCGATCGCGGTGCACCGCGCCCGACCGATCGAAACCGACGATGTCCCTCACACCCGCGGCAAGCAGGATCTTTGTGCACGCAACGCCCGCCGCTCCGATGCCGGCGATGACGACCCGGAGAGAGTGCCAATCGCGGTTGGTGAGGCGGAGCGCATTGATCAAGCCCGCCAGCACCACCACTGCTGTTCCGTGCTGGTCGTCATGGAAGACTGGGATGTCGAGCTCGGCGTCAAGCCGGCTCTCGATCTCGAAGCATCGCGGGGACGAGATGTCCTCCAGGTTGATCCCGCCGAAGACGGGCGAGATCGCTTTTACAGTGGCGATGATCTCCTCTACGTCCTGAGTCGCGAGGCAGATCGGGAAGGCATCGATCTGTCCGAACTCGCGAAAAAGCATCGCCTTGCCTGACATCACCGGCTCGGCCGCGAGGGCGCCGATGTTGCCGAGGCCAAGCACTGCGCTGCCGTCGGTGACGACCGCCACGCTGTTCGACTTGATCGTGTAGTCGTAAGCCAGGGAAGGATTGGCCTGGATCGCCCGGCAAACCTCGGCCACACCTGGCGTGTAAACGCTGGAGAGCCTTCGCTGGCTGTCCAGGCTGACCGAGTTGACGACGTGAATCTTGCCGCCCCGATGCAGCTCGAAGATCGGATCCAGGGAATCCTCGTAGGCCTCCAAGACGCCCCTCCACAACAAAGCGCTGAGATTCTGCAATACGGAGCAGCTGATCTGTACCGCGGAACACTAGCCCAAGCAGAGTTCGCCGTCAAGACTGGAAAAGGTCCCTTCTCCCCTTCAGGGGAGAGGGTCAGGGAGAGGGGCGGGCATTCAGCTGCGTCGGATTCAGGGGCGAGTGCAGCTAGTCGGCAGTTGCCTTGGATAGAGCTTCTGCGATGCGAAGCACATTGGGCGCGAGCAAAGCGATCCGAGAGAGCGTGAGCCGGCTCGACGGCCCCGACACGCTGATCGACGCAGTGACCTCAGCGCCGTGATCACGCACCGGTACGGCGATGCAGTGGACTCCCTCTTCGAGCTCGCCGGCGTCGATGGCATAACCGCGCTTGCGGATCACGTCCAGCTCGGCCTCCAGCTTTCGGCGATCCGTGATGGTGTTGGGCGTGTAGCGCCTCAGCCGCTGGCCGGCCAGCAGCACGCGACGCTCTGGGACGGACATCGAGGCGAGAATGGCCTTGCCCGTACCTGTTGCGTGCAGCGGCACCCGGTTGCCGACCTTGGTGAACATGCGCACGGTCCGCGCCGCCTCGACGTGAGCCAGATAGACGATGCCCTCGCCGTCGAGCGCCGCCAGGTTGGCGCTCTCTCCGGTCAGCTCGACCAGCTTCTGCAGGTAGGGCATGGCAAGCTGCGTGAGGCTGCGCGACGAGCCGATCTTGGCGGCCATCGCAAGCGCCGTCGGCCCGACTCCGTACCGCCTCGTCAAAGGGTTGTGGCTCACGAACCCCTGATTGACGAGTGCCTTCAGCAGGCGATGCGTGGTGCCGACCGGAAGGCCGCTGGCCTGACCCAGCTCGCGGAGACCGATCTCTCCGCCCGCTGCGACGACCTTCTCGAGGAGACTCAACGACCGCTCGACCGCCTGGACGCCGCCAAGGTCCCGGCGTATCAGCGGGATGTTCTGCGCGGCCTTCACCTGTTCCGCCACGCCGATAATCCTATTCGTCTTGACGGCGGCGGCAACGTGCTGTAGGTTCCGCTGAACAGATCGCGTGCTCCGTATCGCAGAAACAAGAAGGCCTTATTGATGCGGGAGCGGGATATAGACTTGGTGGCAGCAGACGGTGCTTTAGTGGGGAGGAAATTGTGGACGTTGACGGGTATTTCCTGGAGCACCGGCATTTTTGCCGGGTAACGACTAACGTTCCATGCCGATGAAAAACAACCTGACTCGTCGCGACTTCATCGTGTGGACCGGCGGCGCGGCGACACTCGCCGCGACAGGCGGTATTGGCGCGCTGCTGGAGGCCTGCGGCGGCACGCCGGCGCCAGTGGGGCCGGTCGAGAAGGACGTCAGCAAGCTCTACGCGGCAGCCAAAGCCGAAGGCTCGGTGACCTGGTGGACGGCTCATTACGAGCAGTCCGCCGCAGAGAAGATGGCGGCGGCATTCAAAGCCAAGTACCCGGGCATCGAGGTCAACCTGTTGCGCCAGACGGCGCAGGTCCTCAACACGCGCCTCAACCAGGACCTGAAGGCGGGGAGCACCGACTGCGAAGTCTTCTGCTCGACGGACGAGGCACACTACCCGCCGCTGATCAAGGGGAACAACCTGACTCAGTTCACACCGCCGGACCTCGGTTTGCTGCCCAAGCAGTTCCAGAACCTGAATGCCGACCACTACTACCACCTGGGCGCAATCGGGTTCGTCGTCATCAACTACCGGACAGACAAGGTATCGACGCCGCCCGCGAGCTGGAAGGAGTTCGCCAGCTCCGCCTGGAAAGACAAGACGACTACCGGCCACCCCGGATTCTCGGGCTACGTCGGACAGTGGGCCACCGCCATGCTCCGCACTTACGGGGACACCTGGCTGAACGACTTCAAGAACACGAACCCGAAGATCAACCGGTCGGTCAACGACACTGTCACCGACATCAAGTCGGGTGAGCGACAGGTCGGCGCCGGCCCGGACAACTTCAGCCTCGCCTCCAAGGCGAATGGCGTGCCTATCGACATCAAGTTCCCGGACGACGGCGCGGTGATCGTGCCCGGCCCTGTCGGCATCATCAAGGGTTCCAAGCACCCCAACGCGGCTCAGCTGTTCACCAACTTCATGTACTCGAAGGAATACTCGCAAGCCCTTGTGAGCACCTTCAACTACCCCCTGCGTGAGGATGTCGCCCCACCGAGCGGCGTCCCGGTGCTGTCCAAGATCAAGATCCTGAGCAATACCGTCGACCAGCTCACGAACCAACTTCCGGACGCCATTCGAAAGTGGCGCTCGGTGATGGGTGTCTAGCAAAGCTCCGAAGACTCAATCCGGCCGCCATTTCCTGCAGATCCCGGGGCCGACCAACGTCCCCGACAGGGTCTTGCGTGCGATGGACCGTGCTGTCATCGACCACCGTGGCCCGGAGCTGCCGGAGATCACGCTGGAGGTGGTGGCGAACCTTCGTCGCGTCTTCGGCACCGAAGAAGGCCGGGTCGCGCTGTGGGCCGGGTCGGGAACCGGTGCTTGGGAGGCCGCGGTCGTCAACACGCTCAACCCTGGGGATCGGGTCCTCGCCTTCAACAACGGCATCTTTGCTGAGAAGTTCGCGGAGGTCACTGACAAGTTCGGGATCAAGGTCGACCTCGTGGACGTGCGCTGGGGCGACGCTGTGTCGCCCGAGCTCGTGGCCTCCAAGCTGAAGGGCCACGCGGCGATCCAGGTTGTGCACAACGAGACTTCGACTGGCGTCACGTCCGATATCGCCGGTATCCGGCGCGCGATCGATGCCTCCGGGCAAGACCCGCTCCTACTGGTGGACACGGTCTCGTCCCTGGGTTCGATGGAATTCCATTTCGACGAATGGCGGGTGGACGTCGCCCTGACCGGCTCCCAGAAAGGATTGATGCTTCCACCCGGTATGGCCATCTGCTGCGTGTCGCCGCGCGCGCTCGAGCGCTCCAAGAAGGTGACCACGCCGCGGAGCTTCTACGACTGGGGCCCGCTGTTGGCTGCGATGGAGGCGGGCTACTTCCCCGCAACGCCGCCTACCCTCGAGATGTACGGTTTGCGCGAGGCGCTGCGGATGCTCAACGAGGAAGGGCTGGACAACGTCTACCGCCGGCACGGCCGGCTGGCCGAAGGTGTGCGGCGCGCCGTCGAGGCGTGGGACATGGCGTTTCTCTGCCACGAGCGCGAGCGAATGTCCAACTCGCTGACTGCGGTGGTCTGCGAAACCGCCAACACCGACGAGCTCCTCCGGCTCTCCGAGGCCCACCTCAACCTCTCCCTGGGCGCCGGGCTGGCCAGGCTGAAGGGAAAAGTGTTCCGCATCGGGCACCTTGGCGCGCTCAACGAGCTCGAGGTCCTGGCCACGCTAGGCGGCGTGGAGCTGGCACTGGACATGGCCGGTGAGAAGGTCGAGCTCGGGTCGGGTGTCGCCGCGGCCCAGAAGTGGTTTCAACAAGACGGTTGGTAGGCGCCCGCTGGCGCTCGCGCCCAGAAGCTTCCTCACTTCTCTTCCTGGCGGCCGTGGTCGTCCTGGCCTTCATGGTGCTGGTCCCGATCTGCTGGCTCATCTTGACCTCGTTCCAGGACTCGGTGACCCTGAGATTGACCTTCGAGAACTACAAATCGGCCTTCACGGACTCGTACCTCCGCGACCCCATCGTCAACTCTTTCAAGATGGCGTTCGCGGTTGCGTTCATCGCCGTCGCGGTCGGCACGCCGCTGGCCTGGCTCGTTTCGCGGACCGACCTGCCGGGCCGCAGGCTGCTGCGGCCCCTGATCCTCGCCGGCTTTGTCACGCCGTCCTTCCTCGGTGCAAACGCGTGGATCTTCCTGGCCGCGCCCAACTCGGGAATGATCAATAACTGGATCCGCGGCCTCTTCAACATCGACCACCCGATCTTCAACATCTACGGGCTGGGCGGCTGCATCTTCGTCATCGCGCTCTACTCGATTCCGTACACGTTCTCGTTCGTTTCGGCGACGCTCGAGTTGATGTCTTCCGAGCTCGAGGACGCCGCTACGACTCTGGGCTCCGGCACGTTCCGGACCACCTTCTCGATCACGTTGCCGCTGGCGCTGCCGGCAATCCTGGCCGGCTTCGTTCTCTCCTTCCTGGAGGCGTTGGAGCTCTTTGGGCCGCCCGCCTTCCTGATGATCCCGGCCCGCGAGCAGGTGATGACGACGCAGCTGTATCTCTTCTTCTCGGAGTTCCCGCCGCGGATTGAGGTCGCCGCCGCCTACGCAATGCCGCTCCTTCTGGTCACGGTCACGCTGCTCTGGGTGCAGCGCCGCCTGCTCGGCCGCCGCCGGTTTGTCACGGTTAGCGGTAAGGGCGGCGTCCGGCGCCGGATGGCGCTCGGGCGCTGGCGCTGGCCGTTCGCGATCCTTGCCTTCGTCCCGCCCTTCCTCTCGGTTCTGCTGCCCTACTTCGCGCTGCTCGTGGTCTCGCTCCAACGTGTGTGGGGCAAGGGCGTGTTCGCGCCGGGAAACCTCGGGCTCTACTGGTACAAGTGGGCGATCTTCGACAACCCGACGACGCGAAACGCGATCGAGCACTCGCTGGAGTACAGCGCCGCAGCCGCCACCCTCGCCGTCATCGTTGCGACGCTGGTCGCCTACCTCGTCGTGCGCCGGTTGGTTCCGTTCGCGCCGATGCTCGGATTCGTTGCGATGGCCCCATTCGTCGTGCCGGGGATCGTGCTTGCGATCGGCTTCCTGGCCGCCTACTCCCACCCTCCGCTGCTCCTCTACGGAACCGCATTCATCCTGATCGTGGCCTACGCGACCCGATTCCTGCCGATTGCCTTCTCCAACGGACAGTCGATCCTGCAGGGCATCAACATCGACCTCGAGAACGCGGCTCGCACGCTCGGCGCCGGCCGCCTGCGCTCGATCTGGGAGATCACCCTTCCGCTGCTCCGGCGTGGCATCCTCTCCGGCTGGTTGCTGGTATTCATCCCAGCGCTTCGCGAGCTGTCCGCCTCAGTGTTTCTGTTCACGCCCAAGACGCACGTGATCACGACCGTGATCTTCGACTTCTCGGACGCGGGAAACTATGAGGCGGTTTCGACGATGGGGATCCTGATGATGCTGATCACCTTTGCGATCGTGGTCGTTGCATATCGCTTCATGGGCCGTGATGTGACCGCCCGCACGTCGCACGCATAATCACCGCTAGAGTGTCTCGGCCCTCATGAGCGGAATCAAGATCACTCAGCTGCGCAAGGTGTACGGCGAAAGCGTCGCCCTGCACGACATCGACCTCGACGTTGAGGACGGCGAGGTGATGGCGTTGCTCGGACCGTCCGGCTGCGGTAAGACGACGACGCTCCAGCTCCTGGCCGGCTTCCTGAAACCGGATGGTGGCGAGATCCGTGTCGGCGACCGCGTGGTCTCGACGAGCCACTCGGTCGTCCCGCCGGAGCGGCGGAACATGTCGTTGATCTTCCAGTCGTATGCGGTCTGGCCCCACAAGACGGTCCGGGAAAACGTCGCCTTCGGGCTCGAGGTGCGGCGCGTGCCGCGGGCTGAGCTGAAGCGCAGAGTCGACCGCTCCCTCGCCACTGTGCGCCTCGACCAGCTCGCCGACAGGTACCCTGCCGAGCTTTCCGGTGGCCAGCAGCAGCGCGTTGCGCTGGCACGCGCGATGGTCGTCGAACCCGACATCCTGCTCCTCGATGAGCCGCTCTCCAACCTCGACGCGAACTTGAGAGAGGAGATGCGCTTCGAGGTCCGGCGGCTACACGATGAGACCGGTATCACTATGGTCTACGTGACGCACGACCAGGCCGAGGCGATGGTCACGGCCGACCGGATCGCAGTCATGAACCTCGGCCATGTCGAGCAGGTGGCAACCCCCTACGAGGTCTACGAGCGCCCGACGACCGAGTTTGTGGCCGCCTTCATCGGTCGAACCAACACCCTGCTGGGAAAGATCGTCTCGAAGGGTGTGGTCGAGCTCGACGGAATGGGCGTCAAGGTGCAGGCGCAGGATGAGACCGGGTGTGCACCGGGCGAGGAGGTCGCGGTCTGCATCCGACCCCACCAGTTGTTCTTCGAACGGCCGAATGGCGGCGCTGTCAATGAGATCAAAGGCCGCGTGGCGCGCGCGGCATACCTCGGTGAAACACGCGACTACCAGGTCGAGCTCGGCGCCGGCCAACCCCGCGTGCGCGTGACGGCGCCCCCCACGCTCGAGGTCCAGGTCGACCACGAGGCAACCCTATTTCTGCCCATTCAGCACTGTCGCGTCGTCATACGGTCGTGAGCGTCCAGAAGCCAAACCATCCGCTGACCGGCATCAGGGTTGTGGAGGTCGGGGTCTACATGGCCGGCCCCTTTTGCGCGATGCAGCTGGCCGACCTCGGCGCCGACGTGATCAAGGTCGAGAACCCCATCGGCGGCGACAGCGCGCGCGACTCGGGACCCTTTTTGGATGGCGAATCGTCGCCTTTCATCCGGCTCAATCGGAACAAGCGATCGGTAGCGGTCAACCTCAAGGCGCCCGAGGGAAAGGAGCTTTTCCGCGAGCTCGTCCGTAACGCGGACGTCATGGTCGAGAACCTGCGGCCCGGCACGATGGCTGACCTCGAGCTCGACTACATGCGCCTCTCGGCCCTCAACCCCCGCCTGGTGTACGTCGCCGCCTCGGGCTGGGGCCAGACCGGACCGTACTCCGAGCTCGCGGGCCTGGACATCATGGCCCAGGCGATGAGCGGCCTGATGTCGATCACCGGCGAGCCTGGTGGCAACCCGGTCAAGGTTGGCGTGCCGATCTGCGACCTGGTCTGTGCTCTCTACGGCACCATCGGCGCGCTCGCCGCGCTGCGCGTCAGAGAACAGACTGGCCGCGGCCAATTCATCGACGTGTCGCTCTTCGAATCGGGCGTGTCGCTCGAGGTGTGGGAGGCGGGGCGCTACTTCGCGACAGGGGAGGTTCCGAAACCGCTTGGTTCGGCGCACCAGATTGCGGCTCCGTACCAGGCCATGCGCGCAGCTGACGGCTACTTCACGGCCGGAGCCACCAGCCAACGCACCTGGCGCTCGTTTTGCGAGGTGCTCGGCCATCCGGAGTGGGCGGATCAGGAGCGGTTCAAGGACATCACCTCGCGGCACGCCCGCAGGGACATTTTGATCCCGATGATCGAAGAGGTAACCTCGCGCGAGCCGCGGGCACACTGGGTGTCGCTCCTCCAGAAGGCTGGTGTTCCCTGTGCCCAGATCCAGACCTACGACCAGGTCGCCAACGACCCCCAGCTGCAATCTCGCGACTTCTTTTGGAAAGGTAGGCACTCGAAGCTGGGCGACATCGAGCAGATCGGGTCACCGATCCATTTCTCGGAGACACCAGTCCTACAGGGACGGGCCGGCCCGGGGCTGGGGGAGCACACTGCGGAGGTGTTGAAGGCGCTCGGGCGGACCGACGCCGAGATCGCCGTACTCAAGGCAAAGGGGGTCCTTGGCGGGGTATGAAGAAAAAAGCTGAGGAGCAGGTTCAGCCCGAGCTGCTCGAGGAGCGGCGCGGGGACGCAGGCGAGATCGTCTGGGTGACGCTCAACCGCCCGCAGGCGCGCAATGCGCTCACGTTCGCGATGTACGAGCAGATCCGCAAGGTCTGCCTCGAGGTCAACGCCGACCGGTCGGTGCGCGTGGTCGTTTTCACCGGCGCGGGTGGGCGCGCGTTCGCTGCGGGCACCGACATCTCGCAGTTCCGCGCGTTCGACAAAGAAGAGGATGCGCTCGCCTACGAGGAGCGGATGGATGGAGTGCTGAATGCGCTGGAAACCGTGCGCGTGCCGACGATTGCGGCGATCGCCGGCGCCTGCACCGGCGGCGGCGCCGGCATCGCGGGCGCGTGCGACCTTCGAATCTGCACGCCATCGCTCAAGTACGGATTTCCGATCGCGCGCACGCTCGGCAACACGCTGTCGATGGCCAACTACGCGCGTCTGACCATGTTGATCGGCGCCGCCCGCGTGAAGGAGATCATCTTCATGGCCCGGCTCGTAGGCGCCGAGGAGGCGGCTGCGATCGGTCTCGTCAACGAGGTGGTGTCTACTGAAGAAGGGCTCGAGGCGAGGGTAATGGAGATTGCCTCCACGCTCTGCAAACATGCGCCGCTCACGCTGGAGACTGCGAAAGAGGCGCTGCGCCGCATCCGCGTTCAGATGACCCCACCGGAAGGCTCCGACCTGGTGCTCAAGGCCTACATGAGCGAGGACTTCAAAGAGGGGATCGAAGCGTTCTTCGCCAAGCGCCCAGCGCAGTGGAAAGGCAAGTAGCAGAAGTCGCCTCCCCACTTGTGGGGAGGCCGCCGGCGAAGCCGGCGGGTGGGGAGAGAGAAGTCACCTCCCCACTCGTGGGGAGGTCCCCGGCGTTTAGGGGTCCGAGGGGTGGGGAGGAGGGCCACCTTCATGCCGACTGAGGAGATCGAGGCGACCCGGCATCGCCTCCGGTCGGGGATCCTGCCCGTTGAGCTGCTGAAAGGCGGCCGTGATGTCGTTCTCAGGTCCGGAGACCGCCATGTCACGCGAGACGAGCTGCGGACCGATGCGGAGCAGGTCGCTGGCGGGCTCCACGAGCTCGGGGTCAAGCCCGGGGATCGAGTTGGCATGTACGCCGCCAGCTCGCTCGATTGGGTGATCGCGTATCTCGGCGCACAGCGATCCGGGGCCTGCGTCGTGCCGATGAACCCGGACTACCGCTCAGCTGAAGTCGAGCACATCGTCACCAACGCCGACCCTTTGCTCGTCATCACGGATGAGGAGCGCGCCGCCACCGTAGAGGGGCTCGGCAGGCGTGCTGTGAACGTGCACGAGCCTCCGCATGGTGTGCCGCCACCGATGCCGGACCTCATCTCGGAGAGCCCTGCCGCGATTCTCTACACGTCGGGAACGACGGGGCGGCCGAAAGGCGCGGTCCTCGACCACGGTGGCCTGCTGGCGCAGGCTCGCGGGGCAATCGAGATGTGGCGTTGGACCAGCGCCGACATCCTCGTGCACGCGCTTCCGCTTTTCCACCTCCACGGCCTAGGCATGGGCCTCCACGGCACGCTGTTGAGCGGAGGCAGCGCCACGCTCATTCACTTCTCGCCGCAAGCCGTGGTCGCCGAGCTGACCCGGCGAGATGAGATGCGGGGGACCATGTTCTTCGGGGTGCCCGCAATGTACCAGCGGCTGCTGGACTGGCTGGAGGAGCACCCGACCGACCTCACCCACGTTCGCCTTTTCGTGTCCGGGTCAGCGCCGCTGCCGCCCCCGCTTTTCGAGCGGTGCGAGCGCCTGCTGGGTCAGCCACCTGTCGAGCGCTACGGGATTACGGAGGGTGGAATCGTGATCACCAATCCCTACGACGGCCCTCGACAACCCGGCCGCGTCGGCATTCCGTTTCCGGGAGTGGAAGTCAAGATCGGCGACAAGGACGAGGTGCTGCTCAAGGGAGGCCAGGTTTTCAAGGGTTACTGGCGCAACGAAGCCGCGACCAGGGAAGCCTTCACGCCCGACGGCTTTTTCATGACCGGCGACGTGGGGGAGATCGGCGAAGACGGCACTCTCGCCATCCGCGGCCGGCTCAAGGAGCTGATCATCTCCGGCGGATTCAATGTCTACCCGCGTGAGGTGGAGATCGTCCTCGAGTCTCATCCCGCGGTCGAAGAGGTTGCCGTTGCCGGCGTCCCAAGCGAGGCCTGGGGTGAAGAGGTCACGGCTTTCGTCGTTCCATCGAAGACGCATCCGCTCGTCGCGGAAGAGCTCATCGCGTTCGCTCGCGAGCGCCTCGCGACATATAAATGTCCACGGCGAATCGTGGTGGTGGGCAGCCTGCCGCGCAACGCCATGGGCAAAATCGAGCGATCGAAACTCACCGTAACCCCTATTAATTGATGGCTGAGAAGCAGTGCCTCGGTATGGCGACCTGACAGTCTTTGACTGTTACAACTCCTATTGGTGGCGATGCCAACCAGGAGGCAAGTCATTTGAGCGCCTTCACCCCTCGGGAGCTCGAGTACCTGTCAGGGTCAATGCCGATTGGCGCGCACCGCCACCGTTAGCTCTACTAAGTCCTAGCACCTCGCCGAGAATCGCCGCTGTTACCGTCTTACGACATGACGGTGGAAGCGCACGAGATTCCCGAGCTCGATCCCCAGCCTCGCGACGCCGAAGGCCATGGCTATGTCGACTTCCTTGCCTCCGACAAGCTGAGCGTCGGCCTGGCGATCTGGCCTCAGGGATCGACCGACCGCCAGCGACCGCACCTCGAGGACGAGGTCTACTACGTGCTGAGCGGCCGCGCCACCATACGGGTCGCGGAAGAAGATCGGCCTGTCAAGGAAGGCAGCCTGGTCTTCGTCGCAGCGCGGGTTGAGCACCACTTTCACAGCATCGAAGAAGACCTGCGCGTGCTGGTCTTTTGGGCGCCGCCCCACGCACCGGCGCGTCCCTCTACTTAGTCCTCAGGCAGAACTCTTCGATCAGCGGGACGATGACCTCGGGCGCATCCTCCTGGACGAAGTGCCCCGCATTCGGAAGCTCGTGCACGGTGCCATGGGGAAAAAAGGCGCGGAAGCCGGCAATCGCGACATGCGGCCAGATCCCGCGGTCCTGCATGCCTTCGATCATCATCGCCGGCACTCCGGCCTGGCCGAGCTTGTATAGACCCGGAAGAGCCGCGACCAACGTTTCGCGAATCCGCTCGAGGTGCAGGCCTTCCAGCGGAAAGGCGATTGCCCCGCGGCATTCCTCAAAGGTTGGGAAGGCTGCTGCGTAGGCCCGCAGCCACGTGTCGGTCACAACGTCACGCCGCTGCAGGCCCAGCGTCATCATGATTCCGCCGATCAAGTACCTAAGGTTGCCGAGCACAGCCTCGAGCTGGCCCGCCTCCTCCATCGTCTTGATCGCCTCAAACCATGGAGTCAGCCGGTCCTCGCGTACGTTGCGGTCAGTGCCGAAGATCGTGTTCATCGCCACGAACCGCTTCATCCGGTCGGGGTATCTCGAGGCGACGACAGCGCCCATCGGGCCGCCCCAGTCCTGCATCACGAGGGTCACGTCGCGAAGGTCGAGCTCCTCGATCAGGCTCCCCAGGTTTCGCGCGTGCCGGTCCAGCGTGTAGTCGGCGTCGGCCGGCGTTTCCGATTTGCCGAACCCCATGTTGTCCGGCGCGATGACCCGAAAGTTGCGTGACAGGTCCGGGATGAAGTTTCGGTAGAGGTAAGACCAGGTGGGCTCGCCATGGATCAGGACGATTGGCTCGCCGGCGCCCTCATCCACGAAGTGCATGCGGAATCCGGGCTTGGTCGTGAAATGCGCCTTGAACGGAAAGGTGCCGTCAAACGTCTCTTCAGCGGCGATACCGCCCACGGCAAGTACTTTATTGATTCGAGAGGTTGGTGCTCAAGACCTTTTTCAGGCGCAGGGCAAAGAGGAGCTCAACCGCCACGTCACCATCGTCGATCCGCGTCGTCAGCTGGCTGCGCAGGATGGCGAGGCGGTACTTGACGGTGTTGATGTGAACACCGAGCTCGCGCGCGACGAGCTTGAGGTTGCCGCGCTGGACGAGGTAGCTCTCCAGGGTTGGGACGGACCATGACTTTTTGAGTCCCGCCGCTCGCTCGGCAAGCACGCTGTCGGCCCACCTCGCGGCGGCGAGCGGCTCTTTCAATGCGATGCCGTACTGGCCCAGCGCGGTGAAATCGTGGACCCGCCGGGAGTCACCGAAGAGCGCACTGCCGATCCGCAGCGCGTCGTGTGCCTCCGCGTAGCTCAGCGGCGTGGTGTCAGGTCCGGCCGAATCGCCGCCTAAGCCGATGCGGGTCACGATTCGTTCGGAAGCCACAAGATCCTCGAGAAGCTGCATGGTCACGTCCCGCTTCTCGGCCGATCCTCTTCGGAGCACAGCTACCACCGACTTGCGTCTCACCGTCCATAACTTGGCCTGGGCATGACGCTCCAGCACGGCGCCTACCTGGTCGAGCCTTTCCATGGGCACGTCATCGGAGACCTCTGCCACCACCACCACGTGCAACCTGCGGAGGTCGGGCATCAGCTCCAACCGAGCTTCTTCCGGCCGGCCCGCCAGGACGAGCTCGAGGAGTGACGAACGACGCAGCTCCGCCTCGCCCGCGAGGCGCCGTTGCTCGTCCAGATAAGCGGTGTCGACCTCGGTGGTCATCGCATCGGTGAAGTCCAGCGCCCATTCGGCGAGAACCGCGAGCAGCGGCGAGAGCTCTGGGCTCTGCCACTCCGGTGATTGGAGAAGCTCCCGCCACATGACGCGGATCGCCACCCGGTAGGCCTTCAACACGGACTGGAGGTCGACGCCCTGCCTCACCCTGCGGCGGGCTCCCTGGTGGATGGGGGTGAGCTCGTCCTCGTCGATCTCGCCGGTTTTGATCGCCCGCAGCCAGATGGTCACGATGGCGGCCGAAACCGCCTGGACGTCCCGGATCAGCTCGGGGTCCTGGATCGCCCCATAGGCCGGGATCTCGGACCGCAACCGCTCGAAGATCGCGGTCGAGATCCGGTCCGCCTCCGCCTCCTGCCGCTCGGCGGCCTGACGCAGGACGCGCAGCTGCTCGGCATCGGCCACCTCCTCCAGCGGGTAGCCGTGGAGACGAATTCGACGTTTCCGTCTGTGCGGTACAGATGTAAGCAGTGAATCGGCCAACTCTTACCGGTTAATTTGTATCATGCGACCAAGTCCAGCGCTGACTTTTGGTAGTAGCGTCCGGCCTTGTGGAGATGGTGGGCGCTTCAACCTTGCGTGTTGGCGGCGAAACCCCTCTGCGCGGCAAGCACGCCCTGGTCACCGGGGCCGCTTCAGGCATCGGAAAGGCGGTTGCCCAGCACCTTTCAAGCCTGGGCGCCCGGGTCACCTTCAGCGACCTCGATCCGGCGCCCTTGGCGGTGCTGACCGATGGGCTCGACGGCGCCGGCGCGATCGCGGCCGACCTGTCCGACCCGGTTCAAGTCGAGCGCCTGGCGCGGGATGTGGGCAGGGTCGACATCCTCGTCAACAACGCCGGGCTGCAGCACGTGAACCCGGTCGAGAGCTTCGAGGTGGAAAAGTGGGATCGGCTGCTGGCGGTGATGCTCACGGCCCCATTCCTGCTGATCAGGTCTTTGATACCAGCTATGTATGAGCGAGGCTGGGGCCGGATCATCAACGTGGCTTCGGTTCACGGCCTCGTTGCCTCCCCGTACAAGGTGGCCTACGTGTCGGCGAAGCACGGCCTGCTCGGCCTGACCAAGACCGTCGCCCTGGAGGCCGCCGCCCGCGGCGGGAACATCAGTGTTACCGCTGTTTGCCCGTCATATGTGCGGACTCCGCTGGTGGAAATGCAGATCGTCGATCAGGCCCGGATTCGCGGCATTGCGGAATCCGACGTGGTCGAGAACGTTCTGCTCGAACGGAATGCTGTGAAGCGTTTGATCGAACCCGAGGAGGTCGCGCGCGCTGTCGGCTTCCTCTGCGCTGACAGTGCGTGGTCGATGACAGGCGCAGCAATGACCCTTGATGCCGGATGGCTGGCCCATTGATGACCAGCAGAGAAGCTCGTGTATTCGAAGGAGGATTTGGAAGTTGAACTGGCCGACCCTGAGCAAGAGAGTCCTTGTCGTGCTCCCCGCGCTTCTGCTTGTGGCGAGCGCGTGTGGAGGAACGACGACTAGCGGAGGAACCACCTTCAAGGGCACCAAGAAGGTGGGTCTGTCGACATCGCTGACCGGAAGCGTCGCCAGCTACGGGCAGGCCGGCCTCAACGGCATTCAGATGGCGATCGATGAGGTCAACAACAAAGGTGGAGTCAATGGCTACAAGATCGAGCTGGATCAGGCCGATGACGCTGCCGTGGCTTCGCGCGGAACCGATAACGCGAAACGGCTGATCCTCGAGGACAAGGTCGTGGCGCTGTTCGGCGCTGTCAGCTCGGGGGTGTGCCTGGCTGAGAGCCCAATCGCGAAGCAGAACAGCATCCCGTTCATTACGTTCACCTGCAACGACTTCAACCTGACAACCACGAAGTTCCAGCCGTACATCGCGTCTGTCGTGCCCAACACATATATGGAAGGCAGGGCGATCGCCAACTACCTGGGTGCGCAGACCAAGTACAAGAAGTACTACATCATCGCGCCGGACTACAGCTTTGGCCACACTGAGGCCGACGCGTTCAAGGCAAGGCTGAAGGAGATCAACCCGTCGGCGACGATCATCGGGGAGGACTATCCCAAGCTTGGCGCGACCGACTACACCTCATACATCAACAAGATCCTCGCCGCCCAACCCGACATTGTTTACTCCAACATCTACTCAGGCGACCTCGTCACTTTCGTTACGCAGGCCACGCCCTTCGACTTCTTCAACAAAGTCTCGTTCTCAACTCTGACATCGACCGATGATCTTCAGACGCTGGGCAAGAGCTTCCCGACGAACTTGCTCGGATACGCAAGGGCGCCCTTCTACGCGATCGACACGCCTGAGAACAAGGACTTCGTTCAGCGCTATCAGGCTCGCTTCCTCAAGTTCCCCTCCGAGTGGGCGATCATGGGCTACGACGCCTACAACCTCTGGGCCAATGCCGCCAACAAGGCGGGTGACTTTGCCGCCGACAAAGTGATGGCCAAGATCGTCGGCCAGCCGTTCAAGGGACTGCGAGGCACGTTCACCATTCGCACCATCGACCACCAGGCGGACGTACCAGAATGGGTGGGCGTGACTGCCGCCAACCCCGCTTACCCGTTCCCGACCTTCGCGACGGCTACGTTGGTGCCGGGCGCGTCGCTCCTCATGCCCGAAACCGACGTCAAGAAACTTCAACCTGCTAGCTAGCTGAAATCAAGCGGCTGGTGCAGCGTCTCGGACGCTGCACCAGCGTTTTCTGGGGGACGCGTTGGGATGAGCTCGAGCACAGTGGCCCTGACAGTTCTGGCGGGGCTCTCGGCGGCCAGCGTCCTCTTCCTGGTTGCTTCCGGGCTGTCCCTGGTCTTTGGAGCCCTGCGCGTAATCAACATGGCCCACGGCTCGCTCTATATGGTCGGGGCATTTCTCACGACCGCCATAGTCGGCGTGTTCTCACAGCCGACCATCGGCTTCGTGCTCGCTCTGGTGCTGGCGCCAGTGGCGGTGGCGCTGATCGGCGCGCTGATCGAGGTCCTTGTGCTCCGGCGCCTCTACGGGCGCGAGCATCTGCTGCAGCTGCTTGCGACGTACGCGCTGGTCCTGGTGTTCGCGGGCGGAGTCAGGATCGTGTTCGGCAGCCAGAACCGCATCATCCGGCCTCCTGACTTTCTCACCGGTGGCGTTTCCCTGGGCACGCTCACCTTTCCGACGTACAAGCTCTTTCTGATGTTCGCGGCGCTGGTCGTCGCGGCAGGACTGTACGTGCTCCTGTACCGCACAACCCTGGGCCGCAACGTTCGGGCCGCTGTCGCCGACCCTGAGCTCTTGAACGCTTCCGGCGTGAACGTGGCGCGCCTCTTCACTACCGTGTTCATGATCGGCGCCGGCCTAGCAGCCCTTGGAGGTGTGCTGATCAGTCCCGACCAGGCGGTCGGCCTTGGCATGGACACCGACGTCCTTGTGGCCGCCTTTGCGATCAGCGTGATCGGAGGCCTCGGCAGCCTGACGGGGTCGTTTGTCGGCGCATTGATCGTCGGCCTGGCGACATCCTTCGGGATCATGTTTCCGCAGACCTCGAGGTGGTCGCTGGCTTTCATCTTCGTGCTGATGGCGGTCGTCTTGATGATCCGGCCGTGGGGCCTGTTCGGCCGGCCGGAAACCAGTTGATACCGTCACTCGCGCGATTGCGCACGCCCGAGGGTCTGCGCTGGGTGGCGGCAGCTATCCTCATCGCGTTCGCCGTGGCCCTGCCACCGCTGGCGGGTCTCGTCGAGATCGTCAGCCCTGACTCCATCAGCGCCAAGTACACAGTGGGGGTGCTCGGAACCTCGGCTCTGGTCCTTGCGTTGTGGGCGATCTCTTACAACCTGATGCTTGGGTACACAGGCATGGTCTCTTTCGCGCATGCGGCGTACTACGGAATTGGCGCTTATACCGTTGCGTTGCTGTATCAGGACCTGCATTGGACGGTCCTGCAGGGACTCGTGCTCTCGCCACTTGTGGCGGGACTGGCCGGCCTGGTCACAGGCTTCATCTCGCTCCGCGCGGTCCGCCTTTACTTCTCGCTGCTGACCCTCGCCATCTCACAGGTGTGCTACGTCATCGCGTTCGAGTGGTACTCGTTCACCGGCGGTGACAACGGCATCCACGGCATCTCGCTGCCGGACTTCCTGACCAATCCAACGGTCCTGTACTACTTCGTCGCCGCTGTTGTTGCGGCGTGCCTTCTGATCATGTTCGGCCTGGTCCGGTCGCCATTCGGTGCGGCTCTGCTTGCGATTCGCGAGAACCGATTGCGAGCGGCCTCGATCGGACTCAATGTGAAGCGCTACGAGCTGGCCGTTTTCACCATCTCCTCCGCGTTCGCCGGCGTGGCCGGCGCGCTGTTCGCGATCTACGACAACCAGGCTTTCCCGGATTTGATGAAGTGGACGGAAAGCGCACACCCGATAGTTGTGACCCTGCTGGGCGGCAGCGGAACATTTCTTGGTCCAGCTCTTGGGGCCGCCGTTTACACCTGGCTCGCCAACAGCGTCGGCAAGAGCCTTCCGGCGCAGTTCGACATAGTCCTCGGCGCGATAGTGCTCGGCATCGTGCTGGTGGCTCCGGGTGGGTTGGGCTCCGCGCTCGATGGCATACGCCGCCTCGCGGCCGGGCGCAGGAGCTCGCGCGAGCCCCAAGAGGAAACGACCGATCAGGCGCTCGGACGCATCGATGTCTCGAAAATACTGGCGATCCGGCCGGTCAAATCCCAGGCTGAGCGCTCGAGCGGTGCCACCCTGCTGCGGGTGGATGGGCTCAGCAAACGCTTCGGGGGGTTGAAGGCTGTCGACGGTGTGAGCCTGAACGTGCTCGAAGGCCGGCGCCACGCGGTGATCGGGCCCAATGGCGCCGGCAAGTCGACGCTGTTCAATCTCTTGACCGGCCAGATCCGCCCGGATTCAGGCAAGGTCGTTTTCGGCGGGGTCGATATCACCGGGCGCCGACCTCACCAACTTTCCCGTTTTGGCATCGGTCGCGCTTTCCAGATCACCAACATCTTCCCCAAGCTGACGGTCCTGCAGAACCTTCAGTACTCGATGCTCGCGCACCGCGGCGATACGGTCCGCCCATTTGGCATTGCCGACCGCAGGTACAAGGACGAAGCGATGCAGCTTCTCGATGCGGTCGGCCTTGGTCCTTCATCAACTCTCAACGCAGGCCTTCTGTCGCACGGCGACCAGCGCGCGCTCGAGCTCGCAATCTCGCTTGCACTTGGAACCCGTCTCCTGCTCCTTGATGAGCCGACCGCCGGCATGTCGCCCTACGAGACCAAGCGGGCGATGGAGCTGGTCAATGGAGTCGTCGCTCAGCAGGGACTCACGCTGCTCTTCTGCGAGCACGACATGGACATAGTCTTCGGGATCGCCGACGTGGTCACCGTTATGCATCAAGGACGCGTGCTCGCGGAGGGAACCCCGGAGGCGATCCGATCGAATCCCGAAGTCCAGAAAATCTACCTCGGCGACATCGATCTGGATCCACCCCAGACGGAGGTCGGCGCAAGTGCTTGAGGTATCGAATCTGCAAGTCCGGTACGGCAAGAGCCACGTGGTCTTCAACCTGGGGCTGAAGGTCGGCCGGGGCGAGGTGCTCGCATTGTTGGGCCGCAACGGCGCGGGCAAGACGACCACGATCATGGGCATCGTCGGGCTCATCGCCGGGACCACCGGAAGCGTCGTCATCGATGGGGTCGAGGTGGGGAGGTGGCCTGCTTTCAGGCGTGCGCAATCGGGGATTGCTTACGTTCCGTCGGGGGCGCGGTGCTTTGCGCCTCTAACCGTGGCCGAGAACTTGCAAATAGCAGCGCGCGCGCCTGGAGCCGGCGGTGCTGCGAGCTGGACTGTTGAACGCGTCTACGAAGTGTTCCCCAAGCTCCAGCAGCTTCGAGCCAACCTGGCGGGCGGATTGTCCGGAGGAGAGCGTCAGATGCTCGCCGTCGGCCGCGGCCTGATGCTGAACCCGAAAGTCATCTTGCTGGACGAGCCGACCGAAGGCCTGGCTCCGGTGATCGTTCATGGCCTGGCGGGGCTGATCCGAACGCTCAGGGACACGGGCGTGGGGATCCTGCTCGCGGAGCAGAACCACCAGATGGCGCTAAAGGTGGCCGATCGCGCGGCCTTTATCGAAAAGGGCCGGATCGCCGCCGAGCTGCCGGCCGCCGAGGCGCGCACCTCGGACGTGCTGCACCGGATCCTCGGCGTTTAGAGGCGCGGCCGAAAACCCTCGGCGAGAGATTCGGCGATCCAGGGGCTCCTCCCGCGGCTTCGCCGCGGGGACCCCAGTGGTGTGCGACGAGCAGCGGAGCGAGCGCGTCTGAGCACTCGTGAGCGAGCAGCGCAGGAGCTGAACCCGGAGATGAGCCGCATGGGCGCCGGCGATCCGTCGAGGGCTTTTCCGGCCGCGCCTCAGATTGCTGCGGCGATGTTGAACGCGGAAGCCAGGCTGGGGCGGACAGCTGTGAGCGGGCGTTCGATCGATGCCGCGATCAATTCCAGGAGCTGACGCGCGGCGTGGTTCGCGTGGCTGGGCAGCGTTGGTCGCATCGCGGTCGCGGTGCGTCCGCTGAAGCTCAATCTGATATCTGGTCCGGTCGGATGGGCCACGAATCGGAGGTGACCTGTCATCAGGCACCCGCCGGCGTCGATGTCCTCCAGCAGCCAGAGGGCGCAGAGCACAGCACGTGGAGCGGTGACGGGGAGAGCAAGCCGGAGCCAGCAGTCCTGGCCGAGCGCGGGCAGATCGTCAACGTCGAGGCGTACCGGATTGGACTGGCGCGCGATGAGCCACCGACAGACTTCGTCCAGGGCGGCAGAAGCCGAAGCCTCAGCCGAGATCCGAGCTACCGCTTTCCTTTGATCTTCCATGGGGCCGACGCTACGTTTCGGGCCAGGGGCCCGTTAGGTGTAGGTGCGACGAAAAGAGCCATTGATGTTCGGTGTCACCACCCAAGGCCCGGGGGACGAAATTGGGGGGTCGGTCAAGGGGTCAACGCAACGCCTCGTGAGATCACGAACTAAGAGCGCCAATGAGCAGAGCAGAACGAAAGGACAGTGCAATGAAGAGGGTGTTGGGTCTCGCTTGGGTTTAGTCGTGGGCGCAATGGCGGGAAAGCCCCGCCTGGCCGGCACAAGCCGGCCTGGATGCGCTGGATTCGACACGTCAGGCACCAAACGCGCCTTTGAACTCGCCGATTCGACACGTCTGGCACCAACGGTGCCTTTGAAAGGACGAAAGCACGCGAGGATGGGCGCTGACGGTAGCCCCTGTTGCGCCCACCGCATGAGACCACTGGCGATTAACGTCGCTATGAGCTGGGAAGAATCCAGCGTAATGAAGCTGTTGAAGACCGCCTTCTGGATGGCGTTGATGACAGTCCTGTTGGTGCTGGTCGGCCGTATCTGGCTGGGAAATACGGGAATGTTCCTGTTCCTCGGCCTGGCGGTCGTGATGAACGGGGC
>DASRWV010000017.1:0-3263 GCA_035687505.1 Nitrosotalea sp.
GCATCGCGATCTACCGCGACGGTTGCAAGCGCTCGCAGCCGCTCTCGACCTCGCTCGACAAGGACAAGAAGAAGGCGGCGCCCGTCGAGGTGGAGTACCGCGCAGTGCGGCGGAAGCTGCCCGACGAGCGCAAAGCCATCACTCACAAGTTCGACATCCAGGGCCACGAGGGCTACCTGACCGTCGGGCTGTATGAGGACGGCATGCCGGGCGAGCTGTTCGTCACGATGGCCAAGGAGGGCTCGACGATCTCGGGACTGATGGACGCCTTCGCGACCCAGACTTCTTACTCGCTTCAGTTCGGAGTGCCGGTCAAGTTCATGGTCGACAAGTTCAGCCACATGCGATTCGAGCCCTCCGGGTTCACCAAGAACAAGGAGATTCCGATCGCTAAGTCGATAGTCGACTACATCTTCCGCTGGATGGCAAGCCACTTCATGCCGGTGGAGGAGCAGGACGCGGCCGGCATCATCCGGCGCGAGACCGGCTTGCCCGCGGCCGAGCCTGCGCCAACAAAGGCACCCGCCGACAACGCCAGGCCGAACGTCTCCTCGCCGGCGGAGCTGAAAGTGATCGCGCCCAACGGCAACGGGAACGGAATCGGCAACGGCGGCTTGCAGAAGCTGACGTTCGTCAACACAGGAGACGCACCCGCCTGCGCGGACTGCGGAGCGATCACCGTGCGGTCCGGCTCTTGCTACAAGTGCATGAACTGCGGAGCGACGACGGGCTGCAGCTAACCTGACCTGCGACTAAAGGCCGGCCTTACCGCCGGCCTTTTTCTTTGCCACATTTGGCGCCAAAAAGGTCCATCAGGGCAGCCTGATACACGTTTTTGGCGCCAGAAGAGTCGAATCCGACTACCGGTCGATCGTCACCTCGATGAGCGGGCTGTAGCGGACCATCTGCTCCAGGTCCTTGCGGCCCCAGGCACGCGCGATATGAGGCAGGATCTCTCTTCGCTCGGTCTCCTCACCGATGATGCGAGCAGTTGCCGGCAGGTCGGCGCGCACCTTGCCCTTGAGATGAAACGTCATGAGCGGATCTGCATCGAGATTGGCCAGCCAGCTCCTGCGCTTGGTGGAGGGGATGCCGCTGATGTAGATCCGGCCCCCGACGTTGTGGAAGACGATCTCCAGGCGCCGAGGCTCGCCAGATCCACGACCGGTCGTCGTGATGTCGATGACGTGGCCGTGCTGCAGCGCTGACTCAATAGCGTCCTTGGTTGCCGCCATACCACGTGAAACCATCGGCCCGAACTGGGTATTCTGCCAACGGTGATGACCTCAACGAGTCTCGATTCAGCGACGGCGTGGGTGATCTGGGTCGGCGGTGCCGTGGCGCTTGTGCTGGCGTTGTACCTCACGAGGCGCAAGGCAACCAGGCCGTCAGATAAACGCTAAGCCGCGCCGGCCTTCCTCTTCCCCTCGTCGAGCGCGCGCTTGAGCTCTGCGTCGGAGAGGGTGCGCTCGTCCGGGTCGTCGGACCGCTTTGGTTCGAACTTCAAGCCCTTCATGTACGGGGTGGACGCCTTCCTTCTGTAGTTGAGGAACTCCTGCGCGTAGTACCTGCGCGCGTCGTCGACTGAGCGCTTGCCGGCGACGATGTCGTAAGCCAGGTTCAAAGCGAGGAAATTCGTCTCTTCGTCGTGGCCTCGAACTGAAATCTCGCCCAGCGTCCGGTAGACCACGATGCTCCCTTCGAACCGCACGAGGTCGCTCACCTTCCAGGGCGGGACGTGGAACTCGATGTAGCACTCGATCATTTCCACATGGGGAGCGGGAAAGTTGTGCTTCGAGGGCTCGCGGTGGGCCACGATGCGTTTCCACGAGCCACGCCTGACCCACGTCAGGGTCGAGTGGCAGGCCTCATCAGGCTCCCCGTACTTCTTGATCACTCGCTGGGCGGCATCGCGCGACTCGACTGGCCAGCCCTGCATGAATACATGCTTTTGCACCCAAAAACCTCCGACGCACGATTACCCCTACAAAGCTAACGCGCCAGGAGGGTCAATCCGCTCAAATCGAGGCGGGCGGCGCCGGCGTTTGTATTCAAAATGCGCCCTCGAGCTGGGCGCGCAGGGCAGACAAAGACTGCCTCTGGCGGCCGGCCTGGTCGAAGTTGTCCGGAGCCAACCAGGCTTCGAAAGCCGCCCTCCGCAGCGGCCAATCCCCGTCGGTCATGGCGTACCAGGCTGTGTCCCGGTTGCGGCCTTTGACCACCATGTGCTGGCGGAACACGCCCTCGTAGACAAAGCCGAACCGCTCCGCGGCCCGGCGGGACGGCGCGTTGAGCGAGTCGCATTTCCACTCGAGCCGGCGGTAGCCCAGATCGTCGAAGGCGTGCCGGGCGAGCACGAAGATCGCCTCGGTCGCCTGCCGAGTGCGCTGCATGACTGGGGCGAACCAGATGTGGCCGATCTCGATCACGCCATTCGCCAGGTCCATGCGCAAGTAGCTCGCCATCCCCTGAGCAACGCCACCTTTGTGGTCCACCAGCGCGTAGAACAGCGGGTCGTCGGTCGCTGCCCGTCCTTCGAGCCATCCGGTGAAGGCCTCCTGGCTCTCGAAAGGTCCATAGGGCAGGTAGTCCCAGATCGCCGGGGCGCCATCGGCGGCGGAGTAGAGGGCTCTCGCGTGGCGGGCTGGATCGACGGGTTCGAGCGTCACCGAGTCACCCTCGAGCGCGATTCGCTCGGGGTGTCGCGCGGGCTTCCATTCGAGGGTAGACATCTGGCGTGAGATATTCTCCCGCCCGTGGAGCACACAGCGCCCGCGGTACTCGAGCTGGGCCTCCTGCTGCTGCTGGCGGCGCTTGCCGGCAAGCTCGCCCGCCGCGTGGGCCTTCCGGCCGTCATCGGCTACCTCGTGGTCGGCGTGGCGGTCTCCCCTTTCACGCCCGGTTACGTCGCCAACCGCGAGCAGCTGGCCGTCCTGGCCGACGTCGGGGTCGTGCTGCTGCTGTTCGAGGTCGGCATCGAGATCAACCCGCTCCGACTCGCGCGTGAACGCCGTCGCCTCCTGATGCTTTCACCGCTTCAGGTGCTCATCACGTGGGGCCTGTCCGCCGGGGCTTGCATCGCCTTCGGCATGAACACGGCCGGCGCCGCGATCGTGGGCCTTTCGATTGCCATGTCTTCGAGCGTCGTAGTCGTCAACATCACCAGAAGCCGCAGGCGAACGACCGACCCCGCGACGGACGACGAGCTCCTGGGCTGGAGCCTGATCCAGGACCTGGTCGGGGTCACCTCGGCGCTCGTCCTG
>DASRWV010000018.1:0-17709 GCA_035687505.1 Nitrosotalea sp.
GAGCCGGCCGGCTCGATTCACGCCGCCGAAGCGGTGTTAGCCGATTTCTTCCCAGGAAGTGGCATTGCCCTCGAACGGGTCTGCCTCGGTCTCCTCCTGGGTTCCCACCTTCTGGTGGAACCTGCTGGCGATCATCTGGTACGCCATAGCCTTGGGAATACCGAGCTTGGTGAGCGATTTCACCTCGTCGGACATCACCTTGTCGCGGGCGGCCTCAACCGCAGCCAGAACCTCTTCGATGGACGCGGTCTTCTTCGCCATAGGTAATTGATGATACCCAAGCCAACCTGCTCTTAACCGCGCCTTAGACTTGTCCTTCAGTTGCCTTTAGCGGCCCAAGGGTGTGGGGGGTTGGATGGCTTCTGAATACAGCTCGGACAAGATCAGGAACGTGGTCCTGCTGGGCCATTCGCATGACGGCAAGACCATGCTCGCCGAGGCGATGCTGTTCGCCTCCGGCGCCGTGGCCCGGATGGGCGCGCCGGACATGTCGACAGCGACCATGGATTTCGAGCCCGAAGAACAGCGCCGCAAGATCTCGATCAATCTCGGCGTCGGGTTCGCCGAGCACAACGGCTACAAGATCAACATCCTCGACGCTCCAGGTTTCCTGGACTTCGCCGGACAGGCGCTGAGCGGTCTGCGTGTGGCGGAATCCGCGGTCGTCGTGGTCGGACCTGGCGACCACCTCGCTGTCGGCACCGAGGTTGCCTGGGAGCAGTGCAACCGGACGAGCAAGCCGCGGATCGTGGTGGTCAACAAGCTGGACAAGGAGAATTCCGACTTCTACGGCGCGGTCGCCGCGATGCGCGAGAGCCTTTCGCCTCGCCCCTTTCCTCTCCATCTGCCGATTGGCTCGGAGCAGGACTTTCGCGGCATCGTCGACCTGCTGCACCTCAAGGCTTTTGTCACGACCCAAGACGGCAAGGGCAGCGAGGTCCCCATCCCGGACGACATGCAGAAGCTCGTCGAGCAGTACCGCGGCCAGCTGATCGAGGCCGCGGCGGAGAGCGACGACTCGCTGCTCGAGAAATACCTGGACGCGGGCACCTTGAGCGAGGAGGAGATTCAGCGCGGGCTGCGCGAAGGAATCCTCGAGGGCAAGGTCGCCCCGGTGGTGTGCTGCTCGGCGACAAAGCTCCTTGGCGTGCGCACGTTGATGTCCACGATCGCGGAGCTGATGCCGCCCCCGGCTGTGGAACCGGACAAGCCGGCAAAAGCCTTCGTCTTCAGCACGGGCGGCGACCAGTTCGGGCGCGTCAGCTACTTCAAGGTCGTCGCGGGCACAGTCAAGGTAGACGCCCACCTGCCCAACCTCAGCCGAGGCGGAGAGGAGAGGCTCGCGCAGGTCTTCTTTCCGCGCGGCAAAGAGCACGTCGCCACCACAGAGGTGCGGGCCGGTGACATCGGCGGGGCCACCAAGCTCGCCCACACGCTCACCGGCGACACGCTGGGGATGAAGGACGGCGGGCCGCTGCCGCCGCTGGATCTGCCCGGACCCGCATACAGCCTGGCGATCACGCCAAAAGCCCGGGGCGACGAAGAGAAGATCTCCAGCGGCCTGGCGCGGCTGAGCGAAGAAGACCCGACGTTACACGTGGAACGTCTCGAGGAAACCAAGCAGCTCGTCATCGCCGGCCTCGGTGACGTCCACCTCGACGTCGTCCTGGAAAAGCTCAAGCGCAAGTACGGCGTGGAAGCGACCACCCAGGTCCCGCGCGTGGCTTACCGCGAAACCGTCTCGAGCCACAGCCGGGCCGAGGGCCGCCACGTCAAACAGTCGGGCGGCCACGGACAGTACGGGATCTGCGTCATCGAGGTGGCTCCGACCAAGCGAGGTGAAGGCTTCGTGTGGGAGGACAAGATCTTCGGCGGAGCCATACCGCAGAACTTCCGGGCCTCGGTGCAGAAGGGGATCGTCGACAACATGAATAAAGGTGTGGTCGCGGGCTATCCGATGGTCGACGTCAAAGTGACGCTCGTGGACGGTAAGTACCACCAGGTCGACTCCAACGACATGGCCTTCCAGATCGCGGGTTCGATGGCCATCCGCAAGGGCGCCCTGGACGCCGGCCCTGTGTTGCTGGAGCCGGTCGTCGAAGCGGACATCCGTGTGCCCGAGAAAAATCTCGGCGCGATCATGTCCGACATCAACGGCCGCCGCGGCAAGATCCTGGGCACCGAACCGGACGACGGCTACGAAAAGGTTCGCGCCACGGTCCCGGAGCACGAGATGCTGCGCTTCGCGCTCGACCTGCGCTCGATCACGCAGGGACGCGGCACCTTTCAGAAGAAGTTCTCGCACTACGACGAGATGCCGGCACACCTGGCCAAGGCGATCATCGAAGAGTTCCAGAAGGAACACGAGGCGGCCAACGCGGCGCATTAAGCTTCGGCCGTGATCCTGGTTTGAGCGCGCCAAGCGCTCACGACGTATGTGTGATCGGCGGCGGCGTCACAGGGGCAGGCATCGCGCGTGACCTTTCTTTGCGCGGGCTCTCAGTCCTGCTGCTGGAGAAGGGGGACTGGGGCGGCGGCACCAGCGGCGCGTCCAGCTGGATGATCCACGGTGGGCCCCGCTACCTCGAGTTCGACTGGGAAACGACGCGCCTCTCGACTCAGGACGCAGGCCACATCGTGACGATCGCTCGCAACCTCGTGTACCGGGTCGTCTTCCTCATCCCGGTGCTCCCGCACGACCGGAACAACATCGAGCGAATGGAAACCGCGATGGAGGTGTACGACCGGTTCCAGCCGCTGAAGAAGGCACATCCCCATCGGCGCCTTACGGCGGACGAGGCGCGGCAGGCCGAGCCTGGGCTCTCGCCCGACGTGATCGGCGCCGTGACGATGGAGGAGTGGGGCGTCGACCCGCACCGCCTGGTCTACGCGAACGTTGAGGACGCGGTGGCCCACGGGGCTCGCGCTTTGAACCACACGAAAGTCATCGACCTCATTCGGGATGGTGGCAAGGTGATCGGGGTGCGTTACCGCGCTTCAGATGGCTCGATCTCGGAAGCCCAAGCTCGTGCCGTCGTGAACGCCACCGGGCCGTGGTCTCCCGAAGTCAGCGGGATGGCCGGCGTTCCCGTGCAGCTGCGACCCGCCAAGGGCGTCCACATCGTCTACCCCCACCGCATCTCGAATTTCTCGATCAGCGCCGAATCGATCGACGGCCGTGACCTGCTGATGGTTTCGCACGCCGGCTTCACTTTGCTCGGCACCACTGATGACGACTTCTATGGCGACCTCGATTCGGTGGACGTGCTCGAAGACGAGGTCGACTACTTGCTCCAGGCCTTCGAACGTGTCTTCCCTTCGATCAGGGAGTACCGGCCGGTACGGACGACGGCGGGCGTGCGCCCGACGCTGTACAAGTGGCGGCGTTATGAGGACGAGCTCTCGCGAGAATATGAGGTCATCGACCACGCCGCTCAAGGGGTCGAAGGTTTCGTGACGATCGCCGGCGGCAAGCTTTCCATGTACCGCAAGATGGCCGAGGAGACATCCGACGCCGTCTGCCGCAAGCTGGGTCACCAGGCAAGAAGCACGACGGCGACTACTCCCTTACCAGGAAACGAATCGGACATGGAATCGCCTGAAGAGCTCGCTCGGCGATGCGGCATACCCGCGCTGGCTGCGATCAAGCTGCAGAGCCGCCATGGTTGCCGGGCGGAAAGAGTTCTGGATGGTGCACGTGGCGGCAGGCTCGTCTGTCGATGCGAGCCGATAACTGAAGCAGAGCTTGCGTATGCGGCGCGAAGCGAGCAGGTGCGCTCGCTTGCCGACGCATTTCGCCGCGTCAGCCTGACGGCAGGTCCGTGCTCAGGCGCTGCTTGCGTGATGCGCGCTGCTGAAGTGATCGGCGGCGAGCTCGGATGGAGCGCATCGCAGCGATTCGACGCGGTGCGCGAGTTTGTTCGCGGTTCTTGGTTGGGCCGGGCGCCGGTCTTGGGCCGTGCAGGCTGGGCCCAAGAAGAACTTGCGCAGGGTGCGATGCGCGGATTGGAGTTGAATGGGACGCGCTGATTCGCTCGCCAAGCTGGCCTGGGCTTACGGAATTCATCTGACGCGCCGGCGGCTCACGCGTCCGCATTCACAGCTCGAGGATCTTCTCCATACGTATGCGCCCGACGGAATTCGCGCACTGCAGCCTGCGGAGCGAGAGAGGCATCCGCATCTGATCGGCTGCATCAACTGCGGTTTGTGTGCGCTGGCGGCAGGACGAATGGGCAAGACCCGACTTCCCGACGTCGCGTCTTCTTATATGCGCCTCTACGCGCGGTTGGGTGAGGCGTCTTCGGATATCGATGGAGCTGAGCCGGATTTCGAAGCCGCGACGTCCGCCTGCCCCGTTGGTGTCCCGCTGGCCGAGGTCGCCGCGATCGTGCGCCGCATGACCGCCGGCTGAGGCCGGGGAGCCACCCTCCAGGCCGACCGCCCGAGACGGATCATCGCTTCCTCGCCCCGCGCGCTCCTCGTTTGGCGCCGCGACGAATCCGTGCGCTCGATCTCTGGATGGCGATGATCCAGGCGCCCGGCCGCCTACCTCGGCGGCAGACCGAATAAGTCTGGGATTTGCGCTGGGGGTTGCGAGTTATCCACATTCTGTATACAGTCTGGGGATATCACACTACATCTAGCGTCAATGGTCAAGAGCTTACTCAGGCGAATTCGCCGCTGGGCGGCGGTTGAAGCGTTGCTGACGCGTGTCGCCGGGCAGTTCACCACCTGGCCGGCCGACGACTTCGGACGGTTCGTCAGCGCTCCCATCGGCACCGGAATGGCCGGTCCAATCGCGGCGCTCCCGCCAATGGTTGAACCGACACGGCCCCCACCCCCGACATCGATCGCGCCGCAGACTTTCGAGACTCGCTTCATGACCCTCCACGCTCAGGGAAAGTTCGACGAGATGTGGGAGATGCTCGCGGAGGACGCCCAGCGCGCGTGGGGAGGGCGCGACGTCTTTATGAGGGACATGCCGCGTCTTGACGACGACATCGAGCTGCTCGACATGCAGGTCGTCAGCGTCAAGGTGCTAGAGGGATGGACCGATCAAGCGCACAAACGCACCTACAGCAACGTCGCGCAGATGGTGATGCGTTATCGCGTTCGACAGCAGTGGAGAGAGTGGACATTCGACCGCCAGGTACACCTCGTGCCGGCGGCCGGCGGATGGCGAACATTGTGCTATCCGACAAGAGCAAGAACTGCGGTGGCGCGCTGATATAGTGGGTTACAGGCCATGCTTCAACAGACGACCGAAGAGCAAGCGCGCGACATGCGCTGGCATCGCAGGAGAAAGCGTGTGATGACTCCGCGGCGCCTGCTTCAAGAGTCCGATGAATTGCTGTTCTGGGTCGAGGAGTGCCTCGTCCAAGAGATTCACATCGTGCCTGGTTGGTTGGTCGCAAGGTTGATGGTCGTGCTGCGGCACGCACATTCCGAATTACCAGCACGCCTCGGCCGCGAGCGGCGCCCTGAGCAGGTGATGGAGATCATCTACGACGCGCAAGCAGCGCTGATGACGCAGGCTTGCAGGAACCGCGGTCCGGCTGAGGTGATCCCATTGTTTGCTCGCGCACGCGAGCGGATGCTCCGAGAAGCCGCGACCAACTAGTTCAGGTGCGGGTCGACCTTCACCTTCACTCGAACTACTCACACGACGGCCAGAGCTCGCTCGAGGAATTGATCGAGCGCTGCGCCGAAATCGGTCTCGACAGAATTGCGTTGACCGACCACAACACGATGGAGGGAGCGCAGGCGCTCGCAGACCTGGCGCCCGATCTCACGATCATTGGAGAAGAGGCCAAGACTCGCGAAGGTGAGGTGATCGGATTGTTCATCACCCGCCGCCTGCCTCCGTATTTGCGGCCGGAAGAAGTGATGGACCTGGTTCACGAGATGGGCGGTCTCACCTACGTTCCGCATCCGTTGGACCGCCATCGCGCCAACTTTCGCCTCGAGCGAATCGTCGAGCTCGCGGACCGGATCGACATCATCGAGACCTACAACGCGTGGTGCGAACCGACCGAAAACGAGGCTGCTGCTCGCCTCGCCGTCGAGCTTGGCAAAGTCGCAGCGACGGGCTCCGACGCGCATGCTGCACAAGAGTTGGGACGGAGCTGGATGGAGATCGAGGACTACACGACCCCGCTGGACTTCCTGGAGAAGCTGCGGTTTGCCCGCCACGTCATCACGGCGAGCAGCGGCACCGGCCGCCGTGCCTGATAAGAAACCTCAGCTGCTCGTCGCAGGCTCCGTAGCGCTGGACACGCGCGATGGTCCGTTCGGCAAGGTTGACGAGGTGCTCGGGGGCTCGGCGGTGTACTTCGCGCTTGCGGCGAGCCTGATCGTTCCGGTCAAGGTCATGGCTCCAGTCGGCCTCGACGGGGTGAAGCAGGTCGCGCAGGCGTTCAGCGGCCGCCACATCGACACCGACCTGCTCCAGATTCTCGAGGCTCCTACATATCGATGGCGCGCGCACCAGGAGCACGGCCGCAACGTCGATCTCGGCAGCAGCGACGACATTTACAACGAGTGGGTCCCTGTCTTGCCCCCGGACTTCGACGGTTGGGCGTTTGTCGGCTCGATGCGACCGGATCGGCAGGCGTACCTGATGAAGCATCTGGGAGGCGCGAGCTTCCTCGCCGCCGACGCCATGCTGTCGTATGTCAAATCGCGGCCGCCTGAAGCAAGGGACGTACTGCGAAGAGCAGGCTGGTTCTTCTGCAACCAGGAGGAGCTCGCTGCGCTTGGGGGCAAGGACCCGGAGGAATTTCGCCGGCAGTGGTGGTTGAAGGGCCTTGTCGTCAAGGCGGGAGCGCTCGGCCTCGCCGCCTATACCGAGTACGGCGTGGTCAGGATCCCGGCCCACACGCATCCTCCGGCGGTGGACACGACAGGTGCGGGAGATGCGCTGGCAGGCGGAATGCTCGCGCGGTGGATGAGCACGGGCGGAGAAGTCGGTGGTCTGCAGGATGCATTGGTGTGGGGCGTGGCCTGCGCGTCGATCACCGTGTCAGCGATTGGCGTTAAGGGCATCGCGAAAGCTACTCGTAAGGAATTGCACCACCGCGTGACCGAGATCGAGAAATCCATACGCCCAGCGCCGTGATCATCAACGTGATTCATCGCAGGCTTTCCGAGAGATGAATGTGCGCGCCGATTTGTCCTTTACGAGGACGCTGCAGAAGAGGATTCGAAGGCCAAATTCATGCACCTTTTGGGGTGATTTAGGGCACACCGCGCTGAATTCAGTTTGAATTGGGGTTGTATTGGGCAAAGACCGACCCCTAGAATGGGCACGTCCGCCCGGAAACCGACCCCTAGAGCAGCGCTAGGATTCGACCAGAATCTCGTATAAGGACGGTGACTATTTGGAAGGCTACTGCTTGAAGGACAAGAGGAAGGTCGAGATGAAAGACCCTCAGCCGATCACGATGAAGAACGGCAAGCCGGCAACAGTCGGTACATGTCCTATCTGCGGCACCAAGATCTACAGGATCGGTAAGGCGATATAAACCGAGCTTCGCAAAGGGCCGCTCACGTGTGGTCCTGATTGTTTCCAGAACCGCGATGAATGAAAAGGTGAGTGAATGACGGAAGGCTACTGTTTGAAAGACAAGAAGAAGGTCGAGATGAAGGACCCTCAGCCGATCACGATGAAGAACGGCAAGCCCGCAACAGTCGGCGTATGCCCGATCTGCGGCACCAAGATCTACAGGATCGGCAAGTCTTCATAACCAGACGCTGACAAAAGGGCCGCTCTTCATGAGCGGCCTTTTCTTTTTTGTTCGAGTCTCTAGGTCGTGATCGGCGGCTCGAGAGCCGCTAGCAGCACGTCGGTGGCCGAGACCGCGTCGTCAACGCCGAGCATCTTGAAGATCTCGACATTGGATGGGTTGTTGACGCGTGCGATGGCCTTCTTGACCTTGAAGTGCTTCTTGGCCATCTGCAGGGCGATGAGATTGTCCTCATCGTCGGCGGTGACGGCGACGATTGCATCAGCGCGCTCGATTCCGGTCTGGGACAGAAACTTCACCTCGCATCCATCCCCACGCATCACGATGCTCCCGAGCTGAGTCTCCAGCCAGTCGGCACGACGCGAGTCCTTCTCGATGAGGGTCACCTCATGTCCGCGCTCGAGCAGGTCACGCGACATGTAGTAACCGACCGTTCCACCACCAACCACGATCACGTACACGAGTGTTAGCGGGTCTCCAGCAGGGTTTTCTCGATGTGCTTCGCGCCCTCGATCGTGGGACAGATGGTGTGGAGGCCGAGCTTCTCGTATGCCTCCGCACGCTCGGGATCATAGATCCGGGCTACAACCTGGGGGACCTTGAAAACGTGCTTGGCGACCTGCGCCGCCATGATGTTGCGGTTGTCGCCCTCAGTCACGGCGACAAAGCCGTCAGCGTCTTCGATTCCGGCCCGCCGGAGGACGTCGGCGTCGGTGCCGTTGCCGACCACCTGGTCGCCCTTGAAATCGCTGGTCAGCACCCCGCGCGAGGCGGCGCGCGAAAACTGGTTTGGATCCCGGTCGATGATCACCACCTGGTGGCCGGACCTGTCCATATCGGCGGCGATCTGCGATCCGACCCGCCCACACCCCACGATCAGCAGCTTCAAGGAAGGTTGATTATAGGGAGGCCCTGATGGCGCCTCTCCTCTGGCTTGTTAGGATTTGACCGCGTGCGCTTCCCATTCACCTTCATGGGCCTGATGGCGCTCGGACTCGGCCTGTGGGTGCTCGTCTACCTCGCCGGCCACCGGGGACTCGACCCTGCGTCCCAGGGCATCGCCGCCGCCACCGTCGCGCTCTCGTGGGGGTTTGCGGCCTACGTCCTGATCCGGCGGGTCAGGCGCGGACCGGAGCACTGATGCCGGACCATTCACACCCGCCGACTTCGAAGAAGGTGCTGGTCGCCGTAGGCGGCCAGAGCATCGACGCCGAAACCGTGCGCCTGGCCTGCCGGATGACGGATAACCCCGGCGGGAAGCTGTATGCGGTCCACATCATCGAGGTGAACCGTTCGCTGCCGCTCGGCGCGGTGCTGGACGAGGTGGTAGAGAGAGGCGAGAAGATCCTGGACGAGGTGGAGCAGCTGGCGGCGCAGTCTCAGCTTGCCGTCGAGACCGAGCTCGTCCAGGCGCGCGATACCGGCCCGGCGCTTGTCGACGAGGCCGTCGAATGGGGCGCCGACCTGATCGTGATGGGCCTGCCCTACAAGAGACGCTTCGGCGAATTCAACATGGGCAAGACGGTGCCCTACGTGCTGAAGAACGCGACCTGCCGGGTCATGCTGTTTCGGGAGCATCGCGAACACTCGGGCTGAGGCCAGACGCCTCTATCAAGGTCACCATCGTGGAGCGCTCGGCGCCCTGCTGCTGAATTTAGCCGTCGTGGGCTACCTGGCTTACCGCAAGCGCCTGTTTGCCGGCATCTGAGGCGGGGGTCAACCAGGAGCACCGGAAGCCGGCGCGATGAGTGACGTACCTGGCGAGCGCGCCCAGCGTCTTGAGCCCGTAGACAGTCGAAGTCTCGAAGCTGATCGAGCTTGCGTCCGCGTGATATTTGCCGATCGCCGGAACCTCTCCGATTCTGAAACCAAAGGCCGCGGCCTGGATCAGCACCTGCGTGTCGAAGACGAAGTCGTTGCTGTTCTCGAGAAAAGGAATCGCCTCAAGGAAACGACGCGAGTAGGCGCGGTAACCGGTGTGATACTCGGACAGGTTCAGGCCGAGCACACGATTTTCGGCACCTGTCAGGAAGCGATTGCCGATGCGCTTCCACCAAGGCATGCCGGCCTTCGCGGGGTCGAGACCAAGCCACCTCGAGCCGAGCACGATATCGGCCTCGCCGTCCTCGATTACCCGGCAGAGGTTCGGGATGATCGCGGGGTCGTACTGGCCATCGGGGTGCAGCATCACCACGACGTCGGCACCCATCAGCAGCGCCTGGCGATAACAGGTCTTCTGGTTCCCGCCGTAGCCGAGGTTGCGTTTGTGGCGGATCACATCGAGCCTGAGTGCGGTGGCGACGCTGACCGTCGCGTCGGCACTCGCATCGTCGACGAGCAGGATCCGGTCGGCGTGGCCTTGAGGGATTTCGCCGACCACCTCAACAAGAGTCTTCGCCGCCTTATAGGCGGGTAGGACGATGACGCGGTGCGGGCGAGGGCCGCTCCATGCCAGCTCGCCAAGGGGGATCGGATCCGGCCGCACGGACATGCGCTCGGAAACAAGGAAAACGGCAACCAGAAGCGCTCCGAAGGCGGCGGACCACAGGTTGGTCGCAAAGGTCATGTTGATGGCGACATACGCAACGCCCAGCACCGCGCCCGCGGCTTGCGGCCAGCGGAGCTGGCCGGCCCGCGCAAGATCGGCCACCGCAAAGCCAGGGATGATCATCAGCGCTAGGTCGTGCAGGTTCTGGTGCGGACTCAACACGAGAGAGGCGGCGACGGCCAGCGCGAAGTCGAGCCGTGGCTTGTCCGGTCGCCAGCTGAGCGAAAGGGCCACGAAGGCAAGCAGTAGCACGAGGATGAGGAGCCCCACCCCCTTCCCCACGACGGGCAGGGCGTCGAGGACGTTGCGGAGCGAATAGAACGCGGTGTCCTGGTAGACGACCTCGCCGCTCGGCGGCAGCTTGCCACCAATCGCCCAAGCGCCGACCGCGCCCAGGTAATTGACCACTGGGTTGAGCCCGAAACCGATTGCTGACACGAGGCCCAGCGCTGCCACCACTCCCACAAAACCGGCGAGCGCACGCCATGCCCGTCGCGCGAGGAAGAGCACGGGGATGAGCAGGAGCAGCTGCGGCTTGGCAAGCGCCAGCGCGCTGAAGATCCCGGCCCAGCCGTGGCGGCCGCGTGACCAGGCGACGTAAGCCGCAGCCAAGGGCGCCAGGACGACGAGGTCGGACTGACCCTGCAGCATGGTCACGAAGAGCGGGAAGAAGCCCGCGATCATGATTGCGGCTACGAGGGCGGCGCGGCCGTGGATGGTCAGGCTGCTCCGTACAAGCAACACAACCAGGACGATTGCCAGGAGCACGTTAAAAGCCGCCATCGCGTAGTAGGCCTCGCGGTAGCTCAAGGCGCCGAGGGGCGCGATGAGCAGGGTGTAGTAAGGCGGGTGAAAGTACGGAAGCACGACCAGCTGGTCTGGAGCCTGCCCGGTGACTTGAAGCTCGTACTGCTTCTGGAGCGCCAGGTTGTAAACCGCGGCGCCGCCCTTCTCCACGTAGAGCCTGGCCGCGGAGTAAAACGAGAAGAAGTCCGGTCCAATGAGATTTCCGCGGAGGAACGTGACCCAGTAGGCGCCCCAGAAGAGAAACGAGCCGGCGCCCACGCCTGCCGCTGCGGCGTAGGCGAGGCGCCGCAACCTCGGGCTGAGGCGCAGGCTCATCGTCCGGTTTCGAGTCGGAGCGCGAAGCGATCGGGAAGTTTCGCCTTCCTGATCGCCCGCTGGGCACCCTTGATGTCGTAGCGGACACGGCGGAATTCGAACGTCTCCTTCTCCGTGTCCCAAACCCCGTAGCTCGCGGTCGGACTGCCGTCTCGTGGCTGGCCGACGCTGCCCGGGTTCACCAACGCCGGCCCCTTGAGGCGAAACGTGTCGACCCGATATTCATGGGTGACGGCCCCATCCGAGAGTCCGAAGATTCCAGGCACATGGGTGTGCCCGTGGTAGCACACGCCTCCATCGAGGAGCTCTAGGTTCGCGTGCGCCACTGCACTGTCCAGCACGTATTCGTAGATGTGATCGCGCGGGCTCGCGTGCACCAGCAGCACGTCGTGCTTGACGGTGCTGTCCGGGAGTCCGCGCAGCCAATCGAGCCTTTCGTCACCGATTACGTCGACGGTCCAGCGGACCACAGAAGCGGCGTCGTCATTGAACCACTCCAGGATCTCGGGGTCGGTGCACGCGCGATCGTGGTTGCCCACAAGAGTCAGCCAGCCTTTGTTCATCACCTCATCGACGCAACGCTTCGGATCACCTCCGTAGCCGACCACGTCGCCGAGACAGAGCGTTTCGTCCACAGGCGGGCAATCTCGCAGCACCGCCTCGAGCGCATGCCAATTGGCGTGGATGTCCGAAAAGATCGCGACCTTCACGCCTGCTTCTCGTAGAGGCGTGGATAGATGTGATCGAACAGGATGCGCAGCGTGGCCGCGATCGGCACGGCAACGAACATGCCCAGGATCCCGGCCCAGCTGAATCCCGCGATGAAGGCCGCGATGACGAGGATGGGCGGCAGGCGCACTGCATCACCCATGACTTTCGGATAGACGAAGTTGAGGATCACGTTCGAGATGACAAAGTAAATGACGGCAACCAGCAGGGCTTTGACGGGGCTGGCGGCCAGGCCGACAAGGATGGCGGGGATGGCGCCGATGAATGGGCCCAGGTACGGAATCAGCGCGGTGATGCCGGCGATCAGACCCAGCGCGATAGGGTCCGTAAGTCCCAGCACAGCGCAAGCGATGCCGGACAGGATGCCGATGAGCCCGGCAATGATCAGCTGGCCGCGCACGTATGCGTAAAGCATCTTCCGGACCTTGCGCCAGATCTGATCGAAGTCCGTGCGGTAGTCGCTGGGCACGAGCCTCCGCAGCACTCGCCTGAAGGCTGCCGCGTCGAGTGCCAGCAAGAAGGCGACGATGAACATGAGCACGAGCTGCAGCAGCGTGGTGAGCGCGGTGAGGCCAATGGTTACCGCATTGCCGAACTGACCGAGCGCGTAGTCCTTCAGGTGCGCGTTGATCGTGTCGGTGATGCCCTTCAGGTCGAGATTGATGCCGAGGATGGAGACGGGCGACCCCTGCAGGCTGTTGATCCGATCCTGAGCGGCGGCCGCGAGGCTGGGCGCCTGACGCTGCAGCTGCTCGACCTCACGGACTCCCATGGGCACGATCAGGAGGACCAGCCCGGCCAGGGCGATGATGATCACGATAAAGACGAGGATGATGGCCAGCACGCGCGGGATACCGAAGGCGTGGAGGCGGGTGACGGCGGGCTGGATCAGGAAGGCGATCGCGGCCCCCAGGACGAAGGCGCCGAGGAAGTCCCGCAGCAGGTAGAGAAAGATGATCGCGACCACGAGCGCGCCGAAGCCAAAAGCGATCTGGAGGTAGCGGCGGCGCCGCTTGGGATCCATCAGCGCCCATGCCGAAACCGCCACCGCGGCCACAGGGGCCGCCTCCTCAGGTTCACTCTCGTGGTGCGGCCCGGACGGGCTCGATCGCGCGTTACGCAATCAGGGCAGTATGACGAGCTAACCCAGGCCGGGAGCCAGGTTAGGTCTTTGCCCGGGAACCGGCCCCTGCGGCGAGCATCGTGGCCTCCTCGTAGGCCGCACCATGGAGCGGATTCGTCGTGCTACGACCGGCCGCGATCGCGTACATGGACAGTAGGACCAAGCCGACGCCGAGCACACCATAGGCCGCCCAGGGACCATATTCCCGCGTAATCAACCCGCCCACTGCCGCTCCGACGATACTCGCCGTCTGAACGAGGCCGAACCGTGTCGCCATTACACTCCCTCGGTTTGAGGAATCGGCCGCCTCCATAACGGCGGTTTGGTTTGCAACTGCATAGATCGGGTTACCGATTGACGCAATGAGCAGCCCTGCGGCAATCAGGATCAGCGACGAGGAACTGACGGCGATGGCAATCGAGAAGACGCCAGTGAGGAATAGGCCCATGCCCACCGTGCGCATGGAGCCAATGGATCCGAATCTGCTGACCACGATTGATCCAGCAAAGAGTCCAGCTGACAGAACGAGTTCGAGGGCCGAGTACGTCTGGCCGCCGCCTGTGCAATGGGGGTCGGCGGTCTGACATGACACTTGGTACGCAAGGGTGAGCAGAGCAGGAAAGCTAATTGGAAGGAGAAAGGAAGCGAGAGTGCCGATGACGAGGTGTGGTCTCGCTGCGACCACCGACCAGCTCCGACTAAGCGCACCCGAAATCGATGTTTTCGTTGCGCCACCCCCAAGTGTAGGAATGCCCACCATGATCGCGGCAGCCAACGCAAACGTTGCCGCATCAGCGATGAACAATGGGGTGGTCGTATTAAACGCAGCGAGCATTCCACCTGCGAGGGCGAATCCCAACGCTCCCGCAAGCATCGTAGTCGCGGCGACAATGGCATTCGCCTTTCCTACTTGGCCCGCAGGCACTAGGCTTGGTATCGCTGCTTGCCTGGCGGGTTGAACTACGGCGTTGATCGAAGCGAGGCAGAAGAGGATCGGAAGGATCAACCACCAGCGCATCTTCGCCTCAAGCATGTTCCCGCTGGCGATGGTGAATGGAGTCGCGACCAGAATTCCAGCGCGAAGCAGCTCAAGTCCAATCACGAGTCCCCGTCTCGGGAGCCTGTCAGCTAGGCCACCCAGCACCGTGCTCATCACGATTGTTCCTAGTGCTTGTGTGATGAAGCCAAGGGCCACAAAACGGGGATCCCCAGTCATTGCATAAATGAAGACGAGGGTTGCGACCTGGGTCAGCGGATCACCGAGGGAGGAAATTGCTATCGCGGTGAGGAGATTGCTAAAGCCAGGGTTGGTGCGAATTACGCGCAGCGATGTAATACGGCGAGGCACCTCGGGCCGGTTCGCCACCTCCAGAGGCTTCAGTCCATGGATTCCGCGAAGCGCATCCACCACGTTAGGGTCATACCAGTGACTAGCACGCCTGCTGATGTCCTCCACGCCCTCTATTGGGGTCATCAGTGACGGCCGGTAGAGACGGGCACCAGTTATGGTGTCGTATGAATCGGCGACAGCGAGGATACGAGCTCCGAACGGAATCACATCGCCCTTAAGGCCGGCCGGATAACCCGTCCCATCCCAGCGTTCGTGATGGTGCCGAACGATCGGCGCCACCTCTTCGAGTGCGGAGTGCTGGCCGATCATATCCGCCCCGATATCCGGGTGGCGCCGCATGATCTCCCACTCGTCCTCGTTGAGCGGCCCGGGTTTGTTCAGGATGTCATCGCGGACGCCAATCTTGCCAAGGTCATGCAGCGAACCTGCAGTTCGTATCAGCTCGCATTCCCTGTCACCCAGTTCCAAGTGCTCGCCCAATTTGCCAGCGAGCTCTGAGACACGTATTGAATGTGACTCCGTGTACTTGTCTCGGGCGTCAAGTGCCTGGGCCGCCAGGTCAAGAGTCTGATTCTTGAGCAACGTTTGCCTTTGCGCATCTGCCACGTTTCCGCGAACCGCAAGAACAAAGCCGAATAGGCCCGGCGCCATGATGTAACCCACAGGATTTTGGAGAAGCAGAAAGATGATTCCACCCGAGAAACTGAGAGCAGCGGTGCCGATCATGGTCGTCACTCCGACGTTGTCAAATAGAGTTGCGAATACAGATTTCTGTGACATGAAGGCCACTGCAAAAGCTGTCAGGATGTAGTTGAGACTTACTGCCGAGACAACGTAGAGCAGTGTTTTGACGGGTAACGTTTCGATTCCAGAACCCAGCGTTGCGACCGCTATTGAAGGGACAACGTAGGCCGCCGCCAACATGGCTCGGTTGAAAAAGAAGACCCACCAGGGGATCGCTCGGCCAGGTACCCGACCGTCAGAGACAGCGAGCCACGCGACCATGGCCACTCCCGCTCCCGGCAACAGCAGGCCGGTAGCGATCAAAAGCGGATCAATTGCCGACTGGTGGCCGCTTCTCCACGGAATTGGGCGCAAAGCTGCAATTTGCGTTCCAACGCCTAGGTAAAGAAGAGTTAGGACCTCGTGCGATTGTAGTGGGAGTGGCTTGACGATCCACCCCAGCACCAGGGCTCCGATTCCAACGGCAATGACACCGAGCACGTATACCCGTGCCGACCGAGGCAATGCGCGAAACGGAGTCACAACGCTGGAATTCTAGACTGGGTTTTTCGCCTCGACTACTAATAAGGGCTCAGACTTAACGCTCAGTCTTAGCCCTTTATCAGTCTTAGCCTAATATCGCTCTCGTCTACAGGATCCAGACGCCCTGCACTCGCTGCTTGCCACCACCGCGAAGTAGACGCTTGAACATACGAACCATGTCGATTCCCTCCTATCCCTGTTTTTAGATTCCCTTCTTTGCGGCTGAGACTTCCCAAGTCATTTCGGTTCCGCAAGTGTCTTAGAACGCCCAACCGATAGATATCGTCAATTTCCATCCGGTGAGTCATGGAAAACCATGGGACTGGCTAGTGGAGATCGATGATCCGAAGCTACATGTCGGCCAGGGTCAAGAGGCCCACTTTCAGCGCAGTACTTACTGCCTCACCCCGATTGGTGGCGTTCAGCTTCCGAAAGATGTTGTGAAGGTGTGTCTCGATCGACGGTGCGGCCAGACCGAGGTCCGCGGCTAGACGTTTTGTAGTGTGCCCCTTGGCGATGCCTCGGAGAATCTGCATCTCCCTGGATGTGAGGGGGACTACATTGCTTTGCGAAAGGGGGGTCGATTCCGCGACCCTACGCAAAACCTCAGGGATCATCTTGCGCGGCACGGGGCTTTCGCTCCGCAGGGCCGAGAGTAGCGCGCGTTGAAGCTCGCCAGGCCCCGCGTCCTTAAGGACGTAGCCCGAGCAACCGACTTGCATCATCCGCAACAGGTCGTCGCTGGACTCCGATACAGTCCAAGCAACGACCTTGATCTCAGAATGCCCGCTGAGGACCGCTTTCGCTGTGGCCGGCCCATCCATTTCGGGCATGTGCACGTCCATCAAGATCAAGTCAGGCTTCAAGGCGTCAAGCACGTTCAGTGCTTCCTTGCCCGAGGAAGCTTCACCCACCAGCCTGAGGTTGGCAGCTGAACTCAGCATCTCGCGCGCAGCAGCACGTGGAAGCACACTGTCATCCACAACAAGCACTCGGAAGATCTTTCGATTAGACGCAGCCTTCGCGATGAAGGCAGCTTAGCAAGCAATTGAACCGGAACGCCCAGTCTTACGGCTACCTGATCTGCGTTGGGTGTGTGGTTGTGATCCTCAATCTAATGAGTCGCGGGTACAGCGTCAGCCACCCAGATCGACTGACTGACGTTGTGTTCCTCTGCGTCGCAGCGGCTCTTCTGAACGGCCCGCAAGTTCGTATCGAAAAAGGGAGGTTGACTCTTACAGGAATAGCTCAGGCAGCAGCTGCGCTTCTCATGAATCCTCTTGACGCAACCCTCGTTGGCTTCGCCTCATCTACGTTGTTCTTTCGACGCGGTTCATATCCGATTCTGGGTAACGCGGTATTTAGCGCGGCTGTGGGCAGCACGGGCTCAGTTGTTGCCAGCAGCCTCCGCGCGCAAGGCGACCTTGGGACCGGCCAGCGGCTTCTAGTGCTCGCAATTTGTTTCTCTGTGAATCTGGTGCTCGTGGCGCTGGCTTTTCGTGTTCGAATCGGAGAATCGATTCGAAGCGTCGTACGACACAATTTCACCCCTTCGTTCTACCTAGCGTTTGGCTACTTCGCTTTGGCGGCTTTGCTTATGAGCTACGTGCTTGATGGAACCCGTCTCGGCTACATCCTCGCCGCGATCGTCTGCGTCCTTGCCCTTGCGTTAACCGACACGATTGCCGGCCGGCGCGTTCGACGGGTTCTCGAGTCGGAGCTCTCCGATGCTGATCGCCATCTCTTTCACAGCCGAGCCGTCGAGGGCGTGGTTCATAACCTCCGCAATCACATTGCGAATGCTGTCGGCTATCTGAAAGAGGTC
>DASRWV010000019.1:0-46503 GCA_035687505.1 Nitrosotalea sp.
GTCTGGTCGAACCTGGTCGCCTTCTTCATCATCGTCGCGACCGGGGCTGTGCTCTTCTCCCATCACACAGAGATCAGAACGGCAGCCGATGCGGCGCGCGCCCTGGAGCCGTTTGCCGGTCGTTACGCGACAGTCCTCTTCAGCGTGGGAGTGATCGGAGCCGGCTTGCTCGCGATTCCAATCCTCGCGTCGTCGGCAGCATTCGGAGTCGCGGGGCTCGCCGGCTGGCGGCGAGGGCTGGGCCGCAACGCGAAGAACGCGCCGCAGTTCTACATCGTGATCGGGCTTTCCTTTTTGGTCGCGATGGAGCTGGCGATCTCAGCGGTGGACCCGATCAAGGCGCTCTTCTACTCGCAGGTGCTGGACGGACTCATTGCGCCGGTCCTGATCGTGTTGCTGCTCCTCCTGACCTCGAGCCGCAAGCTGATGGGCGATTTCGTCAACGGCCTGCCGACCAAAGTCTTCGGCTGGGCGGCCGCGGCTGTGATGGTGTTGGCTGACGCGGCCATGGTCTACCAGGTGGCGACACAGGGCCTGCCGAGCTGACCTTTCCGCCGCTGACTCGCGCGTAGCTCTCGTTCGCGAGGCGTTGCTCTAGCGAGGCAGTTGGTGCGAGCACCCGTAGAAGCACAACCATCGAGTCCCACCGCAAAGTCGAGCGATCTTGCGGCTGAAGTCATTCAAGACGCTCAGCGTCTGATCACGCTGGAGATCGCGCTGGCCAAGCAGGAGCTCAAGGACATCGCGATGGCGAACGCGATCGCCGCAGGCATGGTCGTTTCGGGAGGCCTGCTGGTCATCCTCAGCCTGCTCGTGGCGATTCCATCGCTGGTTGTGATCCTGGTCCCTTGGCACTGGCAGGCAGCGGTGGCATGGATCCTCCTCTACGTATCCGCGGGAATCGGTTTGGTGATGTTCGGCAAGACGCGCTTCGAGCTGAAGCTACCCGTCAAGACATTGACGAGCCTGAAGGAGAACAAAGAATGGGCGCTGCGGCAGATGAAATCGACCGTCAGATAAAAGAGACGCGAGAACACATGGACGAAAACATCGGCACGCTCGAGCGACGTGCTGCTTCGAACGCCACGCGTTACGGGCGCATCGCGGCGGTGGTGCTTGGCGTGGTCGCGGTGGCGGGGACCGGGTTGCTGATCTACCGGCGGATGCACCGTCCTTCGCGAACTGGGCAGGTTCGGGGGATGGTCCTGGAGGTGTTGAAAGATCTCCCGGATTCGCTCCGCGACCTGCCGGGCGAGGTGACGACACGACTCAAAAGGCCGCTGCCGTCGATCAAGGTCGAGATCAACGGCGAAGGCGACGCACGCGAGCCAGGGAGGTTCGAGGGCATCGTGCGCAAGGTTGCACCGGCAGTGGTGACCACCGCATCGAGCGCCTTGATCGACCGCTTCGCGCGACAGTCTGATCCGTTCGAACACAAGCATTCCCGATCCACCGCCCCTGCTTACGACTGATTGACTCGCTTCCCGCGGAAACTCATCGACCGCGCGCGAGACTCACTTCCGTTCCGCGTGGTCGCCGCCTTCGGCGAAAGCCAGGCCGCCAACTACGCAGGCGCGCTGGCGTTCGCAGGCTTTCTCGCAATGTTTCCGATGATGCTTGGGATGCTGTCGATCATCGGACTTGCCATCCGCGATCCGGCGACCGAGGCTCGCTTCCAGACGCTGATCATCCAGTCCTTTCCTGCCGACGCTGAGGCCGAGCTGTTGAAAGCACTTCATGGTGTGAAGCAGTCGGCGGGCTGGATCGGCCTGGTCTCCCTGGGTGGCCTCATCTGGAGCGCAACTGGAATCTTTGGGGCCATGGAGTTCGCGCTGACGCAGATCTTCGGCACAAAGCAGCGGGACATGCTGCGACAGAAGCTGATGGCCCTGGTGATGATGGTGGTCCTCGTGGTCGGATTGGGGATCACGGTGGCGGCGAACTGGGCCGCCGGTTATCTCTCAGGTCGCGTTCCCTACGCATGGGTGCTCAGCTTCGTGATCGGCGCCGCCGTGATGGTCACCCTGCTCGTGCTGCTCTATCGCTTCGTCCCCAACCGCACGTTCAGCGTGCGCGACGTACTGCCGGGCGCCCTGCTTGCCGGTGTGCTGATCGAGGCGCTCTCTCTCGTGTTTCCGCTTTACGCTCGATTCGCGGGCGGCTTCAACACCTACGGCGCGCAGTTCGGCCTCTTCTTCCTCCTGGCCACGTGGTTGTATCTATTGAGCGAGCTGATGCTGCTCGGAGCGGTCTACAACCGCTTCCGCCTCGGTCAGCCCGCGACCAAGGGCTTGATTGCGAGCCCGCGCGCTGAATCGCACGAGCCGGAACGGCCAGTGGACGTCATCAGGCGCAAGAAGGCAACCGTTTCACTCGAACAGCGACCTCCTGTTCGGAATAGGAATCGTTCGATTTTCCAGCGCGCCGCGCTCGGACTATTCGTCGGCGCCGCGGTCGCAAGCAGTGTGATCAGGCGACGCACCACACGCGGAAGGCACTCGGTCTCCTAGAGCCGGATTTCGGTGCTCAGTACACCGGCGGGCGGTGGGCGTTACCGATATGAGTGGCCTTGAGCGCTCGGGGCTGCCAATGACTGAAAGGAGGTACGTCTTTGGGAACTCTGCTGTTTATCGTGCTCGTCATTCTCGTGCTCGCGGTGCTGCTTGGCGCCGGGGGATACAGCGTTCGTCGCTACTGGAGCCCCGCCGGCTCCGAGGTGGTTGAAACAAGCGAGACCACTGGAGGCGCAGGTGCGGGGATCGCGGCCGCGATCCTGGCCCTTCTCGTGCTGATCGTCCTGTTCTTCGGCTTTACGCAGTGGAACTGGTTCGGCGCACGGCAAGGTACGACTCCTGCCATTAACAACCCGACGGTTGCAAGCCCGGCCACCGTGCCAGGTGGCGGCGCACCTGCTGCCTCACCGGCGGCCTCGCCCACTCCGTAACGCGCTCGGGAGCTGAGGGCCGCGTCCCTTCGGGGGCCGGTCCTCGTTCCGTTTTCTCGGCAAACGCTGAGCCCGGGCAATCCCTTCAGCCCGCCTGGGCTTAACGTTGCGGCGTGCGAAACGTACTGCTGTGGTGCGCCCAGAACGCCTGGCTTGCGGCTCACGTGCCGCGTTGGGGATTTGCGCGCCGCGCGGTCAGCCGCTTCATGCCCGGCGAGGATTTCGACGCCGCGCTGAAAGCGGCGATCGCCTTCAAGGCGCAGGGCATCGGCACGCTCTTCACGCGCCTTGGAGAAAACGTCAAGGACCTCTCGGAAGCGACCGCGGTGGTCGAGCACTACGAATCCGTGCTCGCGAAAATGGAGGCGAGCGGCGTCCAGGCCGAGATCTCGGTCAAACCGACCCAGGTGGGTCTCGACATCGACGCCGAGACCGCCTACGCAAACCTGGAGCGACTGTCCAGGGCTGCTGCGAAGGCACGGAGCTTCCTTTGGATCGACATGGAAGGAAGTGCCTACACGCAGCCGACCCTCGACCTCTATATGCGGCTGCGGGCGCACAATCCGCAAACTGGCGTCTGCCTTCAGGCTTACCTCTACCGCACGGTGGAAGACGTCGTCCAGCTCGTGCAGGTCAAGCCCGCGATCAGGCTGGTCAAGGGTGCCTACGCCGAGCCCCCAGAGCGTGCTTACTCCGCCAAGAAAGACGTCGACGCGAACTACCTCGCGTTGTGCGCGCTCATGCTGCCGGAGGTCAAGCGCGGCGCGCTTCGTCTTGTTCTCGGAACTCACGACGTCGAGCTGATCGAACGCGCCACTCGCTTTGGTCGGGCGCTTGGGCTGGAACGCGCGCAGATCGAGGTGAACATGCTCTACGGCATCCGCGCCGACCAGCAGGTGCGCCTGGCCAAAGACGGCTACGTGGTGAAAGCCCTGATCGCCTACGGCGACGCATGGTATGGGTGGTACTTGCGGCGGCTGGCCGAGCGACCGGCCAATGTTCTGTTCGTCGCAAGGCAGCTGATCCCCTGAGGGTCTAGGTCTTAACCAGGAAGACGTCGAATTCGATCACAGCCGTCGGGTCGACCGTGACAAACGGCGCACGTGGCGGCGAAACGCTGTAGTCGTTCATGTTGATCGTCAGGGTCCCGGCGATCTCGATCTTGTCGCCGACCACCTGGGCATGAGTGGTGGCGGTGACGTCTTTCGAGACTCCGTGGATCGTCAGTCTGCCGAGCAGGGTCACGTCCGCCGGCGAGCTGGTCACGCTGCCCGGCACTGACGCGGTGGCGGCGGTGAACGTCGCAAGGGGAATCTGCTGCGTCTCGAGCTGACGCGCCACGACGCCGTCACGCTGGCTCACGTTGCGACCCGCCACCTGGTCGACGCTTTGGAGGGTGCTCAGGTCCGCGGTCAGTGCGATGCCGCTGACCTGGTAGCCACTCGCGTCTCCGCTGATCATCAGGCCGCCGCTGACGCTTGAGGTGCGGGCCACGGCAAGGTGCTTGGAAGTTTCACCGCCAAACAGCTCTTGTACCCGATAGCCCGCGAGCGAACCAGTGGTCACCTTCCAGGTTCCGGCGAGTCCTGTGGTGGCGGCCGTCGGTGAGCTCGCCGGTGGCGTGCTCAGCCCGAGGCCTGCCGGCGATGTCCGCAAGCCCGAGAAGAAATAGGCGTAAGCGGCCACGCCCATCAGGACGACGATGGCGAGCCCGGCCGCGGCTGCAACGATCAGATTTCTCTTCATCCCAACGCCTTTCAGGCTACGAAATAGGGAAGGCCGGCATTTCACCGGCCCTCCCTGGGCCGAACATCTGGTTGATGACGACTACGGAACGGTCGGGACTTGTCCCGCGTTCTCCTGTGCCTCACGGGCCGCGCTCTCGGTGGCCTCATGAGCCGCGGTCTCATTGGACACGAAAGGTGTACCGGGTGCCGGGCTGGCCGCCGTCGTCGCTGCTGAGGCGACGATCGTCGGTGTGATCGCCGCGGCGCCGTACAGGACAGCTCCCGCAACACCTCCCGCCAACATCGATCCCGCAATCGCAACCGCCGCCATTGACTTTCGAACACTGATCACTTCATTTCTCCTCCGAATCGTTAATCGCTCGTAAGAGCGTCGAATCGAAGGCTGACGGCGCAAGCCAAGCGCACCGTGTGAGGAGTCTGTGAGTCTGCCGAGAAGCGGCGCGAAAGAGTCAAAAGAAAAAGTCAGCTGCGGCTCGACCTGCAGCTGACTTGAGACGATTTAGCTTGTGCGCCGCTCTGCGGGTTCTGGGACCTCGCTGCCGCTCATCCCCGGGTTCTCAATGATGTCTAAGTCCTTGCCGTCACCCATGGGATGCATCTCTTCTTTGTGCCGGTTCACCTCTTCAGAGTTGGCGAATTCCTCGCTGCACAAATCGCACTTCATCACATAGCCTCCTGCACCAGGTCTGAGCGCCGGAAACAAAACGGCCCCAAGCGCTTCACCTCTAAAACGCCCGTACTTGACCACGTACTGATTGCGACCCCGCGCGTTCTCGCTTTGTGGTGAACTAAGGCGCGAGCCAGATACGCATGGAGGACATGAGATGAGCACCTTTCAAGAAAGGCAGCAAGAAAGGCAGAAGGCCAAGAGGCGCCAAGACCAACCAGAAGACCAACCACAAGACGAGTTCAAAGATGAGATCGGCGAGATCGATGGTGCCGACGCTCCTGCCTCTGACCGCAGACTTGGGATCGCCGCAGCCGTTGTGGTCTTAGCGCTGGTCGCCGGTGCGGGATTCGTCATCATCCGCCGGCGACGCAGGCGCTCGCTGGTGAAGCAGCTTCGGGGAGCGCTTCCAGAGGTCGACGATCTCCGCGCCACCTTGAAGCGGTTGCAGGACGCGCTCCCGGAGGTGGACGATCTCCGCGCCGCCCTGAAGCGGCCGCTCGAGCGCGCCCTCAGATCGCTCTAGAAATAGGCTAGGCGGCGCGGACTGCCGCCGCGAGCTTGAGCGGCGTCTTCGCCGGTTCGGCGGCCTGAGTCAGAGAGCCGAGGTACTTGCGGGCCGACCTGTAGCCGCGGGTCATCAGCTCTTCGGTGTGGGAGAAGTCCGCCGGCGACACCGCCGGAGCCTCGAGCGTGGGCAGGACCTGGATGTCAGCGAGCTTCTTGTAAGCGGCGACTTCGGCATCGAGCTTCTGCTCGACGAAGCGGGCGAGGGCGTGAAGGGCCATGCCCAGCGCGTTTGTGGGCTCCTGGCGCAGCCAGGGATAGCCGACCGGAAGGACGAAGATCCGCGTGGCACCCATCTCGATCGCGGCCGCGAGAGGTGTGTGGTTGGCGACACCGCCGTCGATGAACTCCCGCCGGCCGATGGTCACCGGTGGAAAGATGCCGGGGATCGCGGTGCTGGCCAGCAGCGCCGGCACTGCTGGTCCCGACGACATGAGCACGGCGCGCCCGGTCTTGAGCTCAGTGGTGACGACGTGGACGGGCACTGCCGCCTCCTCCAGGCGTTCGAACGGTAGGTGCCTCTCGAGCAACACGCGCAGGTTCGAGTTCGAGATCACGTGGTTGCTCCGGCCAAGCAGGCCGAGGGCGCTCGACCACGGGCTCAGGGGAAAGATGGTTTGGCGCCGCAGCCCAAGCCAGATCTCGCGGAGCTTCAGCGCGCCGTCGTGGTCAGGACTGCCGGCCATCCAGGCCGCATTCACGGCGCCGACCGACGTGCCCATCAAGATATCTGGGCGGATTCCTGATTCGGTCAACGCCTGGAGCATGCCGACCTGCAGGGCGCCGAGGCTGCCTCCGCCGGAGAGGACGAAAGCTGTTCGATCGTTCCCACCCCGACCCCCTTGCGCGAGGATCCGGCGAATCATTTCGGAGTTTCGGTTTCGCGGTTGGCGGCTGCCCGCTTCTCGCGAATGGTTTCCAGCCGCACCGCGGCGTCGACTCGATCCCACAGTCGCCAGTCCGCCTCGGACTGCCAGACCTGGTCGAGCAATGACTCGAACTGCGTGTGAAGGTCCGGCGCGTCGTTCGGGGACTTGAATCTCACATCATGCTCCTGTCCTGAAAACGCACAAACATCTCGAACTCGACTACCATCGTTGGACGGTTCTCAAATTCCACCATTGAACGGTTTGTTACCGCTGAGTCCCTACTGCACCCAGACCGGGGCGGAGGCCGCGTCGAGGTTCAGCCCATTCGAGACCTGTCTAGGCGCCGGCCTGGTCGATTGGGCTACAGGGATCGTCCACAGTTGGAAGCCGCCGCCAGCAGCCGCGGGGGCGAGGAACGCGACGGTCTTGCCGTCGGGCGAAAACGAGGGCGAAGCGAGGAGCTGGCCGTCGACCAGCACTGCTGGCGGGCCGAGGCTCAGGGATGCCGGGTAGAAGGCGGCCGCGACGAGCTGGGCCGACAGAGGCTGGCCATTCGTGCAGACCATGGCGATCAGGTTGCCGTCGGCAGTGAGCGCCGGCTGGAGGCAATCCGCCTCGGGATCGGTGAGGGCCGTGCCCGGGTCTCCCGGGCGCGATTGCAGCCAGATCTGCGAATGAACCCTGGATTGGCCGTCGATCGAAAACCTGGTGTAGATAAGCCCACCGCCACCAAGGGGGACCGGGTTTACGTCGCCACCCGTGTAAGGGTTGGGATAAGTCCACTGCACCGAGCTTTTGGAGGATGGATCGGCGGAGCTCGAGAAGATAGCCAGGTCCAGGCGGTAGCTGTTGAACGGGTCTTTTGGATCGTAGTCGTAGAAAAGCTGCGATCCATCTGGACTGAACCGTGGATAGAAGGCCCAGTGGTTCAGCTCGATCGCGGACGAGGAGTGATGGGTCAGCTGCGTCCACGCGCGCCCGCTCCGTTCGAGGAGGTAGACGTCTGACATGTTGGATTGGCGGCGGACCGCAACCAGCCGCGTTCCAGTCGGATCTGCGGCGGGCTGCATCCAGCCGGCCTCCGGTGTGATCTGGTGGAAGATCCCACGCTGAAACCTGTAAATGGCGCCGCCCTGGACCACGTACATCGTTCCCGGCAGGGTTGGGCCAGTCGTCTTGGTCGGGCGCTGGACGTGTGGTCGACCAGTCTTGAGGTGGCCGGCGGTGTCGTAGACGCCGGCTCCGAAGACAGACATCGCAAGGACGAGAGCCGCCACGACCATGGCGCGCCTCACGGAAAGGTCTGGTGCACGAACGGGCGAATCGTGTCCCAGTGCGGGATGACCACGTCCTGGCCCGCGATCACGCCCTCGGACGTATAAGGAGGCACAAGGACGATGCGATGGATGCTTGTTCCGTCGAAGTCGTTGGCGACACCCATGAGCTGGCGGATGCGGGCCAGCCCCATGTTCGTCTTGATCTCGCCGTCGAAAGCCTTCGCGAGCGTGGGCAGGTCGACCAAGTTGAGGCGTGAGGCTTGACCCTTGATTGCGAGGAGGACTTGCTGCTGCCGTTCGGAGCGGGCGAAGTCGCCTCGAAGGTCTCCATGGCGCGATCGCACGTACTGGAGCGCGTGCACGCCGTCGAGGTGGGCCGCCCCTGGAAGCACGGCGACCCGGTAGTAGTCGTATGGATAGCCACCAGGCGCGAGATCTGAGGGGTAGAAGTCATCCATGACGGGATTCGAGACGATGACGTTGACGCCCCCAAGCTGGTCGATCAGCTTGACCAGCCCGTTCAGACCGATCCAGACATAGTGGTCGACGTGGACGCCGAAATTGGTTTCGACGGCAGCAATCGCAGCCGGCGGACCGCCGAGCTGAAAAGCGGTGCTGATCTTGCCCTCGCCCTGGTTGGGAATGGGCACCCACAGGTCGCGAGGAATCGAGAGCATGGTGGCCTGCCCGGCGGCCGGATCGACGCGGACCAGGATCATCGACTGGGTGTTCAGACGGTCGGGCGGGAATTTGGCGTCATCGTCCGATCCCAGGAGCAGGACCGTGAACGGCGCAGTGGTGCGCTGCCGCGGATCGAGATCCGGCACGTAACCAGACCTCGAGCTCGAGCTTGCAACCTGAAGCACCGGAAGGAAGTAGGCTCCCAGGCCGAGCAGACCCGCCAGCAGGAAACCGGCCGTAACGATCAAGGCGCGCGGCATGAACACGATTGGACCCTCCCTCCGAGCAACGCCTGAGCCGGCTCAAGGCCTCGCCGAACGGCCGAGCGCGGTTAGGCCGCGACTAACCGGTGGTGGTTCCTGCTCTGGATCGTGTAGGTGCCCGACGACGCGGTGACGACGAGGGCCACCGAGTAATCGCCGTAGCTCGTGCCGGCGGCGGGCGCCTCGCCATTGGTGCAGGCGCTCGGGATCGTGACCTTCAAAGACGCTGAACTGCCGGCGCTGATCGCCGCCGGAGCGAACGTGATCCCGCTGGCCTCGTATTTGTCTCCCACGCGCTCGAGCCAGCTTCCCTTGACCGCTGAAAGGGTCATCGAGGCTGCCACCGATTGGATCGTCACGCGATTCGATGTTCCGTTTCGGAGGTCGATCGTGGCGTGCAGCTCGTAGGCCGCGTTGTCCACACCGGTGGGGCACGTATATGAGGAGTCGACCGATGCGCTGTTCAAGGCAAACGTTGAAGGCGCGCCAATCGAACAGCCGCTGGAAATGCCCGCGATCAGCAGCACAAAGCCGACTTTGGCCACCCTGGCGAGCGATCCGAACCGGTTCTCCATCCTTCTATATAAGCGAAGAGACGATCGCAACAGCGCGCCGCTGAATAGAATGCGGCCGGGTGTCCACCAATTCCGAAGCAGGTCCGCGCTCCCTAGGCAGCTTTTCGCGGCGCGTCGCGGTCATCGTCGGCGGAGGCAGCGGCCTGGGTCGGGCAGTCGCCAAGGGGCTGGCCCGCCAGGGTGCCAACATCGTGGTTGCCGACTTCGACGGCCCTCGCATGGACCGCACGGTTGATGAGGTGGTGCGGCTTGGCACATCGGAGGCGGCGATTGCGCTCAGCACCGACATCAGGAGCGACTCCTCAGTCCACTCCCTGGTCCGGGATTCAATCAAGACGATGGGACGGGTCGACCTGGTTGTCAACGCCGCCGGCGTGCTTCTCCAGGGCAAGTTGGAAAAAATTTCTGGCGAGGACTGGACCTGGATGCTGGAGACGAACCTTGTCGGCGCGGTGCGCACGTCAACCGCCTACATTCCCCACATGACAGCGCGAGGTTCTGGACAAATCGTCAACGTGGTGTCCTACGGCGGACTGGCTCCAAATGATCCGGTGGCCCTGCCATACGACACCGGCCACGCGGCGCTGGCCGTCTTCAGCGAAGGCCTCGCGCGGCAGCTTGACGGCACCGGGGTGGGCGTCTCGATCTTCTGTCCTGGCGCTAAGGGGCCGCGCATCGGGCAGAACACGAGGTCGCGTGGTGTCGGCCGCTTGTTCAGCGGTCCGGACAAGGGCCCCGATGTGTCGCAGCAGCTCGAGCAGCTGGCCTCGACCCTGATCGACGGCCTGGACCCTCAACAATTCCTGATCCTCGGCGATCCCTCCGAGGCGAAGATGTTCGAGGGCCGCTGGGGTCACGTCGACGGAAGGCGGGTGAGCCGGTGAGCCCACCAACCGACGAACTCTTATCGAGCATCGGCATCTGCGTTGCCGCAGCGGCGCTTCTCGGTGTGGTCGGCTGGCGCTTCCGGCAGCCCCTGATCCTCGCTTACCTCCTGACCGGCGTACTCATTGGCCCGAACAAGATTGCGGAGCTCGGTTCCGTGAAGATCGGACTCAACCTCGTGCACGATCAGGCGAGCATCGCGATCGTCTCGGAGATCGGCCTCATCCTGTTGCTCTTCATCATCGGGCTGGAGATCGACCTCAAGAAGCTGGCCTCGGCCGGGCCGGCCGTGCTGCTCACCGGCGCATTGCAGGTGCCGATCTGCATCGCCCTGGGGCTCGGTTTCTTCTATCTCCTGGGCGAGCGCGACTCACCTGGCAACCACGCGCTGCTCTACCTCGCCGCGTGCATGAGCCTTTCGAGCACTCTCGTCGTCGTCAAGCTGCTCTATGACAAGTTCGAGCTCGATACCCTTCCCGGCCGGATCACGCTCGGGGTCCTTGTCATCCAGGACCTGTGGGCGGTCGCCATGATTGCGGTGCAGCCGAACCTCGAGAACCCTAACCTCCTGCCGCTAGCCTTCTCGCTCTGGAAGGGTGCGTTGCTGGTCGTGGGCGGGCTTGCCCTCTCGAAGTACGTTCTCCCATACCTGTTTCGTTCGGTGGCGAAGGCTCCCGAGCTCGTGCTGGTCAGCGCGTTGGCGTGGTGCTTCTTCCTCGCGGGCATGGCGAGCTACATCGGGCTGTCCAAGGAAATGGGAGCGCTGATTGCAGGGATCAGCCTGTCGACCTTTCCGTACAACCTGGATGTGATGGCCAAAGCCACCAGCATCAGGGACTTCTTCGTCACGCTCTTCTTCGTCGCGCTCGGCATGCAGATCACGCTGCCGAGCCTTCACGTCCTGCTCATCGCACTGGCCGCATCGGCGTTCGTCATGGTCAGCCGGCTCTCTGTTGTTCCGATTCTTTACGCCCTTCGCCTCGGGCATCGGACAAGCCTTTTACCTGCGATCAACCTCGCCCAGGTCAGCGAGTTCTCGATCGTCATCGCGTCGCTCGGCCTGGCCACCCGCCCACCCCAGATCACAACGGATGTGCTGACGATTGTCATCATCACGTTTGCGCTGACCTCGGTCGTCTCCACCTACATGATCAACTCGAGTCACCGAGTGCAGCGCTTCCTCAGCGGGTTGCTTCGAGCTCTTCGCATCAAGGACCTCGACACCCACCTGACTGCGCAGGAGCGTTCCAAAGCGCGAATCGAGACGGTTGTCTTCTTGGGCTTCTTCCGGGACGCCAGCTCCATCATTCACGAGTTCGAGCACGAGGGCGATCCGCAGCAGGTCAAGGAGTTCCTGGACAAGATCCTGGTCATCGACTTCAACCCGACAGTGATGCGAGAGCTGCGCCACCGAGGGATCAGCTGCATCTACGGCGACGTTGCCCACGCCGACACCCTGCGGCACGCGGGTATCGAGGAGGCGAAGCTCGTCGTGTCGAGCATCACCGACGACATCCTTCGTGGGACGAGCAACCTGAGGATGCTGCGCAACATCCGCGCGACCTGTCCGAATGCGAAGGTCATGTTGACCACGGAGCACATACCCCAGGCCTTGCACTTCTACGAGGCCGGCGCGGACTTCGTCTACATCCCGAGGCTTCATTCCGCGCCGCAGATCGCAACAGTCCTCAAGGTCGGGCTCGAAGTTGGTTTCGATGGGGCTCGCGCCGCCGAGATCGCGCGGCTGTCGGTTAGGCGCGAGATCCTGGCCTGACGAGAATTCTCGCGGTCGCGGACGAGGTCGACGAATCTCTAGATGTCGAGAAGGTCAGCAAGCTCAGGCCCGACCTCGTCGTCTCGAGCGGCGACCTGCCGTTCGACTATCTCGAGTACCTGGTCAGCTGCGCCAACGTGCCGCTTCTGTACGTGCCCGGAAATCACGATGAGAGCCTCGTTCCGACGAACTTGACCTGGTTGCCGCTGCAGCCTGAGGCTCCGGTCCCCGGACCGCAGGGTTGCGACAACGTTGACGGTCGCGTCATCGAGGTGCAAGGGCTGCGCGTAGCCGGGCTGGGCGGGTGCCTTCGTTACAAGCCGGGCCCTAACCAGTACACCCAGGCAGAGATGCGGTGGCGTGCCCTCAGCCTGGAGTTTCGCATCCGGCTCAAACTGGCCCGGGCCGGCCGCAAGCTCGACGTGTTCATCACGCACGCGCCACCTTTCGGTGTTGCCGAGGCAAAAGATGCGGCCCACGTCGGGTTCGTCGCCTTCCACCGGATCATCCGTGGCCTTCACCCAGTGCTGCTCGTGCACGGCCACATACATCCGTACGGGCGCACCCAACCTGAGCGGCGCGTCGATGGCACCCGCATCGTCAACGCGGTGCCCTCCCGCCTCATCGAAATCTAGAGCGGCAGAGAAATCCCTGCGCCTTCAGCTTTCGCCCTGTCGTAAACGAGCCGGGCGGCGGCGGCGTCCTCGACAGCGTGCCCGGTCGACTTATAGATCGTGATCTCATCACGGGACAGCCGGCCGGGCTTGGTGTCTGCCAGCACCTCGCCGACCTCGGTGAGGCTGTTCGGGTCGATGCCCTGCAGCTCCACCGCGCCCGCCGGAGGTGGATTGGTGGCCGCGCCGCGCCATTCGACGAACACGCGGCCGGCCGCAATCGTGGCGGCGTCGAGCTCTGGTCCGAACGTGCCGCCGACCGAGCTCACGTGTGCGCCGTCCGTCAGCCACTCGCGGCGAAGGATCGGCTCGCGCGCATCGGTGCAGCATGCGACCACGTCTGCCCCACGAACCGCAGCTTCGAAAGAGTCGACAGCCTTGGCGCGAGAGTGACGTGCCGCCAGCTCTTTGGCCTTGTCCAGGTCTCGCGAGGCGACGCGGATCTCTTTGAAATCGCGGATCCGCGGAAATGTCTCGAGGTGCGAGCCGCCCTGCACGCCCGCGCCCAGGATGGCCAGCACTGAAGCGTCCTCTCGGGCCAGGAGCCGTGCCGCCACAGCCGCAGTGCCGCCGGTCCTGATGGCGGTGATGTACGTGCCGTCCATCAGTGCAAGCGGAGCCCCGTTGTCCTCGTCGAACACCATGATCAAGCCCTGGTGCGAAGGCAGGCCGTGGTGATGGTTGCCCGGAAAGACGGAAACGAGCTTGACCTCGAGGGCGACGCCGGGCACATAGCCGGGCATGGTGCCCAGGAGCCCGCGCTCGCCGACGCGCGCCCCCGCGCGAGGAGGCACCGATGTGATCCCGGAGGAGAAGATCACCAGCGCCTTGGCCAACGCATCCAGCATCGCGTCGACGTCGAGCAGGCGCTCTACGTCTGCGCGGCTCAAATAGAGCAGCTCACCCACCGCAAGCGATGATAGCTGCGTCATTTCAATGACGATGCTCGCCCGAGGCGCACTACCCTTACCGGCCTGGTGAAGGACTTTCTTCGGAACGGCAAGCTGCTCACTCTGATGCTCGGCCATCTCACGGTCGACAGCTATGTGGGCGTCCTTCCCGTCCTCTATCCGATCTTGATCGGACGGTTCAAGCTGACGCTGGCCACCGTCGGGCTGGTGAGTCTTGCGTACAGCGGCATGGCTGCTGTGTCGCAGCCTCTTTTCGGGGTGCTCGCCGACCGGTTCGGCACTCGATTCACCGGCCTGACGCTCGTCTGGACGGCGCTCACCTTCTCGCTGATGGGTTTCGTGACGACCTTCCCGCTCCTCGTGCTGCTGGCTTTTGCCTCCGGCCTTGGGTCCGGTGCATTCCACCCGATGGGCGCGCTCGACGTTCGCGCGCTGCTGCCCGCGTGGCGGCGGAGTGCCGGCATGTCGATTTATGTGACAGCGGGGACCGTCGGCGTTGCTGTCGGCCCCCTCATCGGCATCGTCCTCTTCCACGAATTCGGCGTCCAGGGCACCGGTCTGCTCGTCATTCCCGGCCTTGTCGCCGGCGGATACCTCTTATGGCGCATGCGCGCTGTGGTGCCGGCGGCGGCCGCCGCGCGTGCAGTCGCGGCAGCCGCGCCACGTGCGCCTCTGTTCGCTCTCGCGATGGTGATCGGGGTGATGATGTCCCGCAGCTGGACGGTCAACGTCTTCCAGGCTTTCACTCCGACCTGGTATCAGCAGCTCGGGTATGGCCCAGAGTTCTACGGCCCGCTAGCCACCACGCTTGTGCTGGCGAGCGCGGTCGGCACTGTGGGCTGCGGCACACTCGCCGACCGATATGGAAGGCGCGTCGTGATCCTTGCGACGCTCGTGCTCAGCGTACCCGCCATCCTGCTCTTCACGGCATTCCCAGGGCCATGGGCGTTCGCAAGTGCCGTCCTGATCGGAGTTCTCGCCGCGTCGACCGCACCGCTCATGCTGCTGATGGCGCAGCAGCTGATGGCCGCGCGGGCCGGCCTTGCGTCGGGGCTGGTGATGGGACTCGGCTTTGTCACCGGAGCGATCGGTATCCCGATCAATGGAGCGATCGCCGACCACATCGGGCTTCAAAAGTCACTGATGACCCATGTCCTTCTGGTCATCGCCACGATCGCGATCGCCTGGTTCCTCCCGAGCGAAGAAAAGATGGAGAGTTATTCGGTCAGCCAGCAGCGTGCCCTGGCACCATAAGCGGCAACCGCTATGGCGCTGACGACCGGCGACCAGCTCGAGATCGACGTGCACGACGATGCCGCGGCGATGACACGTCTCTTCTCACTGCCTGTGTCGGCCCGGATGGACGCGTTGGCGGCCATGCGTGGTTTCTCGGCCTTCGACGACGCCCCGATGAAGATCCTCAAGGAGATTCATGAAAACGGGGACGGTTTCCGGGTCAGCGTGGACGATCCTCGCTACCCCGGTGCGCTGCAGCAGCTCATCAAGGCGGACGCGTGGGGCCAGCTTCGTCGAGAGCTGGCGCGGGCGTGGGAGTACCAGCGCTCGGTCCTGCCTGGAATCCACCATCCGGACAAGGTGGAGGTGGTGCTGACACTCGGCAATCCCGACGATCCAATCTTCACGGAGCGCACGCTCGGTTACTACGGCATGGGGGCGACGCCCGGAAACATCTGGATGGTGGCCTGGCCCAACGAGTACAACCTGACCCGGATCGGAGCATGCGGCGTCCACGAGTTCGCTCACAACCTGCGAACTCCAAACGTCGAGACTCGATTCAATCTCGCCGAGTGGGTGATCCAGGAGGGGCTGGCCGAGGTGTTCACGGTCGAGGTTTGCGGTCCTGACTCCACGGGAGCCTGGTACGCCGGGGTGACGGGACCTGCGCTTGACGACGCGTTTGCCAAAGTCACCAGCGCCTTCGGCACCGGAAGCTCGTTTCCAGACTGGACCCCGTACGTCCTGGGCGATGAAGTCGCTGGACGATTGGGACATCGGCTTGTTGGGGTGCCACACATGGGTGGCTATGCGGTCGGAAGGCAAATCGTCGAGAGCTACCTGGCGGCGACGGGGCTCAGGGCCGCCCAGGCCATAGTCCGGCCCACCGCAGAGATCCTCCACGGCGCTGGGATCAGCGCCGGCTGAGTGCTAAATCGAAGCGTCTACGAGCTCGCGGGTGGGGAGGAGACCTTCAGGCTGCTGGTCGGGCGGTTCTATGCCCGCGTCGCTGAGGATGCTTTGCTGCGTGCCGTCTATCCGGAGGACGACCTCGCAGGCGCCACCGAGCGGCTGACCCTCTTCCTGATTCAGTACTGGGGAGGGCCGACCACCTACAGCGACCAACGAGGCCATCCGCGTCTTCGAATGCGCCACCAGCCATTCGCGATCGGCACGGCGGAACGCGATGCGTGGCTGCGTCACATGACAGCCGCCGTCGAATCGCTCGAGCTCGCGCCGGAGATACGCAAGTCTCTGCTCGACTATTTCGGGACTGCTTCGACCGCCATGATCAATCAGCCGGATCCACGCTAGGAGGTGCGGCCGGCGCGGCGGTTGGTTCAGGCTGGACGAGGATTGGAGCGACCGTGGGAGCCTTTTCGAGTTCGACCGCCAGCCCGTTTCCAGACGCCTTGTTCTTGCGCAGTGCCGCACGCAAGCGTGGAATCTCCGCGCGCAGCGGCTGTTCGACCCAGTCGAACGCGATGACACGCTCGTTGACCTCCCAGAAAAGCCCGTTCTGCATGGACTCCATCCTGTCGAGTGCCGCGTCCACGAAGTCGGGCGGCGCGGCGGCAATGCCCTCGACCAGGAGCCGGGCGACGTCCTTCTGATCCGCGGCCATCGCCCAGAAGCTCAGCTTGGCCACACCTTTGAACAGGCCGTTGAGCCCGATAGGACGCGCGCTAGGTGTCAGGTCGAGAAGGTTGCGGACGAGAAGTCGTGCCAGCTGGAGCGAGACCTGAGGGTCGCGGCTGTGGGCTTCGATGGCAAGGTCCGCGACATCCTCTGCTGCGGCGCCGAGGGTCGCGGGCATCCCCGCGTCGTCGAAATGCCGTCCATAACGCAGCAGATGCGCCGCGGCCTCCACGGCCAGGTCGGAGCGCCATTCGAGGGCGCCGATCGCGAATCGTCGGTACTCGTTCATGATCCCGGAGGCGAAGGTGGGCGCGGAGCGGTTGATCGCGGCCCTCAGGTACGTGTTGAAAAACCGTACGCATAGCTCGGCCACCTCTGAGTCGCCCACCGCGATGGCGCCAATGCCGACGTCGCGCGTGGCGACAGCGATGGCGTGCACTGCCTCCTTTCGATGCACAGGAGTCAGGCCAACCATGTCGACGAAGCTCGACATGATCCTGTACGGGAACCAGGTCTTGGCGCGGTTCACCTCAGCCACGATCTGGTCGGAGGCGCCCGGCAGGTCCGCATGGCCGACCTGGAACCACTCCGCCGGGAAATTCTTCTTTGACTTCATGTAGTCCTCGGCCAGGAAGTGACCGAGCTCTTCGATGGTGAGCACGCAGACGGGCATGTCGCCGAGCTGGATCGAGCCGAATGCGATGTCTGTGACCTGGGCGACCGACGTCATCAGGGCATCACGGTGGGGCCGGGTGTTGCGCTTGGTGCCGGCGGCTCGCAGCTCTCGCTTGGCTCGCCGCATGATGCTTTCGACCAGGGTCTCCGCGCGCATCACCTCGAAGATGTAGCTCACATACGGAAGGAGGATGGCGAAGTTCAGGAAGGCAAGCACCACCGCCACACCGACGCTCCACATCGGAACGTAGTTCGACTTCACCTCGATCCTGATGAGGAAGGTGTAGAGGATCGAGGCCAGGGCCAGGCTCAGGACCAACGCATTGAGCGGGTTGCGGGTGAAGATGCCGATGATCCGTGGCGAGTACCGGGAGGAAGTCGTCTGAATGCCGAAGACGACCGCGACGATGACGATGCTCAGGGTCACGCCTTCAGCGCCACCGACCAGCCCGAGCACGCCGCCCGCGGCAATTGGATCGGGCGTGAACAGGTCCTTGATCGAGCGGTAATGGATGGCGTCCACGAAGCCGAAGAGGACGAACAACATGAACGCGACGGAGACGAGGGCCAGGCCAGGGAGCGCGGCGGCAATCCACCCACGCGCTGTGCCTCGATCCGGCTGGCGTGAGCTCAGCTTGTTCGCTTCTTGACCTGACTTGCTCGACGACACGACGAGGGCGATCCTAAGCTTTGGAACCATGATCCGGGCGCTCGTCTTCGATTTCGACGGGCTGATCCTCGACACGGAAGAACCCGTCTACCGGTCCTGGCTCGAGGTCTACGAGGCTCACGGGGAGGAGCTCCCGTTCGAGCGGTGGGTCCAGATCGTCGGGTCGACCACCATCGGATTTCATCCGCAGCACCACCTCGAGGAGCGTCTTGGACGCTCTCTCCCAAAGGAGGTGCTGGATCGGCGCATCGGCCGCCGGACCGAGCTGGTCCTCGCCAACAACCTCCTCCCGGGGGTGGTGGAGCATCTCGACGCGGCCAAGGCGTCGGGTTTCAAGGTGGGAGTCGCCTCGAGCTCGACAAGCGAGTGGGTGAGCGGGCACCTCGCGCGATTGGGGATCCTGGACCGCTTCGATTGCGTGCGATGTCGCGACGACGTCACTAACGTCAAACCCGAGCCAGACCTCTACCTGGCGGTCCTGGAATGCCTCGGTGTAGGCGCCTCGGATGCGATCGCCATCGAGGACTCGCCCAACGGCGTTCTGGCCGCAAAGCGGGCGGGCATGCGCTGCGTCGCGATACCGAATGCGATCACGGCCCGTCTCGATCTGAGCCAGGCTGATCTGGTCCTGGGCTCGCTCGCCGAGCTCACGCTCGCCGAGCTTGTGCGGAGGGTCGTCCCAGCCTGACGAGCGTGAGGCTCTAACCTATCTCCGTGCGCATCGGAGTTCTCACCGGCGGCGGTGACGCGCCAGGACTGAATGCGGCTATCCGGGCGGTCGCCCGTCGCGCATTCCAGCTTGGCCACCACGTCAGCGGCGTGCAGAACGGCTGGGCCGGCTGCCTCGAAGAAGGCTTGATCGACGAGCTCACTCCCGCGAGCGTCCGCGGCATCCTGCCCATGGGCGGGACCATCCTGGGCACGTCTCGGACCAACCCTCTGAAAGAGAAGGATGGGATCCCGCGGGTGATCCAGGCCCTCCGGCACAAAGGCATCGACGCTCTCGTTGCGATCGGGGGAGACGACACGTTGAGCGTCGCTGCGGCGTTGCATCAGGCCGGCTTTCCCACCGTGGGCGTGCCGAAGACGATTGACAACGACCTCTCGGTAACCGAGTTCTGCATCGGCTTCGACACCGCGGTCGGAGTGGTGACGGAGGCGCTCGACCGGCTGCACACCACCGCTTCTGCCCACCATCGCGTGATGGTGGTCGAGGTCATGGGTCGCGACGCCGGCTGGGTTGCCCTGATGGGTGGCATCGCGGGTGGCGCAGACCTGATCCTGATCCCCGAGTTCGAGGTCGGCCTGGACGAGGTAGTTGCGCACCTGCATCGGCGCCGGGCAGAAGGCAAGCTCTTCAGCATCATCGTCGTCGCCGAAGGCGCCAGGATCCCGGAGCTGGAAAGGGAGGAAGGCGGCCAGGGCGAGAAGGATGCGTTCGGCCATATCCGCCTCTCGAAGCGAGGGATCGGCGATCTCCTCGCCGGAAACGTCGAGAGCGAGACCGGATTCGAGACGCGCGTGACGGTCCTCGGCCACCTACAGCGCGGCGGTTCGCCCTCACCGACTGACAGGATCTGGGCGACTCGACTAGGTGTTGAGGCGGTGGAGCTCATCGTGGCCGGTAAGAGCGGCGTGATTCCCATCCGCCGCAACGGAGATATCGACGTCGTGCCGCTCGCGGACGTGGTCAAGGAAACTCGTCGCGTGCCAAGGGAGCTGTACGACCTCAACCAGGTCTTCGAGTAGGCCGACGTGCCGCCGCGCAAGAAGAGGATGCTCGAGCTTGCGGGCTCCGGTGACGACGGCTCGACAGGATTGCTTGGTGGCGGCCGGGCGCCCAAGGACGATCCACGAATCGAGGCCTATGGGACCATCGACGAGGCGTCGAGCGCGGTCGGCCTGGCCAAATCGCTGAGCCCTCATCCACGCGTGCGGGCGATCTGCGACGAGCTGCAGCGGGGCCTTTACTCGATCGGGGCCGAGCTCGCGACCAATCCTGCCGCCGGGACTTCTTTCGCCCGCGCCACGGAAGAGGCCGTCGAGCGGCTCGACGCCCTCATCGGGGAGCTCGAGCAGCTGGTCACGATGCCGGCCGGCTTCATCCTCCCCGGCGCCACGCCCGCGTCCGGAGCGCTGGACCTGGCGCGGGCAATCGCGCGCAGGGCAGAGCGGCGTTGTGTATCGCTCGAGCGAGAGAAAGACGGGCTCGAAAACCAACAGGTGCGCCGGTGGCTGAACCGGCTCAGCCTGCTTCTCTTTGTGCTCGGTCGCTACGAGGAGCAGCTCGCCGGGAGCGCCGCGCCGCCGGCGAAATCCGCGCCGCGCCGTTAGGGATAAGCTCAGATCATGCGACCCGAGACCTACGTCGCTCTCGCCGGAGCGGCCTTGCTGGTCCTGTACGTCGCCCTGTCCTTCCAGGTGTACCGACGAGCATTTGTGCCAGCCCGGCCAAGCTTTCTCGACGACTTCACGTTCACCCCATTCGAGTTCCAGGCTGACTACGAAGAGGTCGAGCTGCTTACAGCCGATAAGGTGAACTTTGGCGCGTGGCTTTTCCGGCAACCGGGCTCGCCTCAGACAGTCATCGTGTCCGGTGGACACAAGGGCCAGCGCCAGGGTTCGCTCGGCATCTCGGCCGCCCTTTGGCGCAAGGGATTCAACGTGATTCTCTACTCGTACCGCGGCATGCCGGGCAGCGACCGCGCGCCGATCACGTTTGGCATCAAGGAGGTGCTCGAGCTGCAGGCCGTGATCGCGTTTGCCCGCAAGCGCATCTCGAACGCGAAGATCGGGTTGCTCGGCTTCTCGATGGGCGCGGTCGTCTCGCTGCTGGGCGCCGCGGGCGAGCCAGGTGTCCAGGCTCTCGTCCTCGACAGTCCTTTCAGCGACCTGCGGATGTTGCTGATCGAAAACGTGCGCCGAACGTCGAAGCTGCCGGGTTCACCTTTCGTCTGGTTGGCGGATTGCATGCTCTGGCTGCGCACAAAGAGCTGGATGTCGGAATGCAGCCCGCGCGAGGTGCTCAGCTCGCTCGAGCCGCGGCCACTGTTCTTCATTCACGGGGGCGCCGACGAGATCACGTCCGTCAACCACAGCCGCCGGCTCTACGACGCTTACCGCGGGCCGCGCGAGATCTGGATCGTCCAGGGGGCTCCACACACCGGCGCATATTTCGCCGACCGGCCCCTATACGTAGAGCGGGTCGCCGGTTTCTTCGCACGCCACCTCGGCCTAGACGTCAGCGGCCATTTGCGCTTGGTCGAGGAAGAAGAAGTCTCCTAACGCGCTAGGGCGCGAGGGTGCTTGAAAGCAGGATGCCGTTGGCCCAGTAGGTTCCAGTTCTTCCGGCGGGGAGAAGGTCATAGGTCCGCTCGCCCGCGTACGGAACGAGCTCCCATCGAACTATCGTCGAGCCGTCAAGCGAGTCTCCAACCGCGAGTGAGCCGAGCTGCCGGCCTTCCGCCGTTCTGTGGCCGGGCGAAGCGAGCAGCTCGCGTCCGTCGGCCAGGACCAGACGAACCATCCGGTGCGAGGCGGGCACCTGCATGCTGCCCACTGCAAGAACCGGCGCAGCGACTCTGCTGCCGTCGTCCCCCGCCGTCCAGACCACCATGCCCGGCTCGACGTCGATCACACGCACGTCGCCGCTCGGAGTCGCGATGAGAGTTGCCGCGGCGAGGCAGATCGGACAGTTCGGCGCGGTGGTCGGAGTGCGCGAGTTCACTGTGACGATGCCGTCGACTTGGACTGTGCCGGTCACCATCAGGTACGAGGCGCTGCCGGTAGTCGACTGCACGCGATAGGAAAACGAGTAATTGCCGCCTTGGCCCTGGGTCAGGGTCAGCGCACGAAGCCGCTTCCAGGCGCGGTAGAGGACGAGCTTCTGCGCATCGGTGAGCTCTCCCGAGGGCAGCTGCTCGTGCGCGACGATGGCGGCGTACAGAGCGGCGTCGGCGCGGATCTCCGGGTACTTGGCGATCGCGTTGGCCTGCTCGCCGCCGGGGCGTTCCAGTGGGTAGAAGTCCGGATCGCAGTAGATCGGCGGGCCGACCGCGTCAATGACGGCGAACTTGAGCTGATCGACGGTGAGCGGGGTGCCGACGGGCTTGGGCGTGCCTGCCGCTGAGCCGCACGCCATGAGCGCAACGACTGCCAGTGCAGCGACTCCGATTCTCATCTAATTCTCAGACGCTCCACCTATAAGACACGTTGTGGACGGAGTTTGGTAACGGGAATCGGAACCAAACGTACCCTGCGGGCGTATTGAAGTCCGATGGGGCGTGCTCATGACGAATCTATAATCGCGGGAGTGGGGGCAGCCGAAGTAGTAGCTCGCGTCGCCGATGCGTTCATCGCCAATGTAAGCCGTGCGATCGTCAACAAGGAAGAAGAGATTCGGCTTTGCCTGGTCACCTTGCTTTGCGAAGGCCACCTCCTGATCGAGGACGTGCCTGGAGTCGGCAAGACGATGCTGGCCAAATCGCTCGCCCGTTCGCTCGACTGCACGTTCAGGCGCATTCAGTTCACCCCCGACCTGCTGCCGTCGGACGTGACCGGTGTCCGCGCGTTCAACCAGAAGCTCGACGACTTCGAGTTCCGGCCGGGGCCCGTATTTGCTCAGATCCTGCTCGCCGACGAGATCAACCGCGCGAGCCCCAAGACGCAGGCCGCACTCCTCGAGGCGATGGAGGAGAGGCAGGTGACGATCGACGGCGAGACGCATCCACTGCCCAAGCCCTTCATGGTCATGGCGACTCAGAACCCTGTCGAGTACTCGGGCACGTTCCCACTGCCCGAGGCACAGCTCGACCGGTTCCTGATGAAGGTGAGGCTCGGCTACCTGTCAGAGAAGGAGGAGGCCAACCTGCTCAACACGCACAAGGTCGAGTCGCCGATGCTCGAGCTGCAGGCGGTTGTCTCTCCAAACGAGCTTGCCGCCGCGCAAAAGGCGGTGCGTGAAATCTTCGTCAAGCCGGAGCTTCGCGACTACATCGCGAAGCTGGTCGGCCGGACGAGAGGCAACCCCGAGGTTGCCCTGGGTGCGAGCACTCGTGGCACGCTGAATCTGTATCACGGTAGCCAGGCGCTGGCTGCCCTCAGGGGCCGCAACTACGTGCTGCCGGACGACATCAAGGAGCTCGCCGAGCCAGTGCTGGCGCACCGCATCATCCTGCGACCCAACGCCGAAATGCAGGGTCAGAGCGCCAGCAAGCTCGTCGCCGGATTGCTGGAGCGCGAGCACGTTCCCCAGATGGCATACGACGGGTAGCCACCCGGGGCTGGGTACATGAGCAAGGTTGCCCTCGCCGCCACGCTCGGCCTGCTGCTCTTCTTCACGTATCTAACCGCGATCCGGCCTGCGTACGCGTTCGCATACGCGCTGTGCCTTCTGTTCGTGGTCGCCTGGGCGTGGCCGAAATTGGCGATCCGAGGAATGACGGTTTCGCGCCGGCTCGACCCCGGCACACCGACGGTTGGTGAGCCCTACGAGGAGACGATCGAGGTCCGCCGGCAGGGCTGGGTGCCGGCGCCGTGGGTTGAGGTCCGCGATCTCAGCCAGATTCCCGATTACCAGCCCGGTCGCGTGATCTCGGTCGGTGGCGACCCGGTGAGGTGGAACTCGCGCGGCACCTACCGCAGGCGTGGATGGATGTCATTCGGCCCGACCTCGCTACGCGTCCGCGAACCTTTCGGCCTCTTCAACGAAGAGATCAAGCTCGGTCAGCGCACGTCGATCCTCGTGTATCCACGCGTCCGGCCGGTCCCCGACCTGCTCACGCCAAGCGCTCAGCAAATCGGCAACTCGCCCAGCTTTGGCGCGTGGGCGGACTATCCGCCTGAGACTGGCGGTATTCGGGACTACACCACTGGTGACAGCTTCGGCCGCATTCACTGGCCGCTGTCCATGAAGCACGGCAAGCTCATGTCCAAGACATTCGAGCAGCCGCTGACGACCGACCTCTGGATCTTGCTGGACCTCGATCGCAACGTGCACTTCGGCGAGGGCGAGGAGTCGACCGTGGAGTATGCGGTGAGCCTCGCGGCGTCGATGTCTTCGCAGGTCCATGGGCGAGGCCGCCAGGTCGGGCTGATCGCGAACGATGCGAAGGGAACCATCCTCGAGCCGCACCGTGCAGTCCGGCAGGACCGGCTGATCCTCGACTACCTCGCGGTCGCCCAGGCGGACGGCCGCACCTCCCTGACCCAGACGCTGGCCTGGGACAAGATCCGCAGGCTGCCGCGCCGCGCCATCGCCGTGATCACCCCGAGCGCCGACCCCGATTGGGTCCGGCTGCTCCAGGCGGTGCGCGGGCGCCGCTCGAAGTTGATCGTGTTCTACCTCGACGTCGCGAGCTTCGGCGGCCCAGACCAGAATCCGAGTTTCGATCTTGGTCAGGACGTGGACCTGTATGTAGTGCGAAGCGGCGACGACTTCGCCCGACTCATGCGGACCAGAGATGCAATCCGCATCGCTTAGCGCCCGCGTCCTGGGGACCCCGGGACAGCTGTGGTCCGGCGCGCGGTCGTCGATGCGAGGCGGCCTCGTGTGGTCGGCGGTCCTGGTCCTTCTGCTGACCCTTTCGATCGCACGCTCGACCGCCACCGCCGCCTGGGTGGCAGGCATGGACGTGGTCCCTGTCATCGCGTTAGGTGGTGCTTTGCTGATGGCCGCGCTCGCGGTGCTGCCGATTCGCTGGCCGTTTGGCCTGGGCTTCGGAATGATCCTTGGCCCAATCGCCGCCGGCGTGGCGGCCTGGCCGGTGATCAATGCCGCGCACCCGCACGACGACGGCCTCGGCGTGTGGTGGACGCGCATCGCCGACGGTTCGGCCGCGAGCGATCCATCCTTCTACCTCTTCCTGATCTGCTGGCTCATGTGGGTGACGGGCGCCTGGATGAGCTGGTGTGTCCTGCGCTGGCGCAAGACCATGCTTGGGCTCATCCCTGGCGCGGCTGCGTTTGCCGCCAACCTGCTGAACTTCCCGCGCGACCAGAATGGCTACAACTTCACGATCCTGGTCCTGACCCTCGCCCTCCTGCTGTGGACCAACTACACGGGATCCATTGCGAGCGCGACTCGCGCACACGTGAAGCTGACAGGAGACGCGCGGTGGGACTTCTGGGAGAGCGGCCTGGTCGCGATGGCGGCACTGATCGTGATCGCGATCATGCTTCCGCCCCTGTCCACTGTCGACCGCACACTCGACGTCGAGTCCAGCATGTTTTCGAACTGGGCCCAGCTACAGCAAAGGCTCAGCCATCCGGGAATCATCGGGGTCACGTCCGGCGGATCCGGGACAACTGGGTTTGCCTCTGACGTCCCTCTGGGCGACCGGCTCACGCGCACGCGAGACCCGGTTTTCTACTACTCGGTCATCGGCGAATTCACCGGGCCCCGGTACTTCCGAGGCCTGAACATGACGACGACGGCGGACAGCGAGTGGAGGTATCCACTGGGCGCGGTGAGTCTCAGCAGGCCGATCCTGAAGAATCAGGTTCCGGTCTATGGCGAGGACTACCAGAAGCTCGCGCTCTCGGGCGCGATCGTAACTATGCAGCGCCCGCCAACCGGATTCTCGGACGTCCTCTTCTACCCCGGCGCGCTGTACAAGGTCGACCGCGATGCGGTCGGAATGCAGGTGGCGCTCCCGCAGGGACGGCAGACAAATCTGACTTCGATCGATCGGTTGTCTGCGCTCCGGCCCAACAGCTCGGCCGGGAAATATACCGTGACCGTCGAGTACTCGACCGCGACAGTCGCTGACCTGGAGGCGGCGGCGACTAAGTATCCATCCTGGCTTCAGAATTTCACGACTCTGCCGGAGACCGGCTACCGCAGCCCCGACGTCCAGAGGCAAATTCACGACCTTGCCGTCCAGGTCGTGACCGCGGCGAATGCCACCACTCCGTACGACAAGGCGACGGCGATTCAGGACTACCTGCGCGCGAACTACGCGTACACGCTGACCCCGCCGGCGCGGCCGGTGGGAATGGATCCCCTGTATTTCTTCCTCTTCAGGTCCAAGAAGGGATATTGCGAATACTTTGCTTCGGCGATGGGGGACATGCTTCGTTCCCTGGGGATTCCAACCCGCCTCGTCAACGGTTTCGGACCTGGGGCTTACGACGCGACGATCCAGAGCTTTGTCGTCCGCGCCCAGGACGCGCACACGTGGGACGAGGCGTATTTCCCTGGCTACGGCTGGATTTCATTTGAACCGACGCCCGACTTCGCCGGTGGATACAACCCGATCGCTCGTGGCTCCCAGGGCCAAAACGTCTGTCTTCGCGAATCGGGCTGTGACGCGCCAAGTTCCGGCTCGGGCGACAGCGTCGGCGTGCCGCTGCCTACGGATCGGCCTGGCGGCGCCCTCGCCAACGACCCGACCGGCAGCCTGTCGAACTTTTCTTTCCGAATGCCTGACGCGGGAACGCTGACGACCGTTGTCGCGGTCTTTTTTGCGCTAATCCTTTTCGTGCTGGCGGGCGTGGCCAGGTATCTCCGGCCGCGGTCCGTCATGGGGGTGTGGAAACGCACGCTCGCGCTTTCCCAGCTGGCCGGCGCTAAACGCCGGCCGGGGGAGACGCCGCTCGAGCTCGGCCGGCGTTTGCAGCAGCGGTTCCCGGAAGCGTCCGAGCCGGTCGGGGCACTCGCGGGAGGATTCGCAATTGCTGCCTACGCGCCTCATGACGAAGCGGCCTCAGCGCGCTCCTCTGTGATGGAGGCCTGGAGCACCCTCCGGCCGATGCTCGTCCGGAGGGTGCTGGCGCGGCTTCGACCGAACCGGGCGTAATCAGCCTCGAAGCTTGTGGAGCTTTAACCTGTAGCGCGTGTCAGAGTCCGGCCGGGCTGCAGCCGTCGCCGGGCGAACCTACCCGCCAGTCACCTTTGAGATCGACGCAGAGCGAGCCGCGGAGTTTGCCAGGTCGATAGGCGCGGATCCGGCCGCCGGCGTGCCGCCGACCTTCGCCGCCGTCTACTCGCTAGGCGTTACGGCTCCGCAACTCTTCGGCGATGCCGACGCTGCCGTGGATTTCTCCCGGCTGCTTCATGCCGAGCAGGAATTCAGGTGGACACGCCACCCGCAGCCGGGCGAGACGGTCATCTCCCAAGGACACGTCGCGTCCGATATCAGCCGCCGCGGCATGCGTTTCGTCACCTTCGAGACCGAAACCACCGACCGAGCCGGCGAACCCGTTTGCCAGTCGAAAGCCCTGTTCGTGATCCGGTCGCCTCAAGGGCCCCCGCCAACTCAAGGCGAAGCCTCCGAGTTGGTGGGGTAAATGAGCGAGCGTTCGGTCACGTTGACGAGGGAGCAGATTGCCGCCTATGCGAAGGCATCCGGCGACCACAATCCCATCCACCTCGACGACGATTTCGCTCGGAAGGTCGGCCTGCCAGGCGTGATCGCGCACGGCATGCTTCAAATGGGATTGATGGCCACGGTGGCGGCGGAAGCGGCGGGAGGAGGGACCCGACTTCGGCGGCTGTCCTGCCGTTTTGCCGGCATGGTCGTTCCCGGTGACACCGTGACGTTCACGGCGGAGCCGGCGGGCCCGGGCAAGCTCGAGCTGCGCGCGGTCAACCAGCGGGGTGAGCCGGTGCTCACCAAGTCCACCGCCGAGTTTTCCCGATGACCCTGGACCTTTCGCTCACCTCCTGGGGAGGCACCGCGGAAATCCAACGGTTGGTCATCTCTCGCGCGATCTCTGGATCGCGCGGCACCATCAAGCTCCGCAACTAAAGAGGGGGATTTGCCGATGTTCGATTTGACGGGAAGGGTCGCAGTCATAACGGGCGCGTCGCGCGGGTTGGGCCGCCAGGACGCTCTGACGCTCGCGCGCCAGGGCGCCGACGTGGTCATCACGGATGTCCTGGTCGAAGACGATCCCGACCTGCAGAGGACAGCCGAAGCGCAGGGCAGCATGCTGGCGCAAGTGGCGGTCTCGCAGGGCTGGGTGCATTCGAACAGCACCGCCGAAGAGATTCGAAAGATGGGCCGCAAGTCGCTGGCTATCAAGATGGACGTGACCAATCGCGAGCAGATTCGCGAAGTCTTCAAGAAGGTCAAAGACCAATTCGGCAAGATCGACATCCTGATCAACAACGCCGCGACCCTCGACCACGCGGCGCAGATCCCGAACCAGTCGTACGAGCTGTGGGACCGAGACGTGCGCGTCAACCTCACCGGGGCCTTCAACTGCACCAAAGAGGTCTGGCCGTACCTGGTGGAGAACAAGTGGGGTCGCCTCATCTTCATGTCGTCGATCGCCGGTACCCTCGGCGGCTTCGGCCAGGCGAGCTATTCGTCTACCAAGGCCGCACTCATCGGCCTCGCCAAGACGGCGGCTCTCGAAGGCGGGCGGCACAACATCACTTCCAACGCGATCGCGCCCGGGATCATCGAATCCGAGGCGGGCAAGGCTGCGGCCGACACCAACCCGTTGTACGAGCGATTCAAGGCCCGAACTGTGTTCAAGCGCTTCGGACAGCCGGACGACATCGCAAACACCATCGCGTTCCTCTGCTCGAACGAGGCTGGGTACATCACCGGCGCCGTCATCGAGGTCGCCGGCGGCATCCCCCTGTTCACCGCCTGATGGGCGAATGCGTCGACGTCAAGCGCGAAGGTGCCATCGCCCGCGTGGTCATGCATCGAAAAGGCAACAACGCGATCGCCGAGGACCTCATGGTGGAGCTCGCGGCCGCGTTCCAGGAGCTCGGCGAGGACCCGACGGTGCGCGTGGTCGTACTTGCCTCCGAGTACGAGAAGTACTTCAGCGTGGGCGCAGACCTCACCATGCTGGGCAGCATCGACCGCACGGCATCTGATGCCGTCGATCAAATTGGCGGCCTGATGAAGCGAATGAACCATCGCTTTTCGACCATCGAGCGTTGCCCCAAACCCGTGATCGCCGCTATCAACGGCCACGCCCTCGGCGGAGGCAGCGAGCTGACGCTTTGCTGCGACTTCCGGATCATGGTCGAGGACGGCCGGTCGCGGATCGGCCAAACCGAATCAGCGCTCGGGATCATTCCGGGCGCGGGTGGAACGCAGCGGCTGCCGCGCCTGATCGGCAAAGCAAGAGCGATGCGCTGCCTGATCGAGTCGACGCGACTCTCGGCTCGCGAGGCCGAGGCGGTGGGCTGGGTCGACATGGCCGTCTCACCCGAGGAATTCCAGGGCGCGATCGATGCGCTCGCCGCGAAGCTGGCGAAGGCGGCGACCTTCGCGATCGCGATGATCAAGGACGCGGTACGGCGAGGCTACGACCTTCCGCTCGACGAGGCGCTGGAGATCGAGGCGCACAACTTCGCGAGGGCCGCACTCAGCACCGACGCCGCGATCGGGATCATGTCGTTCCTTTCGAAGCAGGAGCCGGAGTACACCGGCTCCTGAACCCTGTCGATTCGGCCGCATGCTGTTCGTCGTAGTGAGCAGATACCGATAGCTCACCTGGAGGTTTTTGAATGAAGTACGTGCTCTTGTTCGGCGGCACCATGGAACCAGAGGAGCGGGCCAAGAACCCTGAGATGGCCGCTGCCTACGAGCGCATCACCAAGTGGTTCGACGATTACGGCCGCGCGGGCAAGATCGTCAGCGGCCAGGAGCTGCAAGGGACGCAGACCGCAACCACTGTCCGTTTCAAGGATGGCAAGCCGATGGTGGTCGACGGCCCGTTCATCGAAGCCAAGGAGGTCATTGGCGGCTTCGCTGTGCTCGACGTGGCGGATCTGGACGAGGCGCTGGAGATCGCCAAGACATGGCCCGGCCAGACCAGCGTCGAAGTCCGGCCGATTGTCGACAATCCGCCGAGCTGAGCGAGACGCGGTCCGCAGCCGATGCCGCCGTCGTCGCCGTCTTCCGCGAGGAGGCGGGCCGGCTGACCGGCGCCCTGATGCGCATGCTCGGCGACTTCGATCTCGCCGAGGAGGTGGTCCAGGACAGCATCGTGGCGGCCCTGGAAAAATGGCCGTCTCAGGGCATTCCCGACAAGCCCGGCGCGTGGCTGATGACCACGGCCAAGCGGCGGGCCATCGACATCCTGCGGCGCGACCAGCGCCATCAGGAGAAGATCGCGCTGCTGGAGCGCTCGATCGTGCCGTCTGAGCCTGTCGAGGCGGACGACCGGCTGCGACTGATCTTCACGTGCTGCCACCCAGCACTCGCACAGGAGGCGCAAGTCGCGCTCACGCTGCGTGCCGTGGCCGGCTTCACGACCCCTGAGATAGCGGCGGCTTTCCTGGTTACGGAAGCGACCATGGCCCAGAGGATCGTGCGTGCCAAACGCAAGATAGTCGCCGCCCACATCCCATACCGCATGCCCAAGGAAAACGAGATCGCGGGGCGGCTCGATGCAGTTCTGGCCGTCCTGTATCTGATGTTCAACGAGGGCTACCTCAGCCGCGGGACACAGGTCGCCATGCGGCGGGACCTTGCGGAAGACGCCATCTGGCTGACGCGCTTGGTGGCTCAGCTCATGCCGGACCAACCAGAGGCGATCGGGCTCGTCGCCCTGATGCAGCTCCACCTGGCGCGGGCACGGGCGCGGTTCGATGAGTCAGGTGAGATGGTGCTCCTGCCGGAGCAGGACCGGAAGCTGTGGGACCAGGCTGGGATCGCGGGCGGGATCAAGCTGCTGGAGAGCGCGGGAGCGATGCGGGCTCCAGGTCCTTACCAGCTGCAGGCGGCAATCGCCGCCCTTCACTCCGAGGCAAGATCCTGGGCCGAGACCGACTGGCACCAGATCGTTCTTCTTTACGACGCCTTGCTGCGTTGGTCAGACAGCCCGGTGATCAGGCTGAATCGTGCGGTGGCGGTCAGCCATTTCGAGGGGCCCGAGATCGCCCTTGGCGAGGTCAACGACCTGGCGATCGCGCTCAGCGAATACCACCTTTTCCACTCCACTCGGGCCGAGCTCCTCGACCAGGTTGGCGAACCGGCCCTCGCCCGTGAGGCCCGGCTTCGAGCCCTGGACCTGTGCCAGAACCCAGCCGAACGCTCGCTGCTGGAGCGGAAGCTGAAAAGCTGAGCCAAGGGTTCGGCCCCCACCCGGTCGCCTCAAGCGGCGACCGACCTCCCCGCCGAGCGGGGAGGTGAAATTAACTTCCGCCGACCATCCCAAGCTGGGCCGAGCGCCGGCGCACTACCTCGATGACTTCGTCGACTCGCTTGGGGTCGCTTCCCAGGCAGCGGATGACGAGCTCTTTGGTCTCGAAGTTCGGATAGGAGCCCACCGAAACATCGGGAAAGCTGCGCTCGAGCTCAGTCATGAGGGGATAGAAGCGTGCCTCTACCGCAAACGTGAAGCGAAGCTCTCGCACCGTGGCGGCGGAGCCGTCGGAGAGAAACTGCGGCTCGAGCTCCTCGGTGAAGATGCCCTTCATCTCCAGCGGGACGCCCGGCAGCACGAAGATGCGCTTACCGTTCGCCTCGTAGACCACGCCGGGCGCCATGCCGCGGCGGTTCTTGAAGACCTGCGCGGGGTCCGCCGGGATGCGCGCCATGCGGAGGTTGCCTTCTGTCACGTCGGGGGATTCGAGGAGTCCCGCCTCGTGCATGCGCTGAACGCGACGCTCGATCCGCGCGCGCGTCTCCTCCCAAACGACGAGCTTGCGGTCGAGGGCTTCCCCGAGGGCGGCGAAAGTTCGGTCGTCCGGCGTTGGACCGAGGCCCCCGGAGCAGAAGATGTGCGTGACGTCTGCGTCGGCCAGCTCGCGCCGCACCTGGTCGACAATCTCCTGGGGACGGTCGCGAATCGCGGTCATGCGTTTGACGGGGAAGCCCAGTAGTCGCAGGCGTTCGGCGAGCCAGTGGGAGTTCGTGTCCAGCGTGAAGCCGCCGACCAGCTCGTCGCCGATCGCCACGATGCTCGAAGTAGGCATGGGGACCAAGCTTAAGCCCGTCCCCTGGCCCTCTTTTTTGAAAGGGCGCCCTGCGCGCGCCCGGCCCGAGGGGAGAGGGGATACTTTCGAGCAAGTGGAGCGTTTGCATGGCACCGTCCGTGGCGATGTTCAGGGCGTCGGTTTCCGCTACTTCCTGACGCGGGAGGCTTATCGCCTCGGTCTTCGCGGCTGGGTGCGGAACCGGGATGACGGAACTGTCGAGTTCGTCGCCGAAGGTAGTCGAGCCGACCTGGAACGCTTGAAACAGGCAGCTGAGACAGGCCCACGGATGGCGCGGGTGGACCGCGTTGAAGTGGACTGGTCGCCGGCCGAGGGCGGCCTCGACGGCTTTGCCTGACCGGGTGACCTACCTGAGATCTGATAGCGAAACCCCGGTTCGTTTAACCTAACGCTCCGCAGGAAAAAGATGGCTGCGCGCCGCGGTAGAGGGTTGCGGCGCTCGTTGGCGAAAGATTCCGGGGAGGGTAAGTGGATCCCAACATAGTTCTGTTCGGCGTGGCCGGTGGCCTCGCTGCCGTGGTGTTCGCAGTCGCACTTATCTTTCTCGTCCTGCGCGTCCCGACAGGAAATGACCGCATGCGCGAAATTGCTGCGGCAATCCAGGAGGGCGCTTCCGCCTACCTGAACCGCCAGTACACCGTGATCGCGATCATCGGCGTGGTCATCGCCGCGATCATCGGCTTCTTCATCAACTGGAAAACCGCGGCGCTCTTCATCGTCGGAGCGGTGCTGTCGGCCGCGGCGGGCTACGTCGGCATGAACATCGCGGTGCGCTCCAACCTACGCACCGCAGAAGCCGCACGCGGTGGCATCAACCACGCCCTGCAGGTCGCCTTTCGTGGGGGCGCTGTCACCGGCTTCATGGTCGTCGGCCTTGGACTGCTCGGCGTTTCCGCCGCTTATTTCATCTTCAGGGATGTTGACGCCCTGGTCGGCCTTGCCTTCGGCGCCAGCCTCGTGTCCGTGTTCGCCCGGCTTGGCGGAGGCATCTACACCAAAGCGGCTGACGTCGGGGCCGACCTGGTCGGCAAGGTCGAGGCCGGAATCCCGGAAGACGATCCCCGCAACCCGGCGGTGATCGCCGACAACGTGGGTGACAACGTCGGCGACTGCGCGGGCATGGCTGCCGACCTGTTCGAAACCTACGCCGTGACGATGATCGCGGCCATGCTCCTCGGCTCGCTTCTTTTCAAGGACCAGATGGGGTGGGTGGTCTACCCGCTGCTGCTCGGCGCGGTGAGCGTGGTCGGTTCGATCGTCGGCACCTTCTTCGTTCGGATCTTCAATCCGAGATGGATCATGGGTGCCCTTTACGCGGGCCTCCTTGTCGCCGTGGCGATCGCCGTAGCCGGCTTCTGGTTCGTCACGCAGTACATGAAGGGGAACGGATATCTCCCGGCCGGCGGCGGCGTGGGCGACGCAAGCAACCTGTTCTTCGCCGCACTGATCGGCGTCGTGACGACAGTGCTGATCGTGGCGATCACAGAGTTCTTCACCGAGACCGCTTACTGGCCAGTCCACCTGATTGCCAAGGCCTCGGTGACCGGGCACGCCACGAACATCATCGCGGGGCAGGCGATCGGCATGATGGCGACCGCACTGCCGGTGGTCGTGATCGGAGCCAGCATCTTGATCAGCTACGACCTCGGTGGCCTGTATGGCATCGCGATCGCCGCCACCGCCATGCTGTCGATGACCGGGATCATCGTCGCCATCGACTCGTATGGCCCGATCACCGACAACGCCGGCGGGATCGCGGAGATGGCCAAACTTCCCCCAGAGATCCGCGCCATCACCGACCGGCTGGACGCAGTCGGCAACACGACCAAGGCCGTGACCAAGGGTTACGCGATCGGGTCGGCCGGCCTCGCTGCCCTGGTCCTCTTCTCCTCATACGCGCAAGAGCTGACCAAAGTGGGTCACTCGCAGGAATTCAAGCTGACGGATCCGACCGTGATCGTCGGGCTTTTTCTCGGAGGCATTCTGCCGTTCCTCTTCGGCTCGCTCGCCATGCTCGCTGTCGGCCGCGCCGGCGGCCTCGTGGTCGAAGAGGTTCGGCGCCAGTTCCGCGACATCAAGGGCATCATGGAAGGCACCGCGAAGCCCGAGTACGGCACCGCCGTGCGGATCGTCACCGCCGCCGCCCAGCGCGAAATGATCCTCCCGGGCATCATTCCGGTGGTCGCTCCCCTGGCGGTTGGCTTCATCCTGGGTCCCCGCGCGCTTGGGGGCATGCTGCTGGGGGCCATCATCACCGGTCTCTTCCTCGCTCTCCAGATGACCAGCGGCGGCGCTGCTTGGGACAACGCCAAGAAATACATCGAAGAGGGCAACCTGGGCGGCAAGGGCTCTGAAGCTCACAAGGCGGCTGTCACGGGTGACACCGTTGGAGACCCGAACAAGGACACCGCCGGGCCTGCGATCAACCCGATGATCAAGGTGGTCAACATCATCGCGATCCTGATCGCGGGGGCGGTCGCAACCCATCACCTGTTCTCCTAAGCGGGGGTAGACTCGTTCGTGGGGTGGACGACTACCAGAAGGAGATCGCCGACCTCGAAACGCAGGTCGATCAGCTGGTCGAGGAAGAGGGAGACGCCAAGACGATCGCAGAGCTTTCGATGCAGCTCGAGATCCTCAAGGCGATCTATGCCCGCGCGACCGACCTGTACTCGCGAGGCGTAAAGGACGAAGGCCTTCGCTATGGTCTGCGCATCCAGGGCTACGGTGACTGGACCATCGACAACGTCTACGCCTTTGTTTACGAACGATCCGTCGAGCTCGAGCCGAACGCACACAGCGCATTCGTCGGCGGCATCAAGGCTGCAGACTTTGCCCTGATGCTCAATCCGTGAAAGGAGGACCGGCATGGAGACTCCGCTGACGCCGCTCGAATTCGCGCGCCGCACAAGGAAGCTGTATGGCGACCGTGAGGGAGTCGTCGACGGCGACTTGCGCCTCACGTACTCGCAGTTCTTCGACCGGTGCGACCGGTGGTCCTCCGCACTCCAGGCCATGGGCGTCAAGCAGGGCGACCGCGTTGCCTACATCTCGCCCAACACGCACGAGCAGCTCGAATCCTTTTATGCGGTGCCTCAGATCGGGGCCGTCCTGGTGCCCATCAACTTTCGCCTGACGGCCGAGGACTTCGTCTACATCGCCACGCATTCAGGCGCCACGGTGCTTTGCGTACACCCCGACTATGTCGACGCAATCGACGGAGTCCGCGGCCAGCTCAGTGGAGTCAAGCACTTCGTCGTGCTGGGGAAGTCGGACGGCCGCAAAGGGTGGCTTGAATACGAGTCGGCGCTAAGCGGGTCCAAAACGGAATTCCACCGTCCTGAGATTGCGGAAACAGATCTCATCTCCCTCAACTACACGAGCGGCACCACGGCCAAGCCGAAGGGCGTGATGATCACACACCGCAACGCCTACATGAACGCGGTCGGCACGATGATCCATCTGCACATCGGTGTGGATGACCGATATCTCTGGACCCTGCCGATGTTCCATGCCAACGGTTGGACATTCGTCTGGATCATCACTGCATTGGGTGCACGGCACATCTGCCTATCCAAGGTCGAACCGGCTCGCATTTTCGACCTGATACGCAAGGAGCACGTCGGCTGGCTGTGCGCCGCGCCGACGATTCTCATCGCGCTGGCCAACGCGCCCGCAGACGTGCGTGGCGAGGTGCCTCCGGGCGTGAGGGTGATCACGGCCGGCGCTCCTCCCGCCGCCGCCACGATCGAGCGCATGGAAGGAGAGTTCGGCTGGGAAGTCACGCAGGTATACGGGCTGACGGAAACATCGCCTTTCATCACCGTGAGCGAACCGCGGCCTGAGCATCAAAAGCTGCAGCTCGCCGAACGCGCTGTGATCAAGGCACGCCAGGGTGTCGAGCTCATCACATCGGGCGAGCTGCGAGTGGTCGACAGCGAGCTGAAGGACGTGGCGACCGACGGTCAGACGCTGGGCGAGATTGTCGTCCGCGGCAATGTGGTCATGCGCGGCTACTACAACGATCCAGAAGCCACCCAGAAAGTGATGGGCGACGGATGGTTCCACACAGGTGACGCCGCCGTCGTGCACCCGGATGGTTACGCCGAGATTCGCGACCGGATCAAGGACGTGATCATCAGCGGTGGCGAGAACATATCTTCCGTTGAGGTGGAAGGTGTTTTGCTCCGTCACCCGGCCGTACAAGAGGTCGCGATCGTGGGGCTGCCGCACGAGAAATGGGGAGAGGCTCCGCACGCTTTCGTTGTATTGAAGTCTGGCGCCAGCGCAACAGAAGCGGAGCTGATCGCTTACACGCGCGAGCGGCTGGCCCACTTCAAGGCTCCGCACAGCGTCAAGTTCGTGGCGGAGCTGCCGAAGACGGCGACGGGCAAGATCCAGAAGTACGTGTTGAGGAAAGGCGCGGCCGCGATCGTCCGGCAGTAGCCCTATGGCGTCCTCGCCATCAAGCGCCGCCCAACGGCGATGGACGCTGCGGCCTCGTCTACGCTCATTTCCATGTGCTTGCGTATCCAAGCAATGGCAAAAGCCGACCCATGCGTTTCCGACAGCAGAGCCACCATGCAGCAAAACGCCGTCGCGCGCAGGTTCGTCAGCCCTCGCACTTGAAGCGACTCTTCGAGGTCGTGCTTTCTGGTCCGCCGGCGCGCAATTGTGCGACTGCGTCTGCCCACAGCTCGATTGTTGCGACCGATGGTGTCGGTGAGAACGTCCTTAACAGCTAGTCCGGTCCGCGGGAAGGAGGGCCGAAGATAACCGTCGGTGGGATCGTCAGCATCCGCCCGTCATCGCCTCGCACGATTTGCCAGTTGCCCTCGTGCACCATCCAGTGATGCCGATAGCAGAGCAAGGTCAGGTTGGGCGGTTGATTCGAGCCGCCATGGAACCAGTGTTTCAAGTGGTGTCCCGCGGTCCAGCTCGCCGGCCGCTCACAACCCGGCCACGTGCAGCCCTTGTCGCGAGCGTTGATCGCCTTGCGCGCGGGTCCTGAGATCGTCCGCTTCGCCCGCCCGACGTCGATGACCATCGACTTGGAGTCGAGCAGGATGCGAGTGACCGAGGCGTCGCAGGCCAGCCGCTCGACTGTCTTGGACGAGATCGGAAGCGGCGAGTGCTCGAGCTCCGCACCGGGCGCGCCCGGCAAACCGAGCAGCGTCTCGAGCGAGGTGGTGACGTTCAGATGTGTCCGCTGCGATCCCTGCTGCGGGATCAGGCCGGAGTCCAGCGCGTGCATGGCGAGATCGATCACTGCATCCGCCATCCGCTTCTCCCGACTCCGATCGTCATCGGCGCCTGACCTTCGAGCCAGCGGCTCCAGCGTCGTGATGATGGCCGCGCCACCCTCAGGGTCGAAGTTTCCAGTCAGAAGCACTGTGCCGTCGTCGCATTTGGTGATCCAGACCTTGCGGTTCTCGACCAGCTCTGCCTGCTCCGCCTCGTAGCCCTTGCGGTCGGCGGCGTGCCGGTAGTGGTTACAGATGTAATAGAACTTGCCCGGCGAGTTCTCGCGCGCCTTCTCCAGAAGTGGCGCTTCGTCGAACTTCCTGCCGAGTGCATTCGCCGTCCGCGCCATGGCTTTGGTGTGGGCATACCCGATCTCGCCCGCGCCGACGGCCTGGACGCTTTCCGGCATTCGGTGAAGGTTTTTGCCGACCGCGATCAGGTCGGCCGCCGTGTTGCTCGTCATGTGGCAGTTGAATCGCATCCAGTCGATCGCGCTGTTGAAACCGGCCTGTTCCCAGGTATCGCCCTCCGCGTGCTGTGCCGCAACTGCGGCAATCTGCAGGTCGAGCAGATCGCTCTCACGGCAAAGGCGGATGAGCTCCCTATCCACGTCCGCGCCATCGTCTGGACGCTCTTCAAACGCAAGTTGAGAGAACTCCGATGGCTGCAGGTCTTGCGTCGCGAGCATAGAAATAGAGTACCAAACATCCGTTCGCTTGTCAACAATTTCCGAGCGCTTAATTTCGACTCCAAACCCGCACCAACACCCTTTTCCCAGTCCTTTTTCGTCACCACCAGCTCCTTCTCCGGGCAACCCTCTTGTAATACCTGTCCTCAACCCACCGGATCGGCGGCACAAGGTAGAGCGACCCGAGCAGCCGCCAACCCCCGCCCAGCTCCCTCAGCACCCGACTGATTCCAGCCGCTCCCTCGAACCGCCCGCCGCTCCCGACCGCCCACGACGCTCGATCGACCTCCGCGCGTGTCAGGCCCAGCTCCTGAATCAGCCCCGGCTCTTGGTTCGGGCGCGCGACTACCCGCCCGCGGCGGTCCTGCCGTTCGACCCAGCGCGCCAGCCGGGTGCAGAAGTCGCATTCGCCGTCGTAGACAAGCGTCAGCCGGTCATCTGCCACGGCCCGAAACTACACTGCTAAAGGGTGATGGCGGGGATCGAGCTTCCAGAGCGCTACAACGTCGGCGCGGACCTCCTCGAGCGCAACCTCAATGCCGGGCGCGAGAACAAGCCGGTGATCGCCTCCGCCGCCAAGGACCTCACCTATGGAGAGCTGTTCAAGCTCAGCTGCGGGGCGGCCCAGGCCTTGCGCGACCTCGGTGTCAGGCGCGAAGAGCGCGTCCTCATCGTCGGCTATGACAGTCCAGGTTGGGTCGCCTCTTTTCTTGGTGCGATCCGCATCGGCGCCATCCCAGTGCCTGTCAACCCCTTGCTGCAGCGCAGCGAGGACTACGACCACTACATCGACGATTCGCTCGCGCACGTCGTCGTCGTCGACGCCAACACAGAGGAAAAGCTGAAATCGGCGGTGGCGCGGGCGGCCGGCGACGCTCGCATGATGCGAAGCGACCAGATCTCGCCCGGCCCTGAAGTTGCCGTCGCACCCACGCGCAAAGACGATATGGCGTTCTGGCTCTACAGCTCAGGCTCGACCGGCAAGCCGAAGGCGGTCGTGCACCTGCAGCACGACATCCCTTACACGTGCGTGACCTACGGCCAGCAGGTGCTCGGCATCACGGAAAGCGACATCACCTTTTCGACCACCGGCCTCTTCCACGCGTACGGATTCGGCAACAACCTGACGATGCCTTACTGGGTCGGCGCGTCGACTGTGCTCCATTCGGGCCGTTCCACGCCCGCAACAGCACTCGACACGATCGAGAAGCGACGTCCGACGCTCTTCTTCTCGGCCCCCACCCTCTACAACGCGATCCTTAACTTCGAAGGCTCCAAGGGCCGCGACCTTTCCTCGATACGTCACTGCGTCGCCGCCGCCGAGGCGCTACCCGCCGAGGTTTGGCGCCGCTGGAAGGACGCCTTCGGCCTGACGATCCTCGACGGCGTCGGCTCGACCGAGATGCTGCACATCTACTGCTCCAACCGTCTCGACGATCTCCGGCCGGGCTCAAGTGGCAAGCCGGTTCCCGGCTACGAGCTCAAGATCCTCGATGAAGGGGGCCGCGCGCTACCGGCCGGCGAGGCGGGTGACCTCTACGTGAAGGGCGACAGCGCGCTTGCGCTTTACTGGGCGCAGCACGAGAAGACCAAGCGATCGATCCTCGGCGAGTGGTTCTTCACCGGCGATCGGTATCGCATGGACGAGGATGGGTTCTACTGGCATGAAGGACGCTCTGACGACATGATCAAGGTCAGCGGACTGTGGGTTTCGCCGATCGAGATCGAGTCCGCGCTCATGGAAAATGCTGCCGTCGCTGAGAGCGCGGTGGTCGGCATCGACGTCGACGGGTTTATGAAGATCAAGGCATTCGTGATCACCAAAGGAGACGTGACTGCCGATGACGCGCTGGTGGCCGAGCTACAAGAACACTGCAAGACACGCTTGCAGCGATTCCAGTTCCCGCACTTCATCGAGTTTGTGCCGGAGCTGCCGAAGACCGTGACCGGGAAGATCCAGCGCTACAAACTGCGCGAGCCTGCTCGCGAAGCGGTCTCCAGCTGATGGCGAAGCACATCGCGGTGCTGCCCTGCGACGGGGCGGGCAAGGAAGTCGTTCCCGAGGCGATCAAGGTGCTTACTGCGGCGGGCGCCAACTTCGAATACGAAGAGTTCGACATCAACGCGGATGCCTACCTTCGGACGAAGGTCGCCATCCCCGCCGAGGTGTGGTCGCAGCTCGAGAGGGCGGACGCGATTCTGTTCGGATCCGTCGGCGATCCACGCGTGCCTGATGCGGAGTACCTCGCGGGTGTGCTGCTCAGGCTGCGCTTCGAGCTCGACCTGTACGTCAACCTGCGTCCTGCGAGGCTCTACGACGACCGGCTGTCACCGTTGCGCCGGGAGGACCGGCGGGCGGTGGACCTACTTGTGGTTCGCGAGAACACCGAGGGCCTGTACGTCGGCATGGGCGGGCGCTTCAAGAAAGGGACCCAGCACGAGGTCGCTATCCAGGAAGACGTCAACACCTATACGGGAGTGACCCGGATCATCGAGTACGCATTCCAGGTCGCTAAGAAAGAGGTGGTGATGGTCGACAAATCCAACGCGATGACCTATGCGGGCGCGCTCTGGCAGGAAAGATGGAAAGCTGTCGCAGCCAAGCATCCGAAGATCAAGACGCGCCACCTGTTCGTCGATGCGGCGGCGATGCAGCTTGTGAAGGATCCCACCCAGTTCGACGTGATCGTGACTGGCAACCTCTTTGGCGACATTCTCTCGGACCTGACCGCGGAGCTCATCGGCGGCATGGGCATCGCGCCCTCCGGAAACATCAATCCCGAGACCAAGCGAGGCCTTTTCGAACCAGTGCATGGAACGGCGCCGGACATAGCCGGGCGTGGGCTCGTCAACCCGATCGGGGCCATCTTGAGCGCATCTATGATGGTGAGACACCTGGGTCAAACCGATATGGCAGAAGCGATCGAGGGTGCGGTCAAATCGGCCATTGTCGCGGGAGAGTGCACGCGCGATCTCGGCGGCAACCTGTCGACAGGTGAATGCGGCGACGCAATCGCAAGACGGCTGAAGGATTAACCAGCAATGGGCATGACGATGACGGAGAAGATCCTGGCCCGGGGTGCCGGGCGCGAAAGCGTTCGCCCGGGCGACCTCGTGCTGGCAAGAATCGACTTCGCGATGGGCCATGACCTCACCATCCCGCCGGCGGGCCGGATCATGCGCGAGCAGATGGGCGCCGAGAAGATCTGGGACCCAGATCGGGTCGCCGTCACGCAGGACCACTTTCAGCCCGCCAAGGACGCCGCCAGCGCCACGCTCGGACGGCTCACTCGCGAGTTCTCACACGACATGGGCATCAAGTGGTATTTCGAGGTCGGGCAGGGCGGAATCTGCCACACCGTGCTGCCCGAGCACGGGCTCGTCCTTCCGGGCGAGCTGATCGTCGGTGCGGACTCACACAGCTGCACGTACGGGGCGCTCAACAACTTTGCGACCGGAATCGGCTCCACCGACCTCGCGTGTGTATTTGCGCTTGGTGAGCTGTGGTTCCGGGTCCCGGAAACGCTCAAGTTCGTCTATCACAACCGCCTCAAGGAATGGGTCGAGGCGAAGGACCTCATCCTTTATGTGATCGGTCAGATCGGCGTCGACGGCGCCCGGTCGAAGGCGATGGAGCACACCGGCGAAGCGCTGCGCCACATCGACATGGAAGCCCGACTGACCATGACCAACATGGCGATCGAGGCCGGCGCCAAGAACGGGATCATGGAGTTCGACGAGGTCACCAAGCAATACCTCGACGGACGGGCGAAGCGGCAGTACACGCCGGTGAGCTCAGACCCCGACGCGGAGTACGAGAAGATCTTCGAGTTCGACGCCGAGACGGTCGAGCTTGGCGTCGCCAGGCCGATGTCGCCAGACAACTACTCGCCGCTGTCCGATGTCGAAGGCACCAGGCTCGACCAGGTGTTCATCGGCTCCTGCACCAACTCCCGGATCACCGACCTGCGACGGGCGGCCGCCGTGCTTGACGGCCACAAGGTGGCGCCGGGCGTCCGCCTCATCATCACGCCCTCTTCGCACCAGGTCGCGATCCAGGCCGAGAAGGAAGGGCTGATCGGGATCTTTCTTGCTGCCGGTGCGGCCTGGACGACAGCGACGTGCGGCGCGTGCCTTGGCGGGCACATGGGCGTGCTCGGTGAGGGAGAGGTGTGCTTGAGCACCACCAACCGAAACTTCCCCGGCCGCATGGGCCACCCGAGGGCGCTCGTTTATCTGTCGAATCCCGCCGTCGCAGCCGCGAGCGCAGTGACTGGCGTGATCACGCACCCGAGAGAGGTGCTCAAGAAGATGCCCGCGGGGATCGCATGACCTTTCCCAAGGTCATCCGCGGCAAGGCGTGGAAGTTCGGCGCGAACATCGACACCGACCAGATCATCCCGGCCAAGTACGCGATCTACTCCCTCGACGAAAAGGAGCTCGGGAAGCACGCGATGGAGGGCGTTCCCGGCCGCGAGGGCTGGTCCGCCGGCGTGATGGCGGGCGACATCTTGGTGGCCGGCTCGAACTTCGGCTGTGGGTCCTCGCGAGAGATTGCACCGGTGGCGATTCGAGGCGCGGGCATCTCGCTCGTCATCGCGGATTCCTACGCGCGAATCTTCTTTCGCAACGCCATCAACATGGGTTACCCCATCCTCCAGTCGCCCCAGGCGGCAGAGGCCGTCGAGGAGGGAGACGAGCTCGAGGTCGACCTCGAAGAGGGAATCGTGCGCAACTTCACCAAGGGCGACGAATACCGATGCGAGGCGTTTCCAGCGTTCATGAATGAGCTGCTGCACATGGGCGGACTCGTGCCGTGGGTTCGCAAGCGGCTGGAAGAGCGCCGAGCTTCAGCGCGAGTCTGATGCCAGGTAAGCGCCCCCACCCGGCCGGCCAAGGGCCGGCCGACCTCCCCGCCGAGCGGGGAGGTGACAGCCCCCACCGGGGCCAAGGGCCGGCCGACCTTCCCGCCAAGCGGGGAGGTGACCAAATTCCGACAGTCGTGCTGCAGGAGCCACTCGAGGACCTGGCGCGCGATCCCATGCGATTCGCCCACGACCTGAAATTTCCGCCGTCCGACAAGATTCGCGTTTACGACGACACACTTCGCGATGGCGAGCAGATGCCTGGCGTCGCCATCACTCCGAAGGACAAGTACCAGCTTGCGCGGATGCTGTCGGACATCGGCGTCCACATCATGGACGTGGGATTCCCCTCGGTCTCGGCGGGTGAGCGCGAGACTCTCCGGCTCGTGCTCGAAGGGCGGAAGCGGGGCGAGCTCAGAGCTGATCTGGAGGTCGTTTGCATGATGCGCTCGACCAAGAGTGACATCGACGCGACGATGCGAGTCATCGACTCGCTCGGTTACAAGCGCGACGAGGTGACGTACTTCATTTTCACCTCGGCCTCCGACCTGCATGTCAAGTACAAGCTGGGCAAGACACTGCTGCATCGGGACGGGATTCCTGAATCCGAGTGGCTCGAGCTGCCGGTTTCGTACTACCGCGAGTCAAACCTTCGCATGATGTGTGAGGCCATCAAGTACGCGCGCGGGCAGGGCGCGGAGTCGATCGAGTTCGGGGGAGAGGACGGCAGCCGCGCCAACGTCGATTACATCGCAGAGATCCACCGCGAAGGGCTGAAGGCGGGTGGGACTCGACCGTCGACTCCCGATACGGTCGGCTGTTATTCACCGTTCGCGGTTCGTGAGTACATCCCCGCGATCAAGGCCGCGGCACCGGACGCGCCACTCGTCGTGCACTTTCACAACGATCTCGGGCTCGGAGCGTGGAACACGGTGATGGCGCTCGGCTGCGGCGCTGAGGTGTTCACGACGAGCGTGAACGGAATTGGCGAGCGGACCGGCAACGCTCCGATGCACCAGGTGCTGCTGCAGCTTCGATATCTCTTCGGCATCGAGATCCCGAACTTCAAGTACGAAAAGCTGCGCGCACTGGCCCGTCACCTGGAAAAGGTGAGCGGCATTCCAGTCCAGCCCACCGAACCCGGTATAGGCCTCAACGTCTTCAGCCATGAGTCGGGCATACACACGGCGGGCATGCTCATCCATCCCGCGATCTATCAATTCATGCCGCCGGAAGACCTGGGAGCCGAGATCTCCTACGTCTATGGAAAGCATTCCGGAGCGCTCGCTATCGAGCATGCCCTGCGGAACGCAGCGATCAAGCCGGAGCCGGAGCTGGTCGCCGCGGTGCTGGCCGAGGTCAAGCGCGTCCGCGAGGAGCGGGCAGAACGAAGCGATTTTTCGAATTTCCACCGCCAGTACTACGCCCACTTGAACCAGATGGGACTTACGGCCGACGACGTAGTCGACATCGCCAAGGCTTTAACCACCCAAAGAACCACCTGATGCCGTCGCTGGGGAGCACGGTCAGGGCGCTGACCGTTCAACCCGCCAGCGCCATAGTGTCCGCGGGCTTACTGGTCCTGGGCCTGGTTGCGAGTGTGCTGACGGTGTCGTTTAGCGGTATCGGCCAGCCGTTGCCGACTATCCCGCTAGCGGTCGGGGCGATTTCCGCCCTAACCGTCGCCATAGCAGGCATCTTGCCCCTCCGCGCTACAAGGGCGGTGATAACCGGCGTAGGGGCCGGTATCTGGCTCTTCTTCTACTCGGTAGATGTGACGGAGTTCTTTGATCCGATCCTTGCCATCCTTCTGTGGTTGGTGATCGCTTTGATCGCGGCGTCGGTCCTGGCTGGGTTGCGCGATGACCGACTCCTGAGCACATGGCAAACGGCCTTCCTGGTGGTTGCCGGCATCACCGCGGGCGCTTCGCTGTGTTATGCGCTGGCAATCGTGAGGTTTGTTACCCAGCCCTTCACTTTCTAGCCCCTCTCTTACACTTGGGATCTGATGGCCACCACGACCCGGCACGAGACGGCCACGCGCGAGAAGTACCTCCAGCTCCATCGCTGGATGTGCATGGCGAAGGCGCTTGACGACCGGATGCACATCCTGGTCAAGCAGGGCCGCGCGCCGTTCGTCGGGTCGAGCCGAGGGCACGAGGGCATCCAGGTCGCGTCGACCGCCGCCCTCGGAGCGGACGACTGGCTCGTCCCCCACTATCGCGGGCTCGCCAACTCGATAGTTCGCGGGCTGACGATGAAGGAGTGGATGCTCGCGGTCTTCGCCAAGGCCGCTGATCCGCTTTCCGCCGGCCGCAACATCCCCGGAGGCTGCTACAGCTACCGGGCGCTCAAGATCGCCCCTGTCTCACAGGTCGTGGCCAGCTGGATTCCGAAAGCGTCGGGCATCGCCTATGCGGCGAAGCTTCGGGGCGAGCGGTCGGTCACGCTATGCACGTTCGGCGACGGCGCAGCCAGTCAGGGAGACTTTCACGAGGGGGTCAACTTCGCCGCGGTGCACCGGCTCGCGGTCGTGTTTGTATGCGAGAACAACAGCTACGCGATCTCGGTGCCGATCCGGCTGCAGATGGCGAATCCCAACGTGGCGGACCGCGCTGCCGGCTACGGGATCCCCGGGGTGACGGTCGACGGAACTGACGTCCCCGCTTGCTACGCCGCCTGCCGGGAGGCCGTGGACCGGGCGCGGCGCGGCGAAGGCCCGACCCTGATCGACGCCAAGATCTGGCGGCTCAACTCCCACACCTCTGAAGACAACCATATGAAGTACCGGAGCAAGGAGGAGGTGGCGGAGGCCTCCGAGCACGACCCCATCGAGCTCTTTACGGCCTGGCTCGTCGAGCAGGCCTGGATCGCCGCCGGCGATGCGGCAGAGGTCCAGGCGGAATGCGACAAGGACGCATCTGACGCGGCCGACTGGGCCGAACTGCAGCCAGACCCCGTCGCAGAAGACGCCCTGACCAACGTATTCGCCTGAACCTCGGATACAACTGCTTACTCCGGGGCTAGACTGACTCATCGACGTGGAACCAGAGCCGGAGAAATCACAAGAATCCACGCCGCCTGAACCACCCGTTACGGCGGTGCCGACGACAGAGACGACCCCCGTATGGGCGCGGACCGTTCCTGTAGCACCACCTGTGAGCGACAACGGCATGCTGTCCATCAACGACACGGCTTCCGAGGGCGAGCCTCTGCCGGCCAAGCCCATGAGGGAGACCCGGCCGGACTGGACGAAGACCGACCCTCCCGAGTCCGCAGAGGCCAGCGATCCGAAGCAGGCCGTGCCGATGCAGAAGCCGACCCCAATGTGGGCGCAAACCGTGCCCGCACCGCCCGGCGAAACCATCAACGAGACGAAAGGCGTAGAGACCCCGGTGCCCGCGCCAAAGCCGACATGGCCGCCCGCCGGGAAGTCGCCTGCCGCAGGTAAGGGCAAACGCCCGCCAACTGAGGATGCGGCCCCGGCGTCGGGCGCGATCCCCGAAGAAACCGACATCTGGCCGCCTGATCCTCCAACCGAGCACACGATGCCCGCCTGGCCGCCGTCGTCGCTGTACAGCGAAGAAACGGCGGAACCGATCCCGCAGGCCACCGTGTTCCCGAGCTGGGGCGACGAGGCGTTCGATTCCACCCCCGCTGCAACCAAAAAGTCGCCGGCTCCTCAGCCAACCAAGGCCGCGACAGTGCCGCCGGCCGGGACAGTGCCGCCGGCCGGGACA
>DASRWV010000020.1:0-2399 GCA_035687505.1 Nitrosotalea sp.
CATCACCGGAGAGGACGGTCGTGTTCGTCCACCGCGGGTCGGTGAGCGTGGTCGATGCGACGTACTTGGGCTTCGTGTGCAAGGCCGTCCAGATCGGGCTGTCGCCCGGATCTTTCCACGTTCCCCAGGAGCCGGCGAAGATCTCGTAGGTCCGGCGGCCGAACAAGAACGCGTCGGCGCGCTGGAAGATCTCGTCCATGACCGTCCCGGCTTCGTTGTCGAAGTGGGCCCATCCGCCGCGCTCGAATACGCCACGCTCGTCCTCGCCCGGGCCGCCGGGCCCCTGCATCACTCCGTCAACGGAGATCTGCGTGGTGGTCATGAGTTTCATCGTCGTAGCTCCCTTCTCGGTGAGTTGGTCGTTGGTTGGCTGGCTCAGGAGGTCGCAGCGCACCTCATAACCAGTAGGCGGTCAAAAAGGTGTCATGCGATCAATAGCGGGCTTCAGCCTGCCCTGCGCCATTCGGAACCCGAACAGCAGAAACAGGCTCATCAGCGGGAAATGGCTGAAGACAGACCAGCCGGGGGAATTCGCACTTATCACCTGTGCCTCGACCTCGGCCAACACGAGAATCCCCACCTGAATCCCGATTACAAGCCACCACACCCAGCCCGATCGGCGGAGAAGGAGGACGATGGACGCGAGAATGCTGAGCGCTCCGATCGCGCAGAGCTCAATCGCATAGCGTGCGTGCACCGAGTAGATGCCGACCACGTTTCCCTCCGTCCACTGCTCCGTCCACTCGTCGGAGCCAGCGAAGAAGCTCACTAGGGACTCGAACCCGAGCACAGCGACCGACGCATATAACGGCCAGCGGGAGTAATGGCCGCGCACGAAGATGTCGAACAACATCAAGTTAAAGGCGATCAAGGCGATGCCGATGGACATATAGGCGGCAGCCACGAGCCAGGTCACGGATCCATCTTCAATCAGATCTGGCTGAATAGCCAGCATCCCAAGCAACACCGCTCATCCGAGGCCGCAGTGAGGATAAAGCTCGCCAAATGGTGCTCGCGCAGGGAGTGCGTGTGCCGCTTCGACCAAGCTCAATGGCCATGCTGGATCTGCGCATCGGTGCCATGCCTGATCGGTACTCGTTTGGATCGAGACTGAGACGAATACTCATGTGAATCCGGCGAGGGCTTGGCCGGTTTAGGGCCCCACTCCTTGCTCGTGCGTCGTGAGGTACTCGGTCAGCGGGCGCCCCATTGGAACCAGCGGATGCCAATGCCCGCGAAAACGACCGAGTAAGCGGTGGTCACCGCCAGCGCCAACCATGTCTCGCTGCTCCAGCTCGCCGGGTTCATTGCGCCTGATAGGAGCGTCACCACTGTCCCGCCCGGTGACCATCGGGAGATGAGCTCGAAGGTGGTGCCGAAGATGGTCATATGGCCGAACAGGCCGAGGGTAAACAGAGGTATATAGGCGATGCGCCCTACCGCGTTCAGAGTGTCGGCGGATTTGACCAGGCCGGCCAGCGCTTGGCCGACGCTCAGGAAAAGTGCTGAGCTGAAGATCACACAGATGAAGGTGAGCAGATACGCTACCAAGTAGTCTTCGGGCCCAGGCGAATTCGAATCGAGAGTGGACCCGGGGGAAACGCCCAGGAAGAGGTTGGCCGCCACCAGCAACACCACTGCCATCCCCAGGATGGCGGCGACCTGCACGAGGAGGCGGCTGGTCATGATCGTCCAGGTGGGCGCCGGAGTCACGCGTAGGCGCTGAAAGACTCCCTTCTCCCGATCTCTCGCCACAGTCATGGAGTAACCGAGGATCGCGATTGACGCCATGCCTAGAGTCAGCGCGGAAGCGACCCTGAACTGTGGATCACCGAGTGCAAGTCCGCGCTTGCCGGCAAAGAGCGCGTAGAGGACGACCAGAGGCAGAGCGAAGCTCAGCAGCAGCGCGCGGTTGTTGCGCAGCTGCACGGTAAAGTCGGCCTCCAGGAGCGCTCTGAAGATTTCGCTCATCACCGGTGCGCGGAGTGGAGGCGAGGCCGGCGGAGTCGTGACCGCGCTTGGCTCACTCACGGAGCTCACGTCCGGTGAGACCGATGAAGACGTCCTCGAGCGTGACCGGGCCTCTCGCGACCGCGAGCACATTGGGGTCGTCTTTGTGCTTCTCGATCAGGCCGGCGGGGGTATCGACGGTCAGGATCTTGCCGTTGTCCATGATCGCGACGCGGTCGCACACCGACTGCGCCTCCTCCATCGAATGCGTGGTCACCAGGATGCTGCGGCCGCTCTTGCGGATGCCCTCGATTCGGTCCCAAAGCTGACGCCTCGCCTGCGGGTCGAGGCCTGACGTCGGCTCGTCAAGCAGGACGAGCGGAGGGTCGTGGACTGTCGCGATGAGCAGCGACAGGCGCTTCTGCTGCCCGCCCGACAGCTGGCTGAAG
>DASRWV010000021.1:0-4939 GCA_035687505.1 Nitrosotalea sp.
ACGCGGTCGCAGATCTGCTCGACCTCTGGGAGCAGGTGGCTCGACAGGAGCACCGTTCGATTGCCCTGTCCGATCTGCTTGATGAGCTTGCGCATCTCGGCCATGCCCTGCGGATCGAGACCGCTGGTGGGCTCATCCAGGATGAGCAGCTCCGGGTCTTTCAGCAGCGCGGCCGCGACGCCGAGACGCTGCTTCATTCCTGTCGAGTAGCTGCCGAACTTGCGCCCTGCGCGGGAGGTGAGCTCGACGATGTCGAGCACTTCTGCCACTCGTTTCTGGTCGACGCTCGCGTAGTCCGCAATCACACCTAGGTTCTCCCGACCCGAGAGGTAGGGATAGAAGCCCGGCGCTTCCACCAGCGCGCCGATCCTGGCGAGCCCGGCGGGGTCACCAGGCGCGTGGCCTGCCACCGTTGCCGTGCCCGAGGTGGGCCGGATGAGGCCCATGAGCATGCGCAGGGTTGTGGTCTTCCCGGCGCCGTTGGGCCCAAGGAAGCCATACACCTCCCCGCGCCGGACGCTCATCTCCACGGAGTCGACGGCGAGGACTCCGTTTCCGAACCGCTTTGTAAGTCCGCTCGTTTCGACGACTGTCATGTTTTCCATGACGGTCACGCTAGGTGGCTTTGGGCGGGCCGTCGTCAGCAGTGAGAGCGATCTTTGCCCTCCTTCTCGAGGATGAGAGCTAGCGCGCGGGAGGATGAGATCTGGACCTCGGGGGTCGTATACGACTTCAAGGTGTCCGCCGGGCGCCAGACCCCGCGGCGCTTCGATCGTCCTAAGTGGTGTCGAGGCGGCGTAGAGCCTCGTCGATGTCCATCTCTCCGCGGGCGACCTGCTCCATGAGCTCAACCCGCGTCGTGGAGGGTGAGGCAGGAGTCCTGTCGATGCCGATCTTGGCGAGCAGCGTGTCGAAGCGCGCCCTGGCGGTCGGGTAGCTGACGCCCAGGTGCCGCTCGAGCTCCTTCATGTTTCCGCGCGACGCAAGGAAGACTCGCAAGACCTCGCGGTCCTCGTTCGACAGGACGCAGAACTCGCAAGTCGCAAAGCCACCGGAAAGCTCCGTGTCGCATGCGGGGCAGCTGAGCCTGGTCACGGCGAGCCGCTCGTTGCAGACCGGGCAGTTGAGAGGGGGCCTGCGGTTTGGATCGCGGGCCATTTATTCGACCGTCACTTTGACGGTGCCCATCGTGCAGTCGATGTCGAGCGTGCCGGCACCACCTCCGACGACCACCTCGCGCTCAGGTTTGTAGTCCCAATTTTGCTTGTCACCATCGACTGAGACTTTACCCAACGTCGTTCGCGCCTTGATGCGCACGCTCGAGCCTTTCGCCAGAGTGATCTTGGCGCTGCCCATTTCGACGCGGACTTTGCTGGCTCCGCCGGCGAGCGCCCCACTTGCGGTGACGTTTCCCGCTTGAACGACGAGGTTGAGAGTCTCGCGAAAGTCGCTCACGATGCAGTTGCCGGCCTGTATGTCGCTTGTGATCGGGCCGTGCACGCCATCGACCTTCACGTTTCCCGCCTGGACCGAGGCGATCAACGCCAGGTTGGGGTTCATGCGTACGGTGACCTTGCGACGCTGGAACGCAAAGCTGTTGATGGCGATGCGCCGGTCGCCCTTGCTGAACGAGAAGCTGTCGGCGTCGTCAAAGGGCTCGTGCTCGATGACCATGGTGTCGCCTTCCTGCCGGGCGCGGTGCGGTCCATCCGCGACGGCGAATGCGACACTCGGGTCGCCCACGATCTCGGCGCTACCGAACTGGGAAACGACCCTTACCTGCCGAACCGTCTGACTGGTTGGCGGCGGTAGGGCTGGGGAACGGACGGGCTCGGCTGAGGGCGCTTCGGATCCGAGGGAATCGAGCCGGGCCGCCCCCTCCTCCGCGGTGATGGTCCCGGCGGCAACCTGAGTCAATATTTCCCGGCGCGGGTCTTTCATGTGTTAAATTTCACTGCATTCTTACTAATTTGTCAAGCGTTCATGTCAAATTAGTAACTCCCGATAGGTCAGGAGGCCGCACCATGAACGAGGTAGCTTCGATTCCCGCAGTCCCGTCAACGCGTCCGCGGCCGTGGACAATGTTCTCCTCCAGCCCGTTTCGCAAGCTCTGGGCGGGGACTACCCTGTCGCTCTTCGGCGACTTCTTCAGCTATATCGCGATGGCGTGGCTGGTCCTGCAGCTCACCGGGTCCAGCCTCGCCCTCGGCGGGGTCCTCGTCGCGCAGGCTCTCCCGCGTGCCTTGCTGATGGTCCTCGGAGGGGCGCTCTCTGACCGCATCTCGCCGCGCGTGACCATGCTCGCTTCAATGGGCCTGCGCGCCGCGTTCGTGGCGCCGCTGGCAGTGCTGGTGCTGTCCGGTCGCATCCAGATGTGGGAGGTCTACGCCATCGCCATCGTGTTCGGGATCGTCGACGCGTTTTTCTGGCCCGCGCGCCAATCGATCCTCCCGAAAATCGTCACCGACCGCGAGCTCGAGCCTGGCAATGCGGTGCTCAACGTGACGGGGCAGGCCGCCGTCATCGTCGGACCAGTCGTCGGGGGCGTGATCGTTGCGGCATTTGGGACCGGATGGGCATTCGCCGCCGACGCCGCGTGCTTCGCGGTCGGCTTCCTGTTCATCCTGCGGCTCCCCATGGCAACGCGGCGCGCCGCCGCGGGCACGCCACACCGTGACGGCGGGCTGGGCGGACAGATCGTCGCAGGGTTTCGCTACGCCTGGAACGACATAGGTATCCGGGTTTCTTTGATCGTCATCGCAGTCGTCGATTTCGCAGCCAACGGCGCCCTGGGCGTCGGCATCCCGATACTCGCGCACGGACGATTCGCAGCCGGCGCCGCCGGATTTGGCATTCTGTTTGCCGCGTGGGGAGTCGGGGCGACGGCTGGGGCGCTGGCCGCGGGCTTCATTCCAGCGCCGAAACGGTTCGGATGGCTGCTCGTGGCTCTGTCCGTATGGGTCGGCATAGGCATTGCCGTCGTCGGCACGCTGCCCTCCGTGCTGCCGGCGGCCATAGCCATGGGTATCTCAGGCATCGCCACCGGTGTGATCAACACTTACGGCATCAGCTGGTTGCAGCGCCGAACTGACCCCGCGATGCAGGGACGCGTAATGTCACTGGTCATGCTGGCGTCGATGGGCTTAACGCCCGTCGCTTACGCAGTTTCGGGCGCGATCGCGGACGTCAATCCGACTTTGCTGTTCCTGCTCGCGGGCGGAATGATGTGCTTGTGCGGTGTCGGCGCCGCGTCGAGTCGTTCTGTGCGCTCTCTTCGCTAGACGGCGCAGCTGGTTCGCCTACATCGGCAGGGTGATCGTGCCCTCCTGGTCGGTACGGAGGACGCTGAGCGGAAAGCCCTTGGCCAATTTCCCAGCAGCGCGCGAGGCGATCAGCTGGGTGGTTGGGATGAGTGCTGCGCGGGCGAGGTCGGGTGAGAGCTGGCTCCGGCCGCCGGCGGGCAGCAGAAAGTATGTGCAGGGACCGCTCAGCCTCCTCGCGGCGAGCGTTTGCGCGTCGTGGTCGAGGTCGCTGAGGTCGCAAAAGCTGCGGCCGCTTGGGGCGACGATGCGTAAGGCGAGATATGCAGCGCCGACCTGGTCGCCCGGCGCGCGAGGTTCCGGCGCGAGGACCTGGAGATCGAATCCGGCGATGGTGATGGTTCGTCCGGCGCCCAGTCTTCGGACCGCTGCGCCGCGAGCGGTTGCCTCGAGCGCTGCTGTGCGCCAGGCAGAACCGGTGAGCTGCACATCGGGGATGAGGACCTGGGCAGCGGCGCGGTCGAAGCCGGCGAATCCGCCGACGTGGCCAAGACTCGGTGCGGTGATGGCGACGGCGTCGAGCTTTTTCTGCCACGGAGGCAGCTGCGCGCCGAGCTCGTCCTTGAGCCGGGCGGGGCTTGGGCCGCCGTCGATGAGGATCGCGCCCTGCGGACCTCGGATCAGCACCGCCTGTCCGTCACCTACTCCCATCACGATCGCCTGGGGTGGGGAGTTCGCCCACATGCCGAGCGCTGTGGCGGCGATGAGCGCGGGCGCGAGGACGGTGGTGATCGCGGCGAGGGTGCGGCGGCGGCCGAAGAGCTGTGTGGTGGCGATCGCGGGGGCCAGTGCGGAGTAGTAGGCGATGCCCATCCAGGTGGGAAATTTCGCGATCGGGATGGCCGCGGCCGGAATGCGCGCAAAGATGAAGGCGACCTGTTCCAGATAGGCGAGCAGCCCGGTTACGGGGATCGCCACGAGGCGAGCAAGCTCGGGGATGGCTGAGAGCGCGCCAATCAAGAGGCCAGCGGTGATCAGGACAGGAAGGATCGGGATGACCAGCGCATTGGTGATCGGCGCAACGGGTGAGAGAAGATGGAAGTCGGTAGCCATCATCGGCACAGTCCCGACCTGCGCGGCACACGTGACCGCGAAAGGTTCGCGAAGCAAGGCGGGCATGAAGGTGATGCGTCGGTCGATGGCCGGGGTCAGCAGGATGATCGCGGCAGTGCCGGCGAACGAGAGCTGAAAGCCGACGTCCCACGCAAGCTCGGGGTGCCAGCCGAGCATTGCTGCGCCGGTCAGTGCGATCGAGGTCCAGACGTGAGTGGGCCGGCCGAGCTTTGAGGCCGCGATGACGAGGCCGCCCATCGCGGCGGCGCGCACCGCGGCGGGTGTGGCTCCGCCGACCATCGCGTAAAGCGCGATCAGCGCGAGTGCGGGCCAGGTGGCGAAGGTTCCCATCACCGGTTTCAGCGCGGCTTGCACGATGCGAGCGAAGACGGCGACCTTCAGGCCGCTGAGGACCAGGAGGTGCACCAGCCCGGTCGCGATGAGCGCGTTCTGCAGCGCGGGCGGGATGCCCTGACGGATGCCGAGCACGACTCCCATGAGCACGCCTGCATGAGGCGGCGGGAGCGCGTCGTTGAGAGCCTGCGCGTAATGGGTGCGCAGCCAGG
>DASRWV010000022.1:0-2333 GCA_035687505.1 Nitrosotalea sp.
CCTTGCCCCAGGCGCGGCGCTCGAACAGTTGGCGCTCTCGCTGTTCGCGCAGGAGGTCAACGGTCTCCCCGTCGAGGTCGATTGTGCGGATGCTCTTCGCGCTCTTTGGCGGACCGAAACCGAGCGATTTCCCTTGTCGCGTGTACTGCTGCCTGACCGACAGCCGGACCCCAGCGAGATCGACATCGCGCCACCGCAGGCCGAGCAACTCGCCGCGCCGCATGCCCGTTGCGGCCGCGACGTGGTAGAGCGCCAGCTCCCGGTCCTGCGCAGTGAATGACAGGAAGGTAGCCAGTTCGTCAGCGGACCATGTCCGCATCTCGGGCCGATCCTTCGGCTTGGCGTGGGCCCGCTCGGCGGGATTGCGACGCAACAAGCCATCGTCGACGGCGTCTTGCAGCGCTTTGCGAAGGCAGATGTGGACGTTGTGAACTGTCTTCTCGACGAGCCCACTCTCTGCGAGCTGCCGATAGAGGCCGCGGATGCGAAGCCGGTCGACCACCTGCAGCGGTACGTCACCGAGTCGCGGGCCGATGTGGTTATGGATGCTCACGCTATAGTCGCGTGCCGTGTTGGCACGGATGTCGCTGCGCGCGGCCAGCCAGTCCTCAAGATAGGCCCCGAGAGTGCGCCGGCTTCGCTCGACGTGTGTCCCGTCGACCACGGCCGCCTGGAGTCGGTTCATCGCTTCCAGAGCCGCGGCTTTCGTCGCGAAACCGCTACCGAAGCGTTGCTTGCGCTTCGAGCCGGGCAGGGCAAGGTCGATGACGAACGCCCAGCTGAGTGAATGGCCACCACATTTCGGGCAAGCCCGTACGCTCGCTGCAACGTTCGCCCGGCAGCCATCCTTAGTGCATCGTCGAAACGCCGATCCAGCTCTCATCGCTACTTCTCCTTGTGACCGGCGGTGCTGTTGGCACGGGTCAGCTTTTCGAGTATCTCGTCCTGCAAAACGCCGGTGATGTGACCCCGTCGGCGGGCGAGATTGCCCTTGCCTGTTGTGGCCTTGAGGCGGCGTTCTCGTTCCTCATCGAGGCGTCGGCCTTCCCACAGGAGCTGTGCCGTGGCGACGAGGTCTCGCACTGAGATCGTCGAGTTGGTCGCTCTCGAGAGACTCCGGGCTGCCTTCCGCTCGGCGTCGGTCGCGCTAACTTCGAGCCTAGTTGGGGTCACAAAGAACACCGACTCCGGTTCGGTTAAAGCACCACCGCGTCCGATTTCGCCCAGGGCCGCCTGGGTGAGCAGAACGCCATCGACATCGGCGACCTCGTCATGGTCGCCAGACAACAGTTCCGTCAACGAAACCTGCAGGAGGGTCGGCAAGAGGAGCAGCTCGCCGGCCGATACCGGACGGCGGCCAATCTCGATGGCAGTGACTGTTGAAGCAGACCACCTCAGACCGCGCGCCCTCGCCTTTAGTGCGAGATCTTCCTGCCGCCAGCCGACTTTGATTCGGAGGCGGCGCAAGTTCCGTCGGACAACGGATTGGAACGGCAGAGGTCGAGGCGACATCCCGCCAGCGTATCACGACGTGGGCCTGTTGACATACCAGGCTTGAGAGCAATCTCAATCCGTGTGTCGGTGGCATTGACTTGTGAAATTTGCAGGCGTTACGGCGCTAAAGGTGCCCTCACCCTCAACGCACGCTCTGCGCGAGCTCATGGTCTGGATCAGCTAGCCACGCTTCGAGGCTCGAACGCGGGATCCTGATGCTGCGGCCGACCTTAACCGTGTGGACGTCCCGCCTAGCGATTGCCTGGTAGAGCTGCCGACGTCCAATGCGTAGGACTCGGCGGGCCTCGTCGACGGTGAGCACCAGTGGCAGCTCGCCGAAGCTCACGCTCGCGCCGCCGGCATGGTCAGACAATTCCACCTTCATGTGCGGGTGCCTCCTGCGGAAAGGGTTGGTTCGAGAGACACGAGGCCTAGTCGATCGAGAGACCGGATGAATCGTTCGTCCGAGGCGACGTTGATCGTGAGGTCTGCATCTCTGTCTCCAATAAGGAGACTTGGTTCGTTCTCGATCCGAGCCAGCAGGACGAGTTCATCGGCGAGCCGAAGGCGATTCACGAGCCGGGCCTCGACGTCTCCGCTCTCGTACGCGGGGTCGTCAAGCATGGCGGCCACGAGTTCACGGAAACTGTCGGCTTCGCACGCCTTGAGGAATGTCCCGTTGCCCAGGGGCTGAAACAACATCCTCATTGGGAGTTGCTGTCGGCTTGTTGGGTTGATCCGTCGGTACATCAGGCGACCCTCCTCGCCGGCTGCCAGGCGGAGCGCTGGAACAGCCAATAGAGCTTCAGCTTGTCCTGCGGCCGAACGAAGATCGTGTC
>DASRWV010000023.1:0-13294 GCA_035687505.1 Nitrosotalea sp.
ACGATCTCCGAGCCGTCGAGCTGCAGGCTGAACCGGCGCTCGATCGCGACAGTGCGGATCCTGCGGATGAGCTGCATGCCGGTCACGAACTTGATGTAGTTGGTCAGCACCGCGCGCACCTGGCGCTCTTCGCGCTTGCGATCGAGCACGCCTTCCATGTGCGCGAGGTAGCTCTCGAGGTGGCTCTGCAGCGCGGTCTCGAGCCACTCCTTCTGATGGTCGCCGTCGAGCGGACGCCACTCGCTTTCGTGCGCGTGAAAGTCCTCGAGCACCCTGTGCAGGAATCCGCCACGCTCCATCGCCACCGAACGCGGCTCGTCGATGAGACCGGGGTGATGGTTGTACCAGTAGAGGCGAGGGCACTTCAGATAGTCGTTGAGCGTCGTCGGGCTGAAGTGGTCGATCTGCACGGGCGAAGGATTGCGGCCTGGGCCGAAGGACTCGAACGGCTCGCCCGCATCGGGATCGGTGAGGAACGCAACGTCGAGGCCGAGCGCCGCGGCGCGCGCCGGGACGCCATTCGTGAGCGCGGGTCGGTGGGAGGCAAGCAGCACCTCCGCCTCTCGCGCGAGCAGCACATCGCCAGGCTCGAGGCGCGACGAGCCGCGAGTGTGGACGCGGATGTTCGCTTCGGGCGCGGCCATGTCGAGAAACGCCGACGGGCCGGCCTGGCGCAGGTAGGAATCGGCGTAGGTCAAGTAGAGACGGCGCTTGGCGCGGGTCATCGCGACGTAGGCGAGCCGCGCCTCCTCGGCGAGGTGGCCGTCTATGTCGGAAGGCCACGACGGCATGAAGTCGACCTTGAATCCTGTTTTGATCTCTTGGAGCCAGGCGCGATCGTCGGCATCGAGCAGCGGGTGCGGACGCACCGGCAGCGGAAACAAGCTGTGAGCGAAGCCAGAGCAGAAGACGACCTCGAACTCGAGACCCTTGGCCTGGTGAACGGTCATGACCTGGACAGCGTCGCGCGCGCCGGGCGCCGCCTCGCTGTCGTCCGCGGCCGCCGCGAGCAGAGTCTCGAGCGAACCTGAGATGTCGGCGAGCATGGGCCGCGAGCCGTGCAGCCGTTCGTGCACCGCCTCGATCGCCTCCAGGCCGTCGATCGCGGCGCGGAGGTCGGAGATCGCTTCGACGCGCTGCTCTTCAGGGAGCTCGAGGTCGAGGAGCCGGCCGATGCCTCCGTCTTCGATGAGGACGGAGTACGCAAGGCCGGCCAATGACCGCTTTGACGCGCGGCCTAGCAGGCGCTGCCGCGTGACCATCGCGGCGTGAAGGCTGTTCAGCTCTGACTCGTCGAGAAAGGCCATGAAGTCGGGCTCCGCGCGCTCGTCCTCTTTGGGTGGGATCTCGCCGCCCCAGGGCAGCGGGTAGCGCTGCGGGGCCCGCGCCGCCAGTGCGTACATCAGCCTTCGCATCACGCGCAGCAGCGGCCGGCTTCGTTCGCGAGCGTGCGCGCGAAGGCGGCCCAAAGTACGCGCTCCGACCCCGCCAAGGCTTGACGCAAGCGCGCCTTCGAATGCGTCGGGATCGTCGGGGTGGCGCAGCGATTCGAGGTAGCCGACGAGGAATCGGACCACTTCGTTGCGCGAGGTGGCGCCTGATCCACGAACTTCATAAGGAAGGCCGAGTGCGCGCAGCGCCTCTTCGAATGGGGCGCCAAACGAGGTAGTGCTGCGCAAGAGGATCGCGAAGTCGCGGTGGCGAAGACCTGGACTTTCGGCGTGCATACGCTTGATCTCGCGCGCGACGAAGAACGCTTCGTCGACGGGATCGCGCTCGCGCGCGACGACGATGGCGGGCGGCGCCGGCGCGGTCACCGATCGCAGCCGCCGCGGCTCACGGCCGGCATGCGTTGCGGCCAGCAGACGCTCGCCCGCGTCGAGCGCCTCTTGCGAGGAGCGGCGGCATTCATCGAGGAGCCGCGTGGCGCTGCCATAGACGGCGGCGAAGTCGCGACTTAGCAGGCGCGGGACGGTGCCGCGGAAACCGTAGATCGACTGGTCCGGGTCGCCGACCACGACCAGGCGTGGATTCAGCGCAGGAGGCGCGACGAGCTGGAGCAGCTCGAACTGCGCGGGGTCGACGTCCTGGAACTCATCGACGAGGATCAGGCGGAACCGCTGCCTCAGGCTCTCGCGGAGCGGAGCGTTCGACTGCAGGAGCTCGATCGCTCCGGAGATGAGGTCGCGGAAGTCGTACATGCGGGCGGCCTGTAGGCGGAGCTGGTAGGCCTGATAGACCGAAGCCAGCACGCGAAGCCGCTCGCCCGCGCTCGCCTCCGCTGCGAGCATGAGCGTCGACGGGTGGACCAGGTTCTGCTTCATCAGGGCGACGAATGTCAGGAGGTCGCGGGCGAAGGCGTCCGACCTGCACACGCCTTCCAGTGGGCCGAGCAGCGAAGGGTCGAGCTCGGTGAGCACCTGTCGCATGACCAGCCATTCCTGGAAACCGTTGAGCAGGAGGCGGTCGCGATCCGGAGAGTGCTCGCGCAGCAGGCGGTCGCAGAAGCTGTGAAAGGTCGAGATCCAGGCCTCGCCGTATTCGTCCTGCAGGCGCTCGTCGATGCGCCGCGAGATCTCGCCCGCCGCGCCTTTCGAGAAGGTGAGCACGAGAATCTCTCCGCGGCCGGCCAGGCGTTCGCGGATCGCCTGCTCGTACAGGTCGACCAATGCATGAGTCTTTCCGGTGCCCGGTCCGGCGAGCACCCGCATGGGTCCGGTGATTTCGTGGATGTCGAGTGGCAAATGGTTCCCCTGGAGTGGCGCGGGCGACCTGATTATGCGGGCGCCCGTGTCCTCAAGTCAGCCGCGCCTGTTAAGCCACTTTGACGCCACGCCACCACAAGGAGGGCGAGCAGCAGCGCGTACTCCATGAGAGGGAACCGATTCAAGTTCGGACCGAGCCCGACCAGGAGCGGGTAGGGGCTCGAGAGGAGCCAGCCGATGGCTAGCGGGAGGCGCCAGGCGAGCGCCGTGCGTTCCTCCCAGACGAACCAGGCCGCGGCAGACAGGAGGCACAGGTCCGACCCATGAAGGTATGGAGCGACGATCAGCGTGCCGACGATCCCCGCGCACATGACAAGACCAGGCGAGGCGCGAAGCTTGAATGCGGCCACGAGCGCGATCACCACGACGATCACGCGCAATACGGTCGCCGCCACGCCGGTCACGCCGAGCGCGCCTTTGAACGTGAGCGAGTCGGCGCCGCTCGGCAGTGGCGCGAGCAACTGGTTGACGTAGGACGTGATTCCGTCGATCCCCATCGTCAGAAGTGCGATCAGGCCGATCAAGGCTCCAGCGGCGGCCCACGCGGCGAACGCGCGATAGCGGCCGGCGACGAGCAGCGCGAAAGGCGCGAGGACGGCGGTATTTGGTTTCAAGAATATGAGCGAGAGGACGACGCCCGCGGCGATGTCCTTTTTCTCACGCAGCAGTCGCCATGCCACGACCACGCCTGCCGCGACCAGGGGCACTACCTGACCGACGCTCACCGCGTGCAGCACCCACCACGGCGAGAGTGCGCCGATGACCGCGATCCAGCGGCTGGTCCCCGTGCTCATGCCGGCCCACGCCAGCGCGGCCGCGAAGGCGGAGAAGGTGAGCACGGCCCAGAGCCCGAACGCAACCCAATACGGAAATGGAGTCAGAGGCGCCACGAGCCATGCGACGTCGGGCGGGCTGAGGAACGGTTGGGACCAGAGCTCGGGCACGAGGTTGTGCTGCTCGATCGAGACCTGCGCCTGGTCGTAGAGGTGCGCCCACCCCGACTGGAGGCCAACTCTGGCCGCCGCCAGGTATGTATGGAAGTCGATGCTGAAGCCCCCACCGAGGTGCATGGGGTGTTTCCACGCGCTGAGCGCAAGCGCGACGCCGGTCACGGCAAGGGCGGCCCGCAACCAGGTGCGGCGGGAGATGGTCACCTTTTGACGTTACCGCACCGACACTTAAGGGGTCCCCACGAACTCACGGCGAAGCCGGGTTCGTGGGGTATTTATACTCACACAGGCCGATGACCCGCCGGATGCAGCTCGGATTGTGGGCGGTGCTCATCGCCGTCACGGTGTTCGTCGCGCACCTGCCTTCGTTCCTTCACCGCCTGCTCGACGGCGACGAGGCCATCTACGGCTCGATCGCCGCGCTCATGAATGCGGGAGCTCCGCTGTACGGAGCTGGTGGCGTCGACAACAAGCCGCCGGGGGTCTTCTGGGTGTACGCGGCGGTGTTCCAGGTATTCGGCACATATCAGATGACCGCGATCCATGCGGTCGGGCTGGCGGTGATCGCGGCGACGTGCGTGCTGGTGTTTGTCATAGGTCGAGATCTGGGTGGGGTCCGGACGGGCCTTCTGGCCGCGCTCTTCTACGGCGTGCTGACGGCGGCGGGCAACCCGCGCCTGCTCGCGACGAACACCGAGATGTTCATGATGCTGCCGCTCACGGCCTCCGTCCTTTCAATGCTGAGGCGGCGGTGGGCGTGGTCGGGAGTGCTTCTGGTCGCTGCGGGCGCGTTCCGGCAGGTGGCCGCGGTCAACGTGCTGCTGGCGCTCGCCGGGATCGTCTGGCTCGAGCCGGGAGGGAATCGCCGGCGGGCGTTTGTGTGGTTTGCGGGAGGCGTGGCGGCGGCGCTCTTTGCCGGCGCGGTGGTGCTGCTGTTATCGGGGTCGCTGCCAGGTTTCTGGAGATGGACCGTGGGCAGCCTGTACGGCTACGCGTCGACCAACTGGATACCCGCGTTCGTGTGGATGCGCGCGCGGGACAGCCTGCTGCCGTTCCTCGCCACCATGGCGGTGCTGTGGATCGCCGCGATCGCGTTTGCCATTCGTGTTTGGCGAGAGCAAGACCTTCCAACTCCCCACCCGGGCGGCGCAGGCGCCGCCCGACCTCCCCACAAGTGGGGAGGTGAACACGCCGACAGGTTGTTGGTCGTTTGGTTGGCGGTGGCCATGGTCGGGTCGGTGGCGGCGGGCCACCTGTCGTGGCACTACTTCATCCAGGCGATGGGACCGCTCGCCCTGGCCGCGGCAAGGTTTTTCGACACCTTCACCTTGCGCAGGCTGGCCACGGTCGCCGCGGCGCTGGGCATCGCGGTGCCCGCCGTTGCGTGGTGGGCATTCGACCTCGGCGCCGACCCGCTGACGTATGACTTCAGCCCGCCAGTGCCGCAGCACCAGGCTGTGGCCGCTTACATTCGCGACCACACCGCGGCGAGCGATCGAGTTTTCGTATGGGGCAACTGGCCGGCGCTGTACATCGAGTCAGACCGTTTGATGGCAAGCCGGTTCCCCGGGTTTCTTCGAGGCTTCGCCCGCGGCTCGGGACTGCCGCCCAACAACTGGGATACGACGCCCGACGTGTGGCCCGAGCTGCAGGCGGACCTGAATGCGCACCCTCCTGCTCTCATCATCGACACCGCGGCGGCCGGGTGGAGTGATTTTTCGATGTACCCGCTGGAGAACTATCCAGTGCTCGCCGACCTCGTTGCCACGCGGTACCACGTGGTGGCGACTGTCGCCGGAGTCGTGATCTACGCGCCCAAAAGCCCGTGAAGAAGTGGGACTGAAGGCAGCGGCAGAGGCAGCGCGGTCGCCTTCACCTGGATCGGTAGCGTCACGGGCAGCGACACCTGGACCTCTGGCGCGGTGGTTGTCTGGATGACCGCGCTCGGAGCCGGCGCACCGATCGAGTGGATCAGCTGTGGAGGCTCGACCGAAAGCACCACGGGCACATTTCCTCGTTCGACCGGGGCGAGCTGTGGCGGCGCGGCCGGCATCGCCACGAAAACGGTGGCGACGGCGACGAGAGCGGCGGCCTTGACCACATCGTCGGAGCCGGCGAGCGACCGTCCGCAGAAGAACAGGACCAGCGCGTAGACGGCTCTGCGGCCGGCGGCGCGACCGCGCTCGACGTACTCGCTCACCGCGGCGACGGCCTGCTTCAGCCCACGCTCGACGCTGCTGATGTTGATGCCCATTCGCTGGGCGATCTCGGCGTTCGAGAGGCCGCCGAAGTAGGCGAGCTTGATGAGCTCCTTTTGCTGCGGCGGCAGCATCCGCACGCCGTCGTCGACCGCCTGGCGCACCATCGCGCCCGAAAACCTGGTCCAGCTGTGCGACCGGTCGCCGCCGTCGCTCATACCCTCGACGAGCATCCGCTTCAGACCCTTATGCGCGCCTCGAACTCGGCGCGCGTCGATGGGCGGGCGACGAGTGCCCGTCATGAGCCAGGTCCGCCACGTGTCGTTCACGGACAAATCCTTTACTCCTCTAAACCTTGGAACTCCCAGGAGCACCAAAGCACCCGGGTCAGTCGGGGGTTGGCTTCCTCGGGCGCTTGAGCTCAAGGATCGAGGGCTCATCCGCGGCGATCGAAACGAGGCGCTCGAACACACGATTCGATTCAGCCGGGTCCGGGGCTTCTGCCAGCCTGATGTAGGCGGCGGCACCCTCGGGAAAGACAAAAGTGGGTGTGCCAAAGACGCCGTGCACGCTGATCGCCTGGGTGTGATCGCGCTTGAGGGACTCGAGGATGCGGGGGTCGGCGAGGTCCTTGCGAAACCGCTCGATCTCCAGTCCGCAATCTACGGCCACGCGCTCTATGACCTCGATCTGATCGATGTCGAGCCTGTCCCGATGCCGGGCCTCGAGCAGCGGCATGTGAAAGTCGTCGAAGCGATCCTGGCGGCGGGCTGCCTCGGCGGCCTTGAAGGCCAGCCGTCCCCTCGCCGGCTCGGATGCCGGCGCATCCCACACGGTCCACCCGTCATCCTTGGAGTTGACCTGCGTCAGCGAGAAGTACCGCCAGGTGACGTTTAGCCGCGGGTTGGGAGACCGGCCCAGGTTCTGGAGCAGCACGGATGCCCGGTAGACGAACGGACACATGTAGTCATAGAAGACTTCGAACTGGATGACGTCTGACTCGACCACGCTCAGGAGTGCAACGCGTGTGGTCGGTACCAATATTCCCGACAGCTGGGCATGGATGCGTACCGACCTCCTGGTTCGGATCGCTCCCTTCGTGGGTGCTTTTGTCGTTGCTGATGCGGTTCTGTCGCGGCCGGCTGCTCTCGGCCTGAGCTTCGGACGGCCTGGCGTGCAGCTCCTGTTTGCGGCTGTGGCGGCGCCTTTCCTGTTCTCCGCGGCGGTTCTGGTGCAGCTGTGGCTGACCCGGCGGCGGGGCGCGTTGAGCGTTCCGGCGAATGGGCGGGATGCCTGGTTCCAGGCGGGCTTCTATGCGGTCAACGGGCCGGTTGAGGAGGCGTTTTTCCGGGGCCTGGTGCAGGGCGGGTTAGGCATGCTCTGGGGACCGTTCGTCGGTTTTGCGATCGGCACCTCGACCTACGTCCTGTATCACCGGCTCGGCCGGTGGACGTGGTCCGATACATTCGCCACCGCGCTCGCCGGCGTGCCGCTGGGACTTGCGTTCTGGTTGCTCCCGGGGCCGCCGTCGCTGCTGGGCGTCTCGGTCGCCCATATCGCGGCCACGTGCGGTTTCCTGGGTCCCGGTCCTTACCTGCTGCACAAGCTCCGCTTGCTCTAGCCGATTTTTCCCTCGATGGCCGATCGGGCGATGGAGCCGAAATCTCGACTGTCACCGAGCTTGGCGCGGTTGTCGTGGAGCACGAAGTAGGAGCCGGCCGGCACCGAGTAGGTGTTTTGCGGTGCGGTGGTCGGCGTGCCCGGAGCGAGGTAGGTCTCGTTGAGGCGAATATCGTTGACTGCCGCAACGCCGTCGGGAAAGCTGATCGTTTCGCCGGGCAGGCCGACGATCCGCGCGATCAGGTTCGTCCTGAAGAGGACGATGTCGCCGCGCTTGGGGGAAGCCGAGTCGTAGGCGGATGTGTTGACTACGACAACCTGTCCATTCGTAAGGGTTGGCGCCATCGCGTCACCGGCGATCTTGACGCTCTTGACACCGCACGCGCTGACGGCCAAGGCAATCAGCAAAGCAGCGCCGAGTTTCTGAGGGTTGGCCAGGGCGGCCATCACTCAGCCGAATATACGCTGTGATGGAGCTCGATCCTCAGCAGCGGCGAACTCTTTTGTGGGCCGGCCTCGCGGTCGTGCTCACCGCATTCGACGGCTCGGTTCTGGTGCTGGCACTGCCGGCGATCGCTGCCGACTTTCACGCGAAGACGCCGGCTCTCTCCAACCTGGGATCGGTTCTGGCGTTGGGTTCCCTGGGGGCGCTGCCGCTGGCCACGCTGGCGGATCGGTTTGGGCGGCGGCGGCTGATCGCCTTAGGTGTCTTTGGGTTCTCGGTCGCGAATTTCTTGAGCGGCCTGGCGACCTCGCTCGAGGCTCTAGCGGTGTTGAGGCTCGTCGCGGTTTGCTTCGAGGCGCTGGTCGGCGGGGTGGCAACGGCGCTTGTGGTGGAAGAGTCGCCGGCGTCGCGGCGTGGTCAGGCGGTGAGCGTGCTGGCGGTGCTGGCGGGTCTCGGCACGGGCATCACGGTCATCGCCTACCCCCTGATCGCCCCCCACTGGCGGTGGCTGTTTTTGGTGGGCGGCCTCGGTGTGCTGGCTGCTCCTTTGATGTGGTTCCGTTTGCCCGAAGGCAGGACATGGCTCGGCGCGGTCGGTGTGCGGGCGAGCGGCTCTGCCCTGCGATTGCTCTTTCAGCCTGCCTGGCGGCGCAGGGTCCTGGTGATTGCTTCGATGAGCGCGCTGCTCGCGGTGCTGCTCGAGCCGGCCGGGCTGCTGTACACGGTCTACGCGAGCGAGGTGCTGCGGTTGTCGCCGTTCGCGATCAGCACATTGATCGTGGTGTCGGGGGTGGCGGGCGGAGTGTCTTACCTGGCTGGCGGTTATCTCAGCGACCGGTTCGGGCGGCGGGCGCCTGCGATCGTCTTGACCGTCGCGACTTCTGTCGCGGCGAGTCTGAGCTTCGCGACCGCGAGGGTGGGCTTTTACGTAGGCAACGTGCTGTGGAGCGTGTTCGCGAGCGCGGCGTCACCTGTTTTCGGGGCATGGACGGCCGAGCTGTTCCCGACGCGAGCGCGCGCGACTGCCGAGGCGACGACCGCGGTGGCGGCGGCTCTTGGGAGCGTGGTCGGGCTGCAGGCGGTCGGGTACGTGGCCCCGGCGATCGGCCTTGGGCATGCGATCGAGCTGGGAGGGGTGGCGGCGATTGCGGGGGCGGCGTTGCTTCTCCTGTTGCCCGAGACGAAGCAGGCGCCGCTGCCTGACTAAAGGGCAGAACGCACTTGCATAACAATCAAATCGGGGGTCCCGTAAACATCCGCCGCCGTGAAGCGAAGCAAGCGACAGCCTGCGCGAATCAAGCCGTTCTGGCGGCGATTGTCATCGACCAATCGATCGCGATGGTTGCCGCCGTCGAACTCGATTGCCAAGCGCTGAACGCGATAGAGCAGGTCCGGACGACCTAGGGGTGGCCCTGTTCGTCGTGGATCGAGCCTTGAACTTCCGGCCGTGGGAGTCCGGCCAGCATGAGAATCATCCGCAGCCGGGTCTCGATCGGGGATGCGGCCTCCGGCTCGGCCAGGTCGACAACTCGCCGCAGGCGAGCGATGCCTTTAGCTCCTGGATGCTTCGCTGCGTAGCTGCGTAGATCGGCGATGGTGACGAGCCGTGCATGAAGGAACAGGTCAGCGGCGACGACACCTTCGGTCAATGGATTTCGACCCCCGAGATCGACGACGGTGCGGAGTGCTGACGTGGTGGGCAGGCCACGCCGCAGCACTATCTCCTCGCCTGTGAGTGCGGCGCGGCGGACGCGTGCGCCGGCACGGCGGCCGACACTGCTTGGTTCTGGGATGGTGACCTCGATCGGGTCGCTGTGCTCTCGGTCCAGTCCGTGCAGCCAGAGCGCGGTGCAGCCGGAGAAGGCGGAGCCGGCCGGCAATCGCCGCGCGACCGCGGTCAACATCAGTTGCGGGCTTTCCTTCCAACCCACCGATCGGTCGAGCACCGGAATAGGATCGCCACCGCGAACACGCAGGACAACCTCGGTGGTTAAGGGCGAACATTTGGGCCCAAATGGGGAGATTCGCAGCCGCCCCAAGGCAATTGGTAGCCACATTTGGACCCAAAAGTGGCGATCCCTAGTAGGGAGACTTCAGCAGGAGGATCGCGTTGCGGTCTTCAGGGCTGCCTGGGCGCCACGAGTCGAAACCGTTGAAGGGGACGTTGGCGGCGAGCTCGCGGTGGAGCGCGGCGAGACCCTCGCCCTGGTGGTCGACCATCGTGCAGGCGATCCCGAGCATTCCTTCGCCGGCATCGAAGAGCTCCACGAGCCGGGCCTGGCACGGCCAGTCGGCGAGTGAGCTGGTGGTGACCTCCCAGAAACCATGGGCGCCCGTGGGATCGGCGCGTGGGGTGATCCGGTTGGCGTGGATGTGTCCGTTGAGCCACAGCACCACGTTCTGAAAGCGCAGCAGCAGCGCGAGGAGCGCTTCTGACATCTGGTCCGCGCGCGGGTTGGTCAGAGTGTCAAGACCGTGGTGCGAGAGGATCACTACCAAGCGGTCCTCGTGACGAGTGCGCACGGTGGATCCGTCCCGAGACCTGAACGATGAGTGCGCCTCCTCGAGCTTTCGCTCGAGCCATTGCAGCTGCGGCGCGTCGATGGATCCGTCCGCTTCGCCTGCGGCGCACACCGTGTCGAGCGTGATGAACCGGATCGCCGGCGTGTCGTGCACGTAGTACGCGATGCCGTCGCTCGGAAGGTGCATCGATTCGACAAACTCCGCGCGCGAGATCGGGCGTCGCGCCCGGTCGGGCGTCACGTCCATGCACTCGCCGGTCATGAAAAATTCCGGGCGTTCGACGAAAGTGTCGACCGCCTTGTCGCGGTCGAGACCCTGTGGCGGGTCCATCGGCTTCCGCGTCCCGATCATCGCCTTCGCCAGAGCGGGCGTCACGATGCCCATTCCCTGGCACACCTCCTCGTGATTGCCGTGGCAGCCCAGCCACGGCTTGCGCAGGCCGCTCGCTTCGAACGACTTCATCGCTCGGTCCAGCAGGCCGGGCGCCGCCGGGAAGCCGAGGTCGCGGCGGAACATGTCGCCTTCCTTGGGGCCGTCCGGCTTCCAGAAAATGTCGTCGGGCCAGTCGACCAGCTGCACGCCCTCGTAACCAGGCTCGCCTGAATCCGGGCTCACCAGGCCGCCGTCAAGGAGGGCGAGGGCGTTGTCCAGCTCGTTGCGCTGCACGTTGTCGATCGCGTCGCCTGTTACCGCTACGAGCTCGATTGCCTCGATGCCGTTCAGCGTCTGCACCATCGCGTCGATCGCATGCGTGACCAGCGCTTCCTGCGGCCGCTGCATCGGAAGCAGGTTCCGAAAACGAGGGTCCTCCCACGCGCGGTTGACGAACTCGAAGCGGGCGGGCGACTGGACGTCGGTCACGTGCAGGTCCGTGATGTGCGCGATCACCGCGATCGAGCGCTTGGGCTCGATCGAGGCGCGATTGTCATCGCCGGCGAGATCGCGCCGGATGACGTGCGGCTCGCCTTCGAGCTCGGCAATCTCGCGGTACTTGCCGCGCGAGCCCTCACCGCGCACTGTTCCCGCGCCCAGCCGGCGCTGCGTGGTCAGCAGTTCCGAACTAACTCTTCGTGAACCCGGCTGCCTCTTCGGAGCCGGCCGTGGCATCGCCCGCGCTGTAGGAATGGGCACCCACGCCGGCGAGGCGACCACGGTCTACGACCAGATATTCGTCTCGAATCGGCCGTCCGTCGAACCAACACTCCAGGATCTCGCGAACCCCGGCGGCATACCGAGCCTGCGCGGACAACGAAGTGCCGGACGTATGTGGCGTCATGCCGTGATGGGGCATGGTGCGCCACGGATGATCTCTCGGTGCGGGCTGGGGGAACCACACATCCCCGGCGTAGCCGGCGAGCTGGCCACTCTCCAGCGCCCGCACGATTGCGTCACGGTCGCAGATCTTGCCCCGGGCGGTGTTCACGATATACGCGCCCCGCTTCATCTTGGCGATGAGCGCGTCATTGAACAAATGCTCGGTCTCGGGATGGAGAGGAGCGTTGATCGTAACCACGTCGCACACCGACACCAATGATTCGACGTCGCTGTGATATGTGACGTTGAGCTCCCGCTCCACATTCTCGGGAAGTCGGTGTCGATCCGTGTAGTGGAGACCTACCTCGAATGGTTTCAGTCGTCTCAGCACCGCTGATCCGATACGCCCTGCAGCGACTGTACCGACCTGCATTCCTTCCAGGTCGTACGACCTTGAAACGCAGTCGGCGATGTTCCATCCTCCCTTCAGGACCCACTGGTGGGAGGGGATGTAATTGCGCACCAGTGACAGGATCATCATGACCACGTGCTCGGACACGCTGATGCTGTTTGAGTAGGTGACCTCCGCCACAGTGATGTTCCGGTCGATCGCTGCCTGAAGATCGACATGATCGGACCCGATGCCGGCCGTAATCGCAAGTTTCAGCTGTGACGCTCGGGCAATCCTGTTCGCTGTCAGATAGGCGGGCCAAAAGGGCTGGGAGATGACAATCTCCGTGTCCGGAAGTTCGCGCTCGAAGACGGAATCCGCACCTTCCTTGTCCGATGTGACGATGAGCGTGTGACCACGCTCCTCGAGGAACCTGCGCAGGCCGAGCTCACCGGAAACACTGCCCAGGAGCTCGCCGGGCTGGAAGTCGATCTTCTCAGGCGTCGGCGTTGTCTGACCGTCGTAATAGCGCTCGATGCGGGGAATGCCATCTCGGGCATAGGACTGCGGATGGCCTCCAACCGGGTCGTCGTAAAGGACGCATAGGATCTTCGCCATCTCAACTTCCACCTTGCCTTTGCGGAGTTGGGAGGGTCCACACCACTGCCCTCCGATGGCGAAATTGTAAGGAGCGGGCGGAGTCGCCCGCGTTGCACTATTGTCGCGAGCATGTGGAAGAACCGCCTCAAGCCGTATGACCTCCTGAGCGGGGAGGAGGTAGAGGCGATCCACGAGCAGGCGATGACCATCCTGGAGGAGATCGGCGTCGATTTCCTTCACGACCGGGCGCGCGACATCTTCGCCAAGGCGGGCATGAAGATCGAGGAAAACCGGGTCCGGTTCGACCGCGCCTTTGTCATGGAGCAGGTCAAGAAGACACCGGCCACCTTCGAGCTCCAGGCCCGCAACCCGGTTCGGTCGGTCGTGCTTGGGGGGGACAACGTGGTGACCGCCCCGGTCTACGGCCCTCCCTTTGTGACGGACCTCGAGCGAGGCCGCCGCGGCGCGACGATCGAGGACTTCAACAACTTCGACAAGCTGGCCCAGGCCATCGACCAGATCCACTGCGCGGGCGGCACCACCGTCGA
>DASRWV010000024.1:0-18541 GCA_035687505.1 Nitrosotalea sp.
GAGCGCGTCGACCGGCGACGCATAGGTCTTCATCCGCGTTCCGCCGCCGGCCGGACCCAGCCGGCTCGAATGCACGCAGATGAACATCCACGTGCCGGTTTTCCGGTCGAGATGTGTGGTCACCGATTCGCCTTCCCACGACGCCAGAAGCTGCTCCATCCCGAGGAGCGTATCTAGTGCGGGGTTAGGCAGCGCGGGGACGGGTCGCAGGCTTGCGCCGCTCGCGACCCTTGTCGCTGGTCGGATGCTCGACGACCACGAGCACTCGCGGCGCGATGAACCTCGCGGTACGGACGACACCGCCCGTGCGAGTCAGCTCCCGAACCTCGACTGTCGTGCGCGAGCTGCGCACCTCGACTGTCCTGCCCGCCTTGGTAGCCTCGACGGTGTACTCGCGAGCAGCGCCTGAGCCCGCGTCCACCAGAACTTCAACAAAATCGCCTTTTGCCATGCCACTTTTATGCCCAAATCGGCATGTTTTGAAGCGCGCGGGGAGGTTGCGGACGGCCCCCGGTGCGCTCAAAATGCCCGATGCATGCCGGACGCCCAGGGGGCCCTCCTTCCACTCACTCTCCAGAACACCTACCGCGCGCGCTACCGGGCCATGCGGCCGGACTGGCGTTCGAGCGGCGACCAGCTCGAGGCCCTGGTCCGCGCGTACGTGACCTCGGACAGCCGCGTGCTGGACCTCGGCTGCGGCCGCGGCGGGGTGGTGGAGCTGTTCTGGCGCGACGTCAAGCTGGCGGCGGGCCTCGACCCCGACTCGCCGTCGCTCACCGAGCACCGCGCTCCAGGGATGCCTATCCTTCGGGGGGTCGGCGAGCACCTGCCGTTCGCCGGCGAGTCGTTCGACCTCGTCGTCTGTCTGTGGGTGCTCGAGCACGTGAGGGAACCGCTGGCCGTGCTGCGAGAGGTGGCGCGGGTGCTGCGGCCGGCCGGGCATTTCGTCTTTCTGACCCCGAACCTTCGCAATCCGCTTCTTCTGCTCAACCGGCTCGGCAAGGCCGTGCCATTGGTCCAGACGCGCCTGGTCTCCCGGTTCTACGGGCGCCGCGAATCCGACACGTTCCCGGTTCAGTACCGCGCCAACACCGTAGGCACCTTGCGGGCGCTGGCGGCGGCGAGCGGTCTCGAGGTCACCGAGCTTCGCGTTGTACCGGACCCCACGTACCTCGCGGTGAACGGGTTCATGTTCATGACCTCGGTGCTGGCGGAGCGCCTGATGCCGAAAGGCTGGGGAGTGCACCTCCTGGGCGACCTCGCGAAGGCACGGAAACCCGCTGCAGCTTGCTGACCGACAGCCGATAATGCCCGCATGACAAGTTTTGCCGACCTCCTGCAGATCATTGCCCTGATTGTTTTCATAGTCGCCGCGGTCGGACTCAGTTACAAGAAGACGGACCTGATCGCCGCCGGCCTTGGCTTGTGGGTGCTTTCGTGGTTGGTCGACGGTCGGCTCAACCATCTGAATCTGGCCACGATTCTGTTGCTGCTCGCCTTCATAGTTTTCGTGCTCGCCGCCATCGGCTGGGGTTACAAGAAGATCGGCTTGATCGCGGTCGGGCTTGCGCTTTGGGCCGCCTCGATCGTGCTTCCCAGGTTCATCGGCGGCTAGACCCGCCGGACAGGAGAAAGAGAAGATGGCCTATTCGGCCTCGTACTCAGTCGACGTCAACGCACCTCAGGCGACAGTGTTCAACTACGTCGCCGACGTCTCGCGTCATGGGGAGTGGGGCAGCGCCGATGACCACATGAAGGCGACGGCGGAGCGGCCCGGCACTGCGGCGATGGGCTCCCGCTACAAGGCCGATGGAATGCTCAACGGCAAACAGAACCCGTCCGTGGTGACCATCACCTCCCTCGAACCTCCAAAGCGTCTGGCTTTCGACGCGGAGGACTCTAACTCCGTTTTCCATCACGAGTTCACGTTCAGCCCCGCCGCCGGCGGGACCCATGTGGAGCGACACGTGACGATGACGAAAGGGCCGTTCTACTTTCCGCTCGTGCTCGCCATCTTCAAGGGCACCGTGCAGAAGAACTACAACGGCGCGATGTCGAACCTGAAGACGAAGATGGAGGCTGGAGGTCGCTAAGGGGATCGCCGTCGGATCTTTGGCGCCCATGCGGGCATCTGCGTTGTCGGCTTCTGCGCTACTCGCTCGCGCATCGACGGATGCGCTCGCTGCGTTGCTCGGCGCCTCCTAGCATCTGCACCGCATGGATCACCAAATCTCTCGACGTCGCCCCCATAGCGACCTCCGGGCCTAAGCCTTGACGGCGGTCCAGGCGGCAACCCACTGGTCGTAGGGGATGCAGGTGTTGGTGCCGTCCGGGCAGCGCTGCAGTGGCGTCTTCCAGAACTTGATCGCGTCGTAGTAGGCGGCTTGCTCGCCGGCGTGGAACTGCGCGCACGATCCTGACTGAAGGGCCTCCATCTCGGCACACGCCTTGGTGTTGACCGGCGTCTCGCCGAAGAACAGCGCCTGCTGGGCCTGCACCTTCGGCGTGCTCACCCAGGCGGCCCACAGGTACGCGCAGTTCGGATGGGGCGCCTTGGCCGCGAGCATCCACGAATCTCCCCAGGCGGTCGCTCCTTCGGCTGGGATCGTGTCCGCGACCGGCGCGCCGGCTTTCTTGAGCTCAACGGTCTGGTAGGGCGATGCGCTGCCCACCACGACCTCGCCGCTCTGGAACATCGAGATCTCGTCTGAGACAAGCGCCCAGTACCTCTTGATCAGCGGGCGCTGGTCCTTCAACAGGGCGATCGCGGCGTCGAATTGCTTCTGGCTCAGCTCGTACGGGTCCTTGATGTTGAGGGCCGGCTGCGTCTTGCTCAGGTAAAGGGCCGCATCCGCGATCTGCATCGGGTTGTCGGGCACTGTGATGAGTCCTTTGGTGGCGGGATCGTAGATGGCGCTCCAGCTCGTCGGCGGATTGACGAACTTCTTGGTGCTGTAGAGCAGCGTGTTGGGTCCCCACTGCAGCGAGATGCCGTAGTGGATGCCGTTGACCGTGTTGTATGCAGGCGCCTTGAACACCGGCTGGAAGTTATTCCACTCCGGGATCAGTACGGTATTCATAGGGTTCACGTCGCCGCTGTAGATGAGTGCGAGCGCGGCGTCGCCTGTCGCCGAGACCATGTCCCACTGGCCGCCGCCGCCATCCTTCATCGTTTTCACCACGTCGTCCCAGGAGGCCACGTACTTTGGCGTGATCTTGCAACCGGTCGCCTTGGTGAAAGGCCCTGCCCAGTCCGAATAGGTGTAGCCCTCGGTCGTCACCAGGAAGAGGTCACCTTCGGGGGTTCCTACCGCTGCCAAAGGCTTCACGCCCGCCGTCGGGGGCTGGACGCCAGGGGTCGGGCCGCCGCCGGTCGGGTTCGTTGAACATGCGCCGAGCGCAAGCGCGGCGACCGCCGCGAGCGCTCCCAAACGCACTCCGTCAAGCGGATGCTTATCGACCTTCACGCGGCCATTGAAGCAGATGGGAGCCGCCGCGCGGCCCGACGAGGGATCGGCCGGCGCAGCCCAGCCACGCTCCCGACAGTCCGAGCAGCAGTCCGACCATGCAGGTCAGGATCACCGGAATCGCCGCCTGGCGGCCGAAGCCCATGATCGCGCCAAGCCCCTGGGCCGCCGGACCCAGGCCGTAAAGAATCTGGTCCGCGACCAGCAGCAGACCCCACGCGAGGAAGCCGGCGGCGGCCCCGACCGGAATGGCGATGCGGGCTCGCGGAAAGGCGATACCGATCGCGATACCGACAACAAAAGGCGCCCACCAGACGCCCAGCATCACGGCGACGAGCGCCACCGCCGTACCGGCGGTGAGAGCCGCCGCCGCCGCCAACCTCACGGGTTCAGGCTCCAGGCTTTTGCTCCGCGCGACGAGGCTGCTTGGTCGGAGGTGAGCATGGCCGCGTACTCTCCGTTCCACCACGTGTCGACGCGGTCCGAATACCAATTCGACGCCGGGTTCTCGCTCTGGCCGCCGGGGTAGGTGGCCTGGAAGGTGCCGGCGCCCCAGTCCACGACCATGCGCCAGCTCGGTCCGTCGGTGGACGGGAAGCCAGGCGCCGCCAGGGGCGTGTTCGCGTCGCCGCGATCTGGTCGTGGCCCGTAGTCGAGACCCTTGATCTGCGCCAGGTTCTCGACCGTGCGCTGGTGCATCCTGCCCCACGTCCACTTCTTCGGGTCCGCGCCGAATTGACGTGTGAGCTTTGCAGTCGTGGTGCTGAAGGCCTTGCGAAACGCGAGAGTCAAAGACAATCGCTCGCATGCCACCGACGGGCAGGCGGAAGCGACAGCAGCTGTGCAGTTAGGAGGCGCGCAAACGGTTTTCCCGGCGAGGGCCAGCGCTTCGAGGTACTGGCCGAGCGGGTCATTCAGCTCCGAGCGGTCCACTGACACCTTCTTTGCCTTCCACCACGGATCGAAGCTCTGGGCGATGTACTCCTGCCAGAAGGTCCACCAGATCGTCGCGGCGGCCGAGCTGATCTCCATGCGGTTGTCCCACGCACCGAGGAGATCCGCCGCCTGCTGGTCACGGCCGGTCAGCGCTCCGGCCAACGCCTGCATCAGGATCGGCGTGATCTCGCCCGCCAAAAAATCACGAGTGTCCGTTTGCAGCGCCATCATGTCGGCCGCGCTGAGCTTGCCGGTCTGGCTCAGCACACGTTTGATTTCATTCGAGCGGTAGCCCGGGTTGAAGAAGTTCGACCCGGTGCCGATGTAGTAGGGATAGTCGGCCGTGACCTGTCGCTGGTTGGCCGACCAGATGAAGTTGCTCGGCGGGTTGTAGGCCTGCGGGATGTAGTCGAACGGGATCGTTCCGATGATGTCGTTCTCGCCGGTACCGGCCATCGGCAGCCACGGCTGGCCCGCCGCAACCTGCGGGTAGTAACCCGCGGAGATCAGGCCGATGTTGCCGCGGTCGTCGGCGTAGACGAAGTTGTGCGTCGGCGAGTACCAACCTTTCAGGGCGTTGCGGAACGCTTGATAGTCCGCGGCCTGGTTGATGCCCATCAGCACGTCGAGGTCTTGCGATGGAATGTTTCCGGCCCACCAAACAGACGTGGTCTGCCCGCGTTCGGTGATCACCGGGCCGTGCACGCTCAGCTTGACGGCGAGGTGCTCGGTCGGGCCGCCGTGAACGGGGATGTCGTACGCCACCATCGTGTATTTGCGCCAGACTCCGTTCCACAGGTATTGGCCTGGGTGGGTGGAGTCCTCGTGCTCCAGGTAGTAAAAGGTCTGCTGGTTCTGTGCGTCGGTCAGGCTCCAGGAGATGTGCTGGTTGTGGCCGATCAAGACTCCCGGCGTGCCAGGAATGCCGACGCCACTCGTGTGGTAGCCAGGCGAATCCATGGACAGCTGGAACCAGATCGCCGGAAGCGTCAGGTGGAGGTGGGGGTCGCCCGCCATCAGCGCGCCGCCGTTGGTGCTCTTGGCTCCGGCGACGGCCCAGTTGTTGCTGGCGCCGCCGGTTGTGGCGACGAGGCCCGCGGGGAGAGCGGCCAACCTCTGATGCACGTCGGCCGCGGCGAGGGCGGCCTGGTCCGTGATCGGCTGCGCTGCCGTGGCGACGATGGGCACCACCGAAGGCTGGGTCGCGTACGGGCCGGGGTCGTATGGAGACTGAGGGTTGGGCGGTACGAGGGGAAACCACTGACCGGTCAGGTTGGGCCCGAGCGACTGCTGCAGCAGCGCCATGACCAGCGGCGTGTCGTTGAAGTTGAGGGTCTGCGTCATGTCGCCCTTGACGATCAGGCTGTCGATCGGCGTCCACGGCCTGGGGTGGTAGCCGAGCAGCGTGAACATCACGGGCAGCTGGTGGTCGGCTTCGACCTGCGCGATCCGGTCGTTCACTCCCTGCGAGTAAGCGACAAGAGCTTTACGAGCGCGATGGTCGGGTGCGAGCGCGCTCCATTCCAGCTGCGCGGTCCGCAGCAGGCCGAGCTGCAGCTCGAAGCGGTCGCTCTCCAGCGCAGCCTTGCCGACAACCTCCGAAAGGCGTCCCTCTCCCTGCCTGCGCAGGAGGTCCATCTGGAACAGCCGAAAACGGGCGTGCACGTAGCCGGTGGCCAGAAAGAGGTCGTGGTCGGTCTGCGCGACGATGTGTGTGGTGCCGTCGGACTCGAGGGTGACCTTGACCGGCTGCTCGAGCCCAGCCAGGCGCAGCGTCTCGTTTCTGATCGTCGCGTCGAGGGCCATCGTCCAGGCGCCGGTGGCGGGATTGAAGGTGGGGCCGAGCGGTGGCAGCGGCCCCGCTCCGAAGAAGGCGGCGTAGAGCACCGCGGCCGATACGATCACCGCGGCGACCAAATTCACCTTGCTCCGTGCGCCCTTCATGGCGCGAAGTTTGAGCCACCCGGAGTCCCTAACGTTCTGCGGCATCCGGAGGTGTCACCCGAGGCTGCCGTCGCCGCGGAGAAAGTGCTGGCCTAAGCGGCCGAGCTCGGCGTGACCAGCCGTTCGCGCGGAACCTCGACGATGTTCCGGTTCTTGAGAAAGTTGAGCGTCACAACACTTACCACCAGAATGGCCGCGCCCAACAGTTCCACCGGCTGCAGTGGCGCTCCCTGACCAACTGGTGGTGGCAGAGAAAAGATCAAGAAAAGCGCCAGGGGGTAGCCGAGCTCGGCAATCGTGGCTAAGGATGCCGGCGTGTGGGAGAGTGCGAGGTAGTAGAGGAGCATCGCCACTAGACCGGGCACGATCACGATGCCCAAGAAGGCTGGAATTTGGCCGGCCGAATAGCCGCTGAAGGCGGCGCCGCCCTTGTCCACGAGGACGATCACCAAGAGCACCGGCAGCGCGAGTAGAAAGCGCATACCAGTCGTCACGGGGAAGCTGACGTCCCGCAGCGCATACCGGCCCAACACCGTGCCGGCCGCCCACATGATCACCGCGCCCAGCACCAGCAGCCCAGCCACGAGCTCGGGGTGCTTGATCTGCCACGGAGCGGCGGGGTTGTCGGCGAACACGATCAGATACACGCCGATCAGCGCTGTGGCGGCGAAAGGCCAGAAGGCGCGACGGCGCCGTTCGCCCAAGAAGATGCGCGCGAATGCGAGCCCGAACACGGGCTGCAGGAGATAGAGAAGGTATACCTCATGCAGGACGTCGAACTGAGGCCCGGCGGGATTGGCGAATGCGTAGCCGATCGCCTTCGTGAAGAGCACGGTCGCCACTGCCTGCGGGCCAACAGCGATTGCAGCTAAGGCGATCCAGCGCCCGACGGTCAACCGCCGGAGCGAGCCGGCGTTGAGGAGAATGATCGGCACAAGGCAGATGCTGATCAGCAGGTCCTCGACCAGCACGATCTGGCCCGCGCTGAGCTGTTTGGTCAGGCCCGGACGGAAATAGGCGTCGGTTGCCCACATCGCGGCCGCAACTGCGACCAGCATTGTGGATGCGGTATTCACCAGACGAGAACGGGTTTGATCCATCTCTACGCAAAAAGCGTATCGGGTTCGGTCATTCCGCCTTCAGGGACAGCGCGCTGGCCGAACCCCACAGCTGCTGGGCGCGCACGCCCAGCCCATGCACCACGGCGGTGAATGCGTCGCGCTGTTCCATGCGCTCCGAGCCGAACAATCCGGCGAGGTCCGCGCGAAACGCCGGGATGTACGCCGAGCCACCGGTGAGCAGCACCCGCTCAACCTCCTTCGGGGCAACGCCGGCTTCGTCGAGAGCGCTGTCGATCGCTTTGCGGACAAGGTCGAGCTCCGGCCGGATCATGGATTCAAAGGCTGAGCGGCGAAGCGTGACTTGCAGGCCGAGAGGAGTGAAATGCAGTTCGGTCTGCTCCGAGGTGGACAGCGCGATCTTGGCCGCCTCGATCGCCTTGTAGAAGTCGTACGCGTGGCCCTCGTAGAGCAGCGCGTGGACGACCTCGGATGCAGGACCGCCTAGTCGCGCCAGGATTGACGGAATTCCCGGGTCGGCCATCAGCAGGCGCACCGAGCTCGCGGTGCGCATTTCGTTGAACAGCCAGTAGGGGAGCACATCAAGCCCGAGCGCCGGCCCGACGCTTGTCTCGAAGAGGACGCCATCGAGGATCTCGCCGCCGATGGCGACGCCAGACAGGCCGGCGATCTTAGAGTCGCCGCCGCGCGAGTCCATGACCGCGACGTCAAAAGTGCCGCCGCCGAAGTCCACTGCGACCTCGACGCCGTGATGCACAGGCGTGCCGATGACCGCGGCGGTTGGCTCGGGAAGAAACGCCACCTGGGTGAAGCCTGCCTCGTGCGCGGCTTGCTCGAGCCTGCGGAAAGCTTCCACATCGGAGGCGGCGCGGTTTTCCGGGTCCGCCCCAGCGAAGACCACCGGGTGTCCGAGCACCACGGAGGTCGCGCTTTCGCCCGCCACTTTGTCGGCCTCATCCTTCAAGCGCTTCAAGACGACGCTGACCAGCGCGCCGACGCTGAAGTCGGTCGCCCAGCTGTTGGTGCCGGCGAACCCGAGCTTCGCCAGCTCGTGCTTTACGCCGGCCAGCAGCCGCGCGTCGCTGCAGCCCCCGCCTTTGCGGTACTGCCGGCAGTCGGTGTCCCAGCCGTACGGAGCGAGAGGGCACTTCCAGCAGTCGGTCTTTTCGTGGCCGGACTTCAGGAAGGTCTTGACCGCGGCGTCGCCCGCGGCCCGCCGGCCGGCGCGGTGCAGGTAGATGAACGAAGGGAGCGTGCGGGCCTGGCCGATGGGCACGACCTCGACGCGGTCTGCGTAGGCGATCGACACTGCGCTGTTGCTGGTGCCGAAGTCGATCCCATATCCGAGCGGCGTAGTCACCGAAGGACTATAAATGTCACGGCAAATGGCTGAATACGGAACGTCGGTCGAAACGAGCGCTTCGCCGGACAAGGTCTGGAGGATCTGGTCGGACATGTCCACGTGGGGTGAATGGAACCCGAACGTGTCAACGATGGAATGGCAGGGTGGGTTCGTTCAGGGCAGCACGGGCGTCATGAACACCAAGGCCGGGCAGCATCACAAGATGAAGCTGGCCGAGGTTCAGCCGGGACGGTTCTTCGCGCTCGAGACCAGCGTGATCCCTGGGACGACGTTTCGCTTCAACTGCCGGGTCGACCCGTTGCCAGGCGGCAAGACGAAGATCGGCCAGACCGTCGAGGTCAATGGTCCGCTGGGCTTCTTGCGGGGGATGCTTGGCCCCGGGATTTCGAAGGAGTTCGGGACCTTGCTGGCCAACCTGGCCAAAAAGGCGGAAGCTACCTAGTTCGAGTTTGGACTCGAGCTGAGGCGCGAGAGCGCCGCGTGGACGAGCTCGGCTTCGCCGGGCTCCAGCTGCTTCATGTTGCGCTCGATGCTTTTGACGAACACAGCATGCGCCTTGACATAGGTCGCCTTGCCCTTGGCGGTCATGAGGGCGTACACGCCGCGGCGGTCTGACGCGCAGATGAAACGTTCGATCAGGCCCGCCTTGAGCATCTGGTTCAAGCGCCTGGACGCGCCGCTTTCCGTGATCCCCACCACGCGGGCAAGGTCCTGGAAACGCAACCGACCGTCTGCGGCCTGGCTGAGGTGGGCGAGGACCTCGTACCAGCCGAGCGCAATACCGGTTTGCGGCAGCATGTCCTTCTCGATGTCGGCCACGATCGAGCAGTGGGCGCGTGTGATGCCTTCCCATACTTGTTCGGCCTTGTTGGCGGCCTGCTCAGCCATCGCTGTAATCCTAGTCATGGTGTCTCACATATAGAAGGACGAGGGTCCGGTCACGCCCGGACCCACGTGGGAGGAACTCTTACTTCTTTGCGGAAGCCTGCGCGGGCTCTTCGACCTTGACGACGATCTCAGCCTCGACCTCGAGCTTGATGGTGTGGCTCGCGAACGGCACGGCGCCGGCGACTCCATCCCAGTTCAGGCCCCAGTCCATGCGGTTGAGCTGTCCGCGCAAGCTGATGCCTACGCGCTCCTTGGCGCCAAACGGGTCGGGCATCCGGCCTTCGATCGTCGCGTCGAGCGCGACCGGCTTGGTGATGTCCTTGATCGTGAGCTCGCCGCGAACCTTGAAGTTCTCGTCGTCGACGGGCTCGATGCCGGTCAGCTTGAACGTCAGGTAGGGGTACTTCTCGACGTCGAAGAAGTCACCTGAGCGAAGGTGGGTGTCACGCTGGTCGCTCCTCGACTCGAGGCTGGCGACATCAATCTTGAACTCGCCGCGCGCTCTGGTGTAGTCGTCGTCGGGGCCTTCAAACGAGCCCTCGAACTTCGTGAACTGGCCCCGGACAGTCGTCACCGCGAGGTGCTTGGCGGTGAAACCGAGATGTGTGTGTGCCGGATCGATTTCGTACTTGACCATCGGTTGTTCCTCCTGGAAACAGAGAATTCGTTACTTGCTTGATACTTGACTGCGCAAGCAACTATTCCAGGCAAGCGTGGCTGGGTCGCCGGCTAGCGCCGGGAAAGGCAGTACCAGTTGGGGGCTGCCCGTTTCATCGCCGCGGTGCTCTCGGTGGAGCGATCGGGGTGGGACCAGAGCAGGGTCCACGAGTCGCCGAACCTGGTCGTGAGCTCGGCCTCGGAAACGCCCGAGGAGACCGGGGGAATGGCTTTGCCGAAGGCCATCATCAGCAGCCGGGCGCTGGGTGCCGCGAGAGCCGTGACGCCGCGCGCGTAGGCGTCTCGTTGAGCTGCCTTCAGGCCGTGAAAGCAGCCGAAGTCGATCATGAGATCGAAGCCCGGCGCGAGGCCGAGGTCGGGGAGGCGGGTGACGTCGCCAACACGGAAGTCGACAGTCGCCCGGGCCGCCTCCGCGCGCTTGCGCGCCTGCGCCACGGCGCGCGGGACGTTGTCGACCGCGGTCACCTTCCATCCGTGAGTCGCCATATAGATCGCCTTCGCACCCTTTCCGGAACCGACGTCGAGGGCGCGGCCTGGCGGCAGCGCGTCTGGTCCTTCGATGATCTCGGTGAGCTCTTGCGGGTGGACCCCATCCCAGGGCGTGAAGCCAAGTAGGTACATGAGCCGGTAAGCGACGCTCATATGCGCTGGCTTTTTCGCGCTGCGAAGGCTGTGTGCGAGCGGCGCCAGCTGATCCCGATCCCTGCGAGCATGACGGCCAGGTAGACGGCCAGCCCCACCGCCAACAGGATCGGCCCAGCCTTGCCGTCGCGGATCGCTCCGGCAAATGGCCCCCAATCGACAGTGGCGGCTCCATTGAGCAGCGCGATCAGGCCCGCGCCAAAGGCGATGAGCGCAAGCGTCCACCGCTTCTCGGAGGTGGACATCTGGGCCAGGTCGAGGCGTCGCTGCCGGGGCGCGACGGGAATCCGCCCGATGCGGGTGAGCAGGAAGATCCAGACGGCGAACATCACGACGCCGATGGTGAGCGCGATCCACGGGTATGCGGTTTGGTCGATGGGGGAGAGGTCGGCCGAGCCTGCCCAGGCTGCCATGGGCAGGGCCCAGATGAGGCTGGTCACGGCGGCAAACCCGGTGCGTCCGAAGCGGTCGACCCAGCGGTTCATCATGAGTACTTCTCCTGCAGGTACTGCTCGAAAGTGATCTTGCCGTCCATGTGCTCAGGGCAGAGCAGGCGGCCGTCTGCGAACTGGCGGCTGAACTTGAACGGCAGCGGCAGGTTGACCCGTCGCTTGGCCAGCTTGCGAGCGAAGAGCCAGGATTCAGCGAGGCTCCAGAGATTCCGCACCTCCGGACCGCCGAAGTCCGGGAGACGGCCCGCCGGCTCGTTGCGGACGACCTCGACGAGGCGTGCTGCCACCTCGGTCGGGTCCACGGGCTGGAACTGCCACTTGAACGGGATCGTCGCGATGAAAGGAAGCTTCGAGAACGCCTCGAGGAATGTCTCCATCAGAGTGTGGAACTGCGTTGCGCGCAGTATCGTCCAGGGGAGGATGTTCTCCTCGACGATGGCTTCGGCCGCCACCTTGTACTTGTAGTAGGGATAGGTGACGCCGTCGATGCCGACGATCGACACGTAGACGACGCGCTGCACTCCCGCTTCACGAGCCATGGCGAGCAGGCGACGGGTGCCGGTCACGTCGGTCGCCTGAAGCTTCGTGACGTTGGTGGTCGCAGACGCGGCGTGGATGATGGCGTCCATTCCCACCACGGCTTTCGCGAGCCCGGCCCCTGTGATGAGGTCGCCCTGGACCGCATCGTCGTGACCTTTGGGGTTGCGGCTGAAGATGCGGGCCCGGTGCCCTGAGGCGCGGAGCAGCCTCACAACGTGGCGCCCGAGGACGCCTGTGCCGCCGGTGACGAGAACGTTCATCTGAGATCGATCATCGTGCGCGAAAGACGCCGAGCGTGCAGATCTCGTAGACTGATCGCCTTGGCCGGTTCGCCGGCCCGCTCCGCTCGGGTCCTCTCTCGCCGTCACGGTAACGGTGTCCTGATCGTCGCGATCCAAATACGAACCTAGAGGGGATCAGGAGAAATACGTTGCCATCATTCGCCGAAGCGGGCGTAAGCCCGCGCACACTCGCCGCCCTGTCTGCACAGGGCATCACGGAACCCGTCCAGGTCCAGGCTGAAGCCATTCCGGCCCTGCTCGCGGGCCGCGACGTCGTCATGGAAGCCCAGACAGGGTCCGGCAAGACGCTCGCCTACCTCATCCCGCTGGTCGAAAAGCTGCCGCGCGGCGGGGCCGGGCCCCGGGCGATGGTTGTCACCCCGACCCGGGAGCTGGCGCTCCAGGTCGAGAAAGTGCTTCGCACCCTCTCGACAGACCTTCGTACGACCATCCTTTACGGCGGCGTCGGCTACGCCACGCAGCGCCTCGCTCTGAAGCGCGGCGTCGACGTGGTCGTCGGCACCCCGGGCCGCATCATCGACATGCTCGGCCAGGGCAAGCTCTCGCTGTCCCGCATCCAGTACCTAGTGCTCGACGAGGCGGACGAGATGCTCGACGCGGGCTTCGCTCCCTCAGTCGAGAAGATCCTGGGTCTCACCTACGAGCCGCAGACGGTGCTCGCCTCGGCGACCATGCCGGCCTGGGTGACCAGGATGGTCCAGAAGCACACGAACGACGCGGTGCAGGTGCGTCTCGAGTCCACCCACGCCGATCTCCTGGAGCACGGTCTGGTTCGCGTCGATCGCGAGCAGAAGCTGCCAACGCTGAGCAAGTTGCTCCGCAAGCACGGCGGCAGCGCGATCATCTTCGGCCGCACCAAGCACGGCGTGACGAAGCTGAACCAGAACTTGCGCAAGCTGGGTCACAACTCGGTCGAGCTTCAGGGGAATCTTTCGCAGCTGGTCCGCGATCGGGCGATGAGCTCGTTTCGCGAGGGACGCAGCCAGATTCTCGTCGCGACCAACGTGGCCGCGCGAGGCATCGACGTGAACAATGTCGGGCTGGTGGTGAACTTCGAGCTTCCCGATTCGCCGCAGTGGCTGACCCACCGGGTGGGTCGGACGGCGCGAATGGGCGAGTCCGGCCGTGCGCTGACGTTCGTCTCGCCTGAGGACGAGGGCGCGTGGGTGAAGCTGGGACGCCTCGGCGCTCCGGTCATTCGCGAGATCGACACCAAGCGGTTGCTCGACGAGGGCAGCTGGCACTACCGGGAAGGCCGGCCGATGCAGTCGCATCAGGCCAGTGCCGGACCGCGCGTCAACCGGAACCGCGGCCGCCGGCCGTGGCACTCCGGAGGCGGAAACGGCAGCGGCCGTCCGAGGCAGTCCGCCTAAGCGGTCTCTTTCAGTCCGATCTGCTCGCCGAAAAATTTGACGACTCGCGCCCACGAGTCTTTTGCCGCCGCCTCGTTGTATGAGGTTGCGCCATCGTTCATGAACGAGTGAGCGGCGCCGGGGTAGATCTTGATGTCGTGCTCGATCTTGTACTGGTCGAGCGCGCCGTCGAGTTTGCGTCCGGCGCTGGCGGTGAAATCCTTCTCGGGATAGGAGCCGACCACCGGGCATAGCCGGCTGACCAGGTCCAGAGGGCGAGGGTTGACGGCGTAGAAGGGCGCGATCGCTTTGAGCCGCGAGTCGGTGCAGGCCCATGCGATCGCGAAACTGCCGCCCATGCAGAAGCCGATCGCTCCCATTCGCTGCGCATCCACGTCGCGATTCTTCGCGAGGAACGTGAGCGCGCTCTTCAGCTCGTTGATGCCGTACCGATTCACCGAGCCGAGAAGCATGCCGGCCATGTAGCGGGCCATGCAGACTGCGCGATTGCGATCGGTGAGAAGATCGACCGCGAGCGCTACGTAGCCCTCGCGCGCAAACCGCCGGGTGATGTCCTTGATGTTGTCGTTCAAGCCGTACGCCTCGTGGATCACGACCACCCCGGGATGAGGTCCTGGTCCGTCGGGCGTGACCAGATATCCGCCGCCCTTCAGCTCAGTGCGATCGATTTGGCGGATCTCCATCGGCAAGAGGAGATCCTAGAGGAGGGTGCAGAAGAGGGTTGAAGGCGGCAGGTATCATCAACTACTCGGCGGGGCGCGTCGTGGGCCGGTGGCGCAGTTGGGAGCGCGTCTGAATGGCATTCAGAAGGTCAGGGGTTCGACTCCCCTCCGGTCCACCTCCACAATATCTGGTGGCCTACAGAGAATTCAGAGTCGGACAACTCTGCGGCGTTCGCGGTCCCGCCAAACGCTCCGCGAATCCGTCGAAAGCCAATGCCAACTCATCGCGGCGCACAAAGTGAACTGCAGGTGGGCCCTACAACGACGCGCTCGCGTGGAGCACGGCTTGATGGGTTCCATCGATTCCTCATCCGACGACTGGACAGCACAGCCGGACCTGTCACCACAGCCGAATGGACCTGCATGGAAGCGGCCCCTACGGGGGAGGCGATTTCTGATCGTAGGTACCGAGAGATACTTGCGCGCGTGAGCGACGCTTGGACTGTCCGGAGGGCCGACGCGGCGGACAGCGGCCCGATCGGGGGCGTGGCGAGCGCCGCCTGGCGCGACACCTACGAGGGCCTGCTGCGCCCCGACACGATCGAGACCTACATCGAGCGCGCCTACTCGCCCGAACGCCTTCGGGCGCGGATCGCGGCGGACCGTTTCTACGTGGCTGTTGGGGAGCTCGGGATCGTCGCCTTCGCTGATGCCGTCGTGCTGCCCGAGCGCATTGACCTGGCGGCAATCTACGCGGTGCCGGAGATGCGGGGCCGGGGTGCCGGGACCGCCTTGCTCCGGACGCTGCTGCGCGTGCTGCCCGCTCTGCCGATGAGCGCGGATGTGCTAGCCGGCAACCGCAAGGGTGAGGTGTTCTACGAGCGTCGTGGGTTCGTGGCCCGCGAAACGATGGAGGCCGAGCTGTTCGGCGAGCCCGTCGTCGAGCGGCGCTGGTGGCGCGTCTTGGAGGTAGATCCCGCCCCATAGCGGCCGCGGTTCGGAATCTCCCTCTGGGCTCGTATCACCGCCGACCATCGATCCGATCCGGCCCGCCACAGAGCCGTCATGGATGTACAGGGCGCCTGCCTGGTGGCGGGGCATCGGCCGGCGGATGTTTGTCAAACCAGTCCATCGGTATCTCGTGACGGTTCCGAGGTCGACGCTATCGTTGCGCAGGCTGAAGGGTCCCGCGCATCCAAACCCTCTCGCTAACCCGCGGACCCTTAGAGCTCGAGCTCTTTGCGGACTTCCTGGATGTAGATCGCGATCGCGCCATCGTCGACGTCCAGCAGTTCGGATCCGACTCGTCGTGGTCCACCAATCGTCATTTCTCACCTGATACAGGACCAGCATCCGACCGCGGGTGATCGGATCCGACTGTCCGGCTCTCCGCGCGGTCGCCCGCCAGCCGCACGCTTCCGCCCCAGATCAGCCGGCTCCAGCCTTGGCGCGCCTGCCGCACCGCTAACCAAACCAACACCAGCACGGAAACCCCGGCGATCAGCAGTGAAGCGACCCACTGAGCTGGGCCGTTGGGCGCAACCGGTGGGTCCGCACCCATGGCAAAGGGAATCCCCAGCCATGCATTGACCGCGATAATCGGCGCCCAGAACAAGGTTACTGACAGGTTTGTGCGACTGGCGAGCTCTTCGATTGTGAGAGCGGCCGCGGCGATCGCCACCGGGAAGACCATGCCGATGTTCCGCTCGTCAGCTGCGATAAGGAGCTGGCTGGCGCTGGCCAGCAGCGTGTAAGTGATCGCTCGGTAGTGCCGCGAACCAGCTTGCGGGACGAATTGCGCGGTGATGAATGGAGCGAGGAGTCCCCATGCTCCCCAGAAGCAGCCGATGGCGAGCGCGGCCGCCAGCTGTGGGTTGCGCTCGAGCATATTGACGTTGTCCGCAACGAACAACGGAAGGCTGTATTCCTGAGCGGGATGAATCGCGGCCCTCAAGCCCACCAGGATCGCCGCGGCCGCGACCGAGCCGGCGCACGCGAAGCCAAGCATCCGGCGATCGCGGTGCTCGATTGCCCAGATCACAGCAAACAGCGCGGCGAACACGATCGTCTCTTTGGTCAGCGCGCCCAACGCGAGAAAGGCGACCAGCAACATGCCCCGCCGGCGAACCGCGGCTGCAATGGCGAGCGTGAGCAGCGCGCAAGCCACCGCGTCCACGATCAGGTAGTCCCAGAGCCCGACGAAGGTGATCGGACCGAAGAGCGCGAAAGCCACGCCACCCGCAACCACGGTTGTGCTGCTCATGCCCAATCCGTCGAGCAGCCACATCACCGCACAGGCGGCAAGTCCGAGCCCGAACAGAGTCGTGACCCAGAAGCCGGTGAGCGTTGGCAGGGGAAGAACGTAGACCGTCAGCGGCACGAGGATGCGCCAGCAGAATGGGGCCAGCCGCGCAGCCACTTCGTTCGAAAACGGGTGCTGCGCCATCGCGACATATCGGAGGTAGTCGCCCAACCCGCTAGATCCCGGATACGGGATGCGTCCGGTGTGTGCAATGAGGACCGCGGCGCCAGACAAGACGGCGAGCGGCATGAGGTATTTGACGCTGCCGGGCCGCATCAGGGACGAGCTCGACACTTCGGTCGGTCGTGCCAATTGGGCGCGAATGGTAGCAGGCGGTCTCCACTCGGGACCACGATTCCCGGTTCCAGCCGCAAACTTAGGTCCACCAAATGTTTCGGATTCCGCACGTTTGGCGTCAGACGTGCGAAGTCAGCGCTGAATAGGGGCTGGCCGAGGCGGGTATTGATTGTTCGAGATGGAAGAGACCAAAACTGCTCCTTCGATTGCCGCTGCGACGGGCGTCGGGGCGGTTCACCTCGCCGTGACCGACGGTGATCGGGCGCTTCGGTTCTACCGCGACTATGTCGGGCTGACTCCTCTAACTTCAACCGATGGCGCAATTCGCATGGGCGCCGGCAACCGCGAGCTGGTTGTCCTCCACCCAGGCGCCGAGCGCCCGGTGGTGCCTCATACGTCTGGGCTGTACCACCTCGCGATCCTGGTGCCCGATCGCCGCGAGCTCGCCAGGGTCATCGCGCGGCTCGGTGCGCTGCGCTGGGAGCAGTCGCCCACCGACCACCTCACTACCAAAGCGAACTATCTCTGGGATCCCGATGGCAACGGCATTGAGATCTACGTCGAGTCGCCCGAGGACGGCACCCTGGGGTTCGCCAACGGCACGATGGTCGCCATTGACAACGAGGGCCGGCAGCGCTCCGGTCGCGATCCCATCGACCTCGACGAGCTCTTCACCCACATGTCCGAGAGCGACTCGCTTCGGTCGCCGATGCCCGACGACACGAAGATGGGTCACGTCCACCTTCATGTGGCCGATGTCGAAGAGGCGCTCGGCTTCTACCACGAGCTGGTCGGCTTCGACGTGATGGGCACGATGCCCGGCGTCGGCTTCGTCTCCGCCGGCGGCTACCACCATCACCTCGGCCTCAACACGTGGGCCGGCCGCGGTGCGCGGCCCGCGCCACCTGGTTCGGCGGGCCTGCGCCGCTTCACTGTCGAGGTTCCGACGAGCAGCGATCTCAATGGGGTGGCGAGCCGTCTCGAGCAGGGCGGGGTCCAAGTCGAGGAATTCGAGAATGGGTTCTCGGCCGCCGACCCTTCGGCCAACGCCGTTCAGTTCAAGGTGCGCGACTCCGCCGGTTAGAGATTCCTAGTCGCGAGCCAACCGGCGGCGGAATTCGGACAGGAACTCGTGGGCGGTGAGGTCGAACGACACCGGCGTGACGCTGACATAGCCCCGGTCGACGGCCAGCGCGTCGGTCTCGTCGTCGTCGTCGGTCATCCGATACGTGCCCGCCTGCCAGTAGTACGGAACCCCCCGCGGGTCCGAACGCATCTCATACCTTTCGTTGTAGCCCGAGTTTCCCTGCCGGGTGACGCGGATGCCTTTCACCTTGTTCAGCGGAAGGTTGGGGACGTTGATGTTCAGAAGCACCTTGTCCGGCAGGCCGTGAACGAGCACCTCGGCGGCCAGGTCACGAGCGTATTTCGCGGGCGTCTCCCAGATGGGATCTTTGAATGTGGCGACAGACACCGCGATCGACGGGATGCGCAGGATGCGGGCCTCGGTGGCGGCGGAGACGGTCCCCGAATAGATGACGTTGGTCGCGGTGTTGGGTCCCAGGTTGATCCCGGAAACGACCAGGTCGGGCGGCGTCTTGCAGATGGTGAGGATC
>DASRWV010000025.1:0-29286 GCA_035687505.1 Nitrosotalea sp.
AGGACGAAGAGGTACCCGATCTGGCGGAAATCCGCGGGATGACCGGTCTCCTCTTCGAACCCTTCGAGGATCTTCACCGCCATGCGCTGCAGCCGGACGTTGGCTTCCATCGAGAACTGCTGACGCACACCCCCGGCGCACTTGCCTGTCGATTGCGAGCCGAGGGATTCGCGCTCGAGGAGCAGGACGTCGACGTCGCGCTTGGCCAGCTGATAGGCAAGCGCGCAGCCCATGATCCCGCCGCCGACGATGACGACGTCAGCGCTTTCCATGGCCTTCGGATACCTGCTCCGTTGTCCGGCGGGCATGCCACGACATCCCCCACACCTCGAAGATCAGCTTCAACGCCGCGAATGTGGTGATGTCCCCATTGTCGAATGGCGGTGACACCTCGACGACGTCGAGGCCGACGAGCGTCGCACGCGCGGTGGCAGCCATCAGCAAGTCCAGCGCCTGCCTGGTCGAGAGGCCGCCCGACGACGGGATCTCTGTGCCCGGAGCGAATGCTGGATCGAGGACGTCGATGTCGAAAGAGATGTGGACGTTCTGCCCGGCGAGACGATCGGCGATCTTCTGCGCCGCGCGCGTGGGATCCGCGGCCAGCTCCTGCGCGGACACCAGCAGCACTCGATTGGAGGCGATGAACTCGAGCTCCTCAGGGTCGTAGTCGCGCCCTCCGGCGATGATGACGCGCGATGGATCCAACCCCGACACGTCGAGCGCGCGCCGCAGTGCGCAGCCGCACGTCCAGCGTCCGCCGCGTGAGTAGTCGCACAGGTCCGGGTGCGCATCCACCCACAGCACTGCGAGGCCGGGGTGGCGCTTGGCCTGGGCGGTAAGCGTTGCGATCGCCGTGCAGTGGTCGCCGCCGAGCACCGTGAGCAGCGATCCGGTAGGGACGCGCGACAGTGCGTCCGCCACCTTCCGCCACCCGGACTCGATGTCAGCTCCGGCGTCCAAATCTCCCAGGTCGTGGAGGTGCATAGCGGTGAGCAGCTTTCCGTCCTCGGTGACCGGCGGCATTGCTGCGGAAAGGCTTCGGATCCGCTGCGGAGCCAGGGCCGCGCCTTTGCGATAGACGGCTGAACCGTCGTACGCGATGCCCGCCACCACCACATCAGCCGATTCGAACGATCCGCCGGCGAGACCGGCCCATGGCCGCAAACCGTCGAGATTCACGCTGCGCGCACCCTGGACTCGGGCACTTTCAAGATCAACAAGGCTCCAATCAGCAGCCATGCACAGAAGACCGAGAAGATCACCGGGTAGCCGCCGGGCAGGCCGAGGATGTGTGGTCCGGCGTTGAAGGGATCGAGCAGGAATCCGCCCACGAACCGGGCGATGATCCCAGACCCGGCGGTCGCGATGTTGCTGAATCCCATGAAAAGCCCTGCCTCGTCACTGGGTATCACGTCCTGGATGAAGGCCCAGTCGACCGAATAGAACAAGCCGTAGCCGATCCCGATCAACACCCCCACCAGCGTCGCCTGCGCGGCGAGCTCGGGAACCTTCAGGGCTTGCGCCAGCGGCTGGACGATCTGGGCCGGCAGCAGCTGGTAGTTGCTGAACATCAGCATGAGAAGCCCGGCCGCCCCGATCAGCCCGCCGACGAGGATGAAAGGCCGCCGGCCTAAACGGTCTGAGGCCCAAGCGGAAGGCAGAGCGACGACGAACGAGGTGATGATGACCAGGCCCAACAACGTGTAGGTCGCCTTGATCGTGGCCTGGCGGTCGCCCCCGAAAAAGACATCGTTGAAATAAAAGAACACGAAAGTCTGGATGCCGACCAGGCCCATGAGGATGAGCAGCCGCGACGCCATCAGCCACATGAAGCTCGGCAACTGAAGCGGACGCCCGAAAGTCGTCTTGATCGCGTCCTTCAGTCCTTTGAATGGTTCGTGCTTGGGTTGGGCGCGGTCCGGGATGAGAAGAACTGTGGGCGCCATGGTCACGATCAGGAGGACACAAATGCTGAGGATCGCGGCGATACGCCCAAAGTGCGCCAGGATGAACCCTGCCCCGACCGTGCCGGCGAGAAGGCCCACTGCGTTCGAGATGCCGTAATAGCCGGAGGCGGTTCCCCGCTGCGACTCGGGAACCACGTCGGGCATCAGGCCCTGGTACGGACCCTGGGCGGTGTTGGAAGCGGTCTGGAGCAGGAAGTAGAAGAGCAGCACCAGCCAGAAGCTGCCGGAGAGCGCAAGCCCGATCAGGAACAAGACGTCCCCCGCCGTCCCGACCACTATGAAAGGCCGCCGGCGGCCCCATCGAGTTTGCGTTCGGTCTGAGAACGCACCGACCACCGGTTGCCAGACGATCGCCATCAGGGAGCCGATCCCTTCCAGCACGCTCACGGCGACGCCTTTGTGCTCCCTGCCAACGAGCTGCAGCACGAGGTCGGGAATGATCAGCCCGCCAAGGCTCGTCCACATGTAGCCGATCGCGACCCAGTAGATGGACAGGAGCGCGAAGTGGAGGTGGCCGAGCCGGCGGGTGGAGCCCGCGGCGGAGATCAATCCGGTTGGTACGGGGGCAGCGACTTCTTGACGGGTTTGTCTTCGCGGTACCCGAGCGCGTACTCGCCTTGAAGGATCGTGTGAATCTCTCGCGTCCCCTCGTAGATGATCGGCGCTCGCGCGTTGCGCAGGAAGCGCTCGACCGGGTACTCGGCCGAGTACCCGTACGCTCCATGCACCTCTATCGCGTCGTGTGCCGCATTGAATGCAGCATCGGTCGCGTACTGCTTTGCGATCGACACATCGCGCGTGTGCCGCACTCCGGTGTTCTTCATCCACGCGACTTTGAAGTAGAGAAGCCGGCAGATCTCATAGTCGCGCGCCATGCGCGCGATCATCTGCTGGACCAGCTGATAGCGGCCGATCTCCTGGCCGAATGTCTTGCGCTCCTTCGCGTACTTCACCGACGCGTCGAGGCTTGCGCGCACGGTTCCCGTCGCACCGGCGGCGACTGTGTAACGGCCGTTGTCGAGGCAGCTCATCGCGATCTTGAAACCATCGCCTTCGTCGCCGATGCGGTTGGCCTCGGGCACCTCCACGTCGGTCATGAAGATGGAGCCCACGTCGCCGGCGCGAATGCCGAGGCGATCCTCGATCGGCTCGGTGCGCAACGCCTTGCCGCACTCCGCGCGGTCGAGCATGAAGGCCGACACCCCGCGCGAGCCGGCCTTCGGGTCGGTTTTGGCGAAGACGAGCAGGAAGTCTGCGGTGTTGGCGTCTGAGACCCAGACTTTCTGGCCGTTCACCAAGTAGCCGCTGCCTGAGCGCCGAGCCGTCGAGAGCATCGACGCCACGTCCGAGCCGGCATTGGGCTCGGTCAAGCCGTAGCAGGCAAGCTTCTGACCCGAGGCCATGGGAACCAGCCATTGCTTCTTCTGGTCTTCGGTCGCCCATGTGTAGAGGCCCATGCCGACAAGACCGACGTGCACGGAGAGCACCGTCCTGTAGACCGTGTCCACGTATTCGAGCTCCTCACACACCAGCCCAAGCGCGAGGTAGTCGAGCCCGTGTCCGCCAAAGCGCTGCGGAAAGCAGATGCCCGGCAGCCCGATCGAGGCGAGCTTGGCGAAGATCTCGGGGTCGTGCCGGCCGGCGCGGTCGTTCTCCCGGATGTGGGGCGCGAACTCGCGGGCGCAGAAGTCGCGGACGGTGGCGACCAGCTGCTCCTGGTCAGGGGTCAGCGCGAGGTCGAGCATTAGTGTTCCGAGATTACTTCTTCGTCGGGCTCGGTGACGGGCTGTGTGCCGGTGTCGCCGTCCGCGCCGGAGACGCGGCCGTAGTGTGCAGGTCGCTTGGCTTGACGTGGCCGATGAACGGCAAGTGCTGGCCGAAGCTGAGGATGATCGGCGCACTCCTGGAGCTGTGGAGCTGTGGCTGGAGGAAGTCCGTGTAGATCTGCTGCAGCTGGTGAATGCCCGGGATGTTGTCCAGGTGCGCTCCACTGGGTTTTACTGCGGCGGTTTTCAGATCCTGCATATCCTTCTTGGAGACCATCGCCGCCGTGATCGGGTTCGAAAGGATTGTCGACTCGAGCTGATTGACCTGTTTAAGGCTCAGGCTCGCGCTCTTCAAGACAGGCTCGAACGCGTTGTCGAGGACCACCAGCGCTGAGATTCCAAGGTAGATCACGATCAGCGTCACAAAGGCGTGGACGAAGAGGCCGAGCAGGCCATCGACACCGCGGATCGCTTCCATCCGATGAAATGCGCCGCCGATCGCTCCCCCAACCCCTCCCAGGATCACGGCGATGATGAGGGCGATGAAAACGGCGAAGACGGGCTTCAGGTGCAAGTACTTTTCCACCGCCGTCGTGTACTGGTCGTGGAATCGAAAGATCACCAGGATCGTGCCGAAGAAAAAGATTTCGGCCATGAGGGGCTGAATCACCCCTTTCTGGTAGCCGATGATCAAGGCGACGATCAGGACCAGGACGACAATGACGTCGATGATCATTGATGCATCCTCATGCGACTGTGGTTCGCCTCACGGCGCCGCAGGACTCGATCACTAGATATCCAACGAACATCGCGACGATACCCAGCGCTTCGCTCACAGGCTGAGCCACGTAAACACCGCTGGTCTGGGCGAAGCTGTGGCCCATGGCGACGATGAAGGCGCCTGCGGCCAATACAGCAAGTCCGACGACTCGGCTTCGTGGAGCTCCCGCGCGCGCGGCGCGCCACGCCGACCATGCAGCGCCACCGATCAAAAGGAGCGAACCGCCTAGGTTGGTGATGAGGGGCAGTATGCTCGGCACGTCGATCGCGCCTCTAGCGGGGACCTGTGCCTTGAGAAAGTTGCCGTTCGTGTGCGCCGCTACCACCGCGAACAAACAAACGATCGAGATCAAGACCATCGCTATCGTTGCGATCCGGCCGGCGCGTGGCGAGGTGATAAGCAGGAGGGAGCCAAGACCGAGCCAGCCGACGTTGAGCAGCCCGCCGAACAGGTAGTAGCCCTTGTAGGTTCCATCCGACCAACCGAAAGCCTGGCCGGACGTCTCGAACAGGGCCGCCGCCCCGAACATGGCGAGAGCGATGGCCCAGATCGCCTGGTACGGCTTTCGACGACTCAGGTACTGGCGGCCGACGACCGCGGCGAAGGCACCGCCGACCGCGCCCGCGATCAGGGGGATCACAAACACCGGCGACATTCTAGAGGCCGGGCTGGCGGCCCCGTCGAGAGATCCGGCGCCGAGGTGGCCGAGACCCTAGGCGCGGCCGAGCACCGCAGCGCGTGCATCGTTGCATGCTCAAGCGAGGAGCGGAGGCCGCAACAACGGGGATCGGCCGCATCGGTGCCGCAGATCCGACGGGGATCGCTGGCCCGGCCTCTCAGTGGTCGGGGGCAAGCGGACCGCCAGAATGCCCGTCTTCCGCTAGACTCGGGCCAAGATTGGCCCGAACGATAGCCGTCGCCATGCAGAAGGGGGGTGTCGGCAAAACCACCACCGCCGTGAACCTTGGCGCCGCTCTCGCGGAGTTGGGCCAGCGGGTGCTCCTCATCGACCTCGACGCCCAGGGCCACCTCACCCTCTACATGAAGCCCACAGCCGAGATCGAGAAGACGATCTACCACCTCCTCGTCGACCCGGACACGACAGTGACCGATGTGGTGCAGGACGCTCCGCAGATGGGCGTCCACTACATCCCGGCAGACGTCGAGCTGGCCGGGGCTGAGAACCAGCTCATCAACGAGATCGGCCGGGAGAGCATCCTGCGCGACAAGCTCGAGCCGGCACAGAAACGCTACGACTTCATCATCATCGACTGCCCGCCCTCGCTCGACCTGATCGTCATCAACGCACTCGTCGCTGCCGATGAGGTGCTCGTCCCATTGCAGGCAGAGTTTCTTGCGCTGCGTGGAATGCAGGAGCTTCTCGTCACGATGGAGCGCGTCAAGCGCCGGCTGAACCCGCGGCTTGAGCTCCTGGGCATCCTCCCGACGCTTTACAAGCAGCGCGCCCTGCACTCGCAAGAGGTGCTCGCCGCCGTCCGAGAGAAGTACGGTGACAAGGTCTACGAGTTCGGCATCACGGATTCCATTCGCTTCGCGGAGACCCCACTTGCGGGTCAATCGATCCTGACGTACGCGAAAGAGTCGGATGGAGCGCGGTCGTACCGTGCGCTTGGCGTAAAAGTAATGGAGAATCACAGGTAGGAGAACTGATGCCGACTTTCAAGCGCGTTTCACTCGCGGGATCTGAAGAGCTCTTCCGGCCGACACGCCCGCAGGTCGTGACTGACGATGTCATCAGAGAGGCCGTCGACCGGCCGGACGTCAAGGTGAAGGAAGTCGTCTACCGCACCCTCAACTTCACGTCCGAAGAGATCGAGTTGCTGCTCGAGGCGATCCAGGTCGCCAAGTATCCGGACCGCCCGCGGGCGAAGCCGGCGCTGGACAAGTTCGATTCGCTGGACGCATTGCGCCTCAAGGTGCAAGGGCCCGCCGAGCAGTAAGTTCCTGGAGCTAAGCTCCAGCCGGCTTGACCCGCTTCAAGACTGTGAACTTCTCGTCGGTGGAGATCTCGACGTAACCACCGAAAGAAACTATGGTCGCGCCCCCGACGTTCAGGTCGCTCTCAGGCACGCCAGGCATCTCGAAGACTCGATCGACGATGTACATGGCCGCGACGGCGGGAAACTTCTTTTGAAGATCGTCGAGCTCCCACGGTCGCAGGATGATCCACTCGGGACTCAACACCGCGATCAGGTTGGCGCTGTCGCGCTTGTTAATCGGCAGATTCTTGAGTACGTGGACGGATGCCGGTGAGGTCAGTCCCGGATAGTCGTAAAGCTTCACGTTGCCGAAGAAGCCGATGTAGCCCGACGATTCCGACACTACCGACTCACCCGGCTTGACCGCCACCCTGAGGTACTCGCCTGCGTTGGTGCGCACCTTGTTTTCGATCGCCTGAACCTTGCCCTCCACGATGAAGCTGAAGGGCATGTGGATCGCGTAAGCGACGCTGAGCACCGTGACGAAGGCTTTCGGGGCTAGCGGCGCCAATGTCCCGAGGCGTTGCATTCCAACGCCCACGACGATCATCACCAGCGCCAGGAACGGCGGCATGTACCAGTCGCCATAGAAGAGGGCAGGGAGGAAGTAGACCCGGTACGCAATGAAGAGCGCTAGAAAGGCAGTGATAGGCCAGAAGTCACGAATCCGGCTGGAAGCTCGCAGGCCGACGACGAAGAGGAAGAGTGTGATGATGGCGATCACCACCAGCAACGGCGCCGGTACTGGCACCGCCGCCGTGCTCCAGACCTCGCGGAACGGCTCGAGGTAGGAGATCAAAAGAGCGAGGTGGCCCCCGAGTTGATGGAACAGCCAGTCGAGCCACGGCAAGGGTGTGCCGCCCGCTCCGAATGGCGGGGTGGCATAGACCGTCGACTTCGCCACTATCGTATTGGGGATAGGCGATCCGTAGTAGAGGAACGTGAAGACGACCCAGGGAACGACGATACCGGCGCCGATGGCGGCTGCTCGTGCGGCAACCCTGGCGTTGCGCAGAGCAAGGTAAAGGAATGCGGGAGCCATCCACAGCACGAATTCGGGCCGCGCCAAGGGAGCGAGACCGAGAAAAACACCCGAAGCGATGACGTCGTTGCGGCGCACATGGAAGACGCCGCCGAGGAGGATCGCCACGGCGACCTGGGTCTCCATCCCGGACATTCCGTAGAAGATCATGTTTTGATCGAATGACAGGTAGGCCAGCACGAACGCTGTCGGAAAGGCGCCGAGGCCGAGCTCGCGACAGATCAGGCGGGCATAGATCAGAGCGACGCAAACCGCCACCAGCGACGCGATTCGCACCGCCAGCATGCCGGTTCCCTGGTGAATGACCTCGCCCGCCAGTGGAATCAGGACGCTGAGTGCGGAGGTGAACCCATGCACGTGGCCTTCGCCCAGGTGATGGACGAGACCGAGCCCGAGGGGCACGTTGCGAGCGTGCGTAATAGTGGTCAGGCCGTCCTCGAACATCCGGTTCGAGATGAGCCAGAAGGCGACTCGCGCGGCCACGGCGGCGACCATGAAGGCAAGCAGCATCGGCTCCTGCCGGACCTTGTCCCTAATGATCTCAGTCAGACTGCGGCGCCGGCCTGGGGCGACCTCCGCGTGATGATTCCTGGGACCTGTCGACTCCATGCCGCGTCTATCTTGAGGACGCGGACGGTTGGCCGGGCCGCTCTAGTAGCGTTTCTTCGAACGGCGCCGGATATAGCCGTAGATCCAGAAAAGGCAGACGAGCGAGAGGAAGATCGAGAAGGCGATCACCGCGACGTGCTGCATTACGCACCTAGACTAAGAGACTGATGTCCAAGCTCGCCATCGTGAAGGTCAAGCTCGACCGCGAGGTCAATGGCTACGTGGTCAGCTGCTCGAGCACGAAAGACGCAGTCGTCATCGACCCCGGGCTGCCGGTCGAGAAGATCGCCGAGCAGGTGAAAGGCCTCACGGTCAGGTACATCCTCGCTACCCACTGCCACCCCGGACATGTCGCCGGCAAGGACGACCTCAAGGAGCTGGTCGGGGGTGAGACCGCGCTTCACTCCGCCGACGCAAAGCAGTTCCTCCGCTCGGCCGATCGCTATCTGGTGGACGGAGATGAGCTCGAATTCGGGGAGTTCAAGCTCACCGTGCTGCACACGCCGGGCCACACGCCGGGCAGCGTCTGCTTCGTGGTCGCCAACCACGCCTTCGTCGGCGATACGATCCTGGCCGGCGGGATCGGCAAGCAGACCCCCGAGACGGATCTCCGGCGCCAGATGATGAGCATCGGCACCAAGCTGCTCCGCCTGCCGCTGACGACCGCGCTCTACCCCGGCCACGGACCGGCCACTAGCCTCGAGCGCGAGATGGCGCAGAACCCGATCTTCAGAGGCGCGCCCGCCCCTCGCTAGCTAAGTCACCAGGCTCAGCGAGATCTTGGTCACGCCCGAACTGGCATCCGCGCCGATGATTCCTGACGATTTCGGGTTGCTCTTCCGGCTGAATGTGGCCGCGAAGGATGCGTTGGAGCTGCCCTTGAACTGGATGCTCCAGTCGCCCTGGCTGAGCTTGGTCGAATAGAAGGCCTGCACCTTGTCGACGCTGTCGAGGGTCTCCCAATTCATGCCCCAGGTGGTCTGAGTGCCGGATGTGAATTTCGCCGCCGCGGTGAGGCGAGCTCCCGGATAGATCGGAACGTCTGTCGGAAATCCGTCGGGCATAGCGACCTCGGGGTCGAGCTTCGAAGGTGAGGGTGTGACTTTCGGGCTGGGTGTCGCCTGACGAGCGCTGCTCGCCTTACTGCTGGGGTTGATTGCGCAAGCGGATGCCGCTCCGAGCACAAGCGTGAGGACGACTGCCAGAGCCACCTGGATTGCGTACTTCACGGCTGCCCAGTCTGCCAGCTCAGGTCCGCGCCTTGACCTGTAGCGGCCGGATCAGGCGACCGCTAGGGCGTCCGGTGAGTTTGCCATCACGCACCACCGCCTGGCCGCGCACGAACACATCCCTCACAACGAAGCCGAATTCCATTCCGTCGAACGCTCCGTGACGCTGGCGCGAGCGCATCAGCGCAGGGCGCACCCGAGTCGTGCTCTTTGGATCGACGATTACGAGGTCAGCATCGAAGCCCGGGGCGATCGCGCCTTTTGACTCCGGCAAGCCCGCGAGCGCCGCCGGACCCTCGCTCACCCAGCGCGGTGCGAGCGACTCATCGCCAAGGCGCCGGGCGAGCTCGAGGCAGCTCACGTAAAGGGTCTGCACGCCAGGACTTCCAGAGTGAGCATGTTCCAGCGTTCCTGATTTCTCCGCATCGGTATGCGGCGCGTGGTCGGTGGCGACGATTCTGATCACGCCTTTGGAGGCGGCCTCGATCAGGGCATCGCGGTCGGCGGCGGTTTTGATCGGCGGAAACATCTTCATTGCGTTGCCGACCCGCGCGAAATCCTGGTCGGTGAGCCACAAATATTGCGTGCAGGTCTCGAGTGTTAGCTTCGTCCCGATCCGCATCGCGTCCTCCATCGCTTCTTGGGCCACGCGCAAGCCCAGCGCGCTGGACAGGTGCGCGATGTGCAGGTGCACCCCCGTTTCCTTCGCGATGGCTGCGGCAGCCGAGATGGCGACCGCCTCAGCCTCTGCGGGTCGCGAGTCCAACAGATCCGCGTAGGTCTCGATCGGCCGCCGGAACGCGGCGAGCACCGCCGGGTCCTCGGCATGGATGGCCAACGGCAGGCCTAGGCGGGCCACCACCGGAGCGAGGCGCGCGAGCGTGCCGTAGTCAGGCGGCGCCTCGAGATCTGGATCGTCCGTGTCCGGTATGTAGAGAACCTGCTTGCGGCTCAGGCTGAAGCTGTAACCGAGGTAGGCCTTGAAGCCGATGGCTCCAGCCTCCCCAAGCGCTTCGATCTGATTTTCGGTCGAGCTGGAGCGGATCAAGCCCCACAGCCCGAAGTCGACGCGCGCCTTGCTGTGCGCGAGCGCCGCCTTCGCCTCCATCACTCCGGCCGCGTCTACCGCCGGCACCGTGTTCGGCATGTCGATGACGGTGGTCACTCCACCCATCGCGGCGGCGGCCGTCAGCGTGCCGAAATCTTCCTTGTCGGGGAATCCCGGATCGCGGCTGTGCACGTGGACGTCGATCGCGCCCGGAAGCACGTGCAAGCCGCGGGCATCGATCACTGTCGCTTTGGCAGGTGTCGCGCCGCCGGCCTCGACTTGCGTGATCACTCCATCGTTGACGTGAACATCCGCCTCGCGAGGACCGTCGGGACCGTAGACGGTTCCACCCCGGATGAAGAGGTCAGTCAAGTTCGAGGTCTTGAATCCGGAACAACGGCGTGTAGGGGATGCCGGCGTTCCGGATGTTGTCCTCTCCCCCCTCTCCCCGATCCAGGACGACGATCAAGTGGATGACGTCCGCGCCGGCGTCACGAAGCACCTGCGCCGACCGCAGCGAGTCGCCGCCTGTCGTGACCACGTCCTCGATCACGGTCATCCGGTCTCCGGGGTCAAAGAGTCCCTCGATCTGCTTCGAGGTGCCATAGCCCTTCGGTTCCTTGCGCACGAGGACCAGCGGAAGTCCTGTCTCCATTGAGACGGCGCCTCCGAGCAAGACCGCGCCGAGCTCAGGCGCGGCCAGACGTTGCGTTTCTTTCGGCACAAGCGTCGCCAGATGCTTGCCGAGTTTTCGCAACAGAATCGGATCGGTTTCGAAACGGAACTTGTCGAAGTACCGATTCGACCTCTTGCCTGAGCGAAGAATGAAATCGCCCTTGAGGTATGAGGCCTTGACCAGCTGCCGCCCCAATTCTTCGCGCTCATTCAAGAGGGGCCCCCGCGAATTCATGGCGAAGCCACCGAATTCGTGTGGATTTCGATCACGACCTCAATCTAATGGATAGAAGCAGGCCGCCTGGTGTTCCGTCCCAAAGGCTTCGAGCGGCGGTTCCTCCTCCGCGCAGTGAGGCTGCGCCCGCGGACACCGCGTCCGGAACCGGCAGCCGGACGGCGGATTGACCGGCGAAGCCACGTCTCCCTGCAGGATCACTCGCTCCCGGCCGCGCTCGATGAGAGGGTCGGGAATCGGAATCGCCGAGAGCAGCGAGCCCGTGTAGGGATGACGGGGGCGTCGGTACAGCTCACTTCCTGGAGCCACCTCCATCACCTTGCCGAGGTACATCACTGCGACCCGATTGGAGATGTGCTTGACCACTGACAGGTCGTGCGCGATGAAGAGGTAGGTAAGGTTGAACTTGGACTGCAGCCGCTCGAGGAGGTTGATGATCTGGGCCTGAATTGAGACATCCAGCGCCGAGATTGGCTCATCGCACACGATGAAGCTCGGCTCCACAGCAAGCGCTCGCGCGATGCCGATGCGTTGCCGCTGGCCGCCCGAGAACTCGTGTGGATATCGCTTGATAAAGCCCGGATTCAGACCGACCACGTTGAGTAGCTCTCGGATCCTGTCCTCCCGAGCTCGACCGCGTGCGAGCCCGTGGATGTCGAGCGGTTCGCCGACGATGTCGCCGACGGTCTGCCTCGGATCCAACGACGCGTATGGATCCTGAAAGATCATCGTCATCTCACGGCGCAGGCTGCGGAGCGCCCCACCGTGCTTGCGTGCGATGTCCTCGCCCTTGAATCGAATCGTTCCGGCGGTGGGGTCGAGGAGGCGGATCACGGTGCGACCCAACGTGGACTTGCCGCAGCCCGACTCGCCGACCAGTCCCAGCGTCTCGCCTTTCATGATGTCGAGGTCGACGCCGTCCACCGCATGCACATGAGCGGTTGTCCGCTGTAGAACGCCCGACGACACCGGAAACCACTTCTTGAGCCCTCGCACTGACAGGATCGGCTCGGCGGCGGTCCAGGCTCGGGTCAACGTAGGGGCTTGCACGGTTTCAGGCATGAGGCAACTCCGTTCCAGATTGGGTGACCCAACATGCGGCGAGCTGAGCGTCGCCGACCCGGTTCAGCGGAGGGACGTCACGCGAGCACTTCTCGATCGCAAAGGGACATCGCGGATGAAACGCACATCCGGACGGTAGATCAATGAGATCGGGCGGCAGGCCTTCGATCGGCTTCAGCGGCTCGTGGCGTTCCGCGTCCAGCCGCGGGATCGACCGCAAGAGGGACCACGTGTAGGGATGGGTCGGATGGGCGAAGACGTCCTCGGTCGGTCCGGACTCGACGACCTTGCCGGCATACATCACCATCACGCGCTCGCACATCCCGGCGACCACACCCAGGTTGTGCGTGATGAGGATGGTCGCAGTTCCAAACTCCCGGTTGACGGTGCGCAGCAGCTCGAGGATCTGCGCCTGGATCGTGACGTCGAGCGCGGTCGTTGGCTCGTCGGCGATCAGGACCTTGGGTGTCGTCGTCAGGCCCATGGCGATCATCGCCCTCTGGCGCATCCCGCCTGAGAAGTGATGCGGGTAGTCGCGGGCTCTATCGCCGGGCGAGGGGATGCCGACTTTGGCGAGCACGGAGACGGCGCTGGCGAAAGCCTTCGCTTTGGATTCGCCACGGTGGAGCATCAGCGGCTCTCCAACCTGCCATCCGACCTTGAAAACGGGGTTCAGAGAGGTCATCGGGTCCTGGAAGATCATCGCGATCGACTCACCGCGAATCCCCTGCATCTCCGACTCGCTCAGCGTGGCCAGGTCGCGGCCGTCGTACAGAACTCGGCCCTCCACGATTCGTCCAGGCGGTGAGATGAGCCGCATGATGCTCATCGCCGTCACCGACTTCCCGGAGCCGGATTCCCCCACGATCCCCAGCGTCTCGCCCGCGTTGAGCTCGAACGAAACACCGTCGACCGCTTTCACCACGCCTTCTGGCGTGAAGAACTGGGTTTTGAGATCGTGCACTCCGAGCAGGGGTCCGGGCATGCTTCCCGCCTACCTGAGCCTTGGATCGAATGCGTCGCGGACTGCGTTGCCGAACAGGTTGGCGGCCAAGACCGCCAGAAAGATCGTCACGCCCGGCCACAGTACAAGCCAGCGCGAGTGGAAGAAGAACGTTTCGGAGTTCGTGAGCATGTTGCCCCAGCTCGGTATCGGCGGATTGATGCCAAGGCCAAGGAAGTCAAGAGCAGCCTCGGTGAGGATGACCGAACCCAGGTACAGGCTTCCGAAGACGATCAGCACGTGAAGGACATTCGGAAGCAGATGTCGAATGATCAGCCGCGCGTCGCTTGCGCCCAGGGCACGTGTCGCGACCATGAAGTCGCGCGTGCGCACCGACAGCACCTCACCGCGCACGAGTCGAGCGATGCTTCCCCAGCCAACCGATGCAATGATCAGGGCTAGCGTTACGGTGCTGGGTTTGAACAGGATCGACATGAGGATGAAAAGGAAGATCGACGGGATGGCGAGGATCACATCGACAAATCGCATGAGCAAGCCGTCGATCAGCCCTCCGTAGTACCCCGCCACCAGCCCGACTGCCGCGCCGATCGCCAGCGACACGAATACTGCCAGGAAGCCGATACCCATTGAAACCTGCGCACCAAAGAGCAGGCGCGTAAGCGTGTCGCGGCCTAGGTCATCTGTGCCGAGAAGGTGTCCTGGACTCAAGGGTGATGCGAATGTGTTCGTAAGGTCCTGGCTGCTGTAGTTCGTGTGCGTGATGAACCCCGCAATCAAGGGGGCAGTCAGGGCGACCAGGACGAAGAAGAGAAGCAGTGCACCCGACGCCATTCCGATCCGATTCCGCCGCAGCCTGCTGAACGCCGCCCTCCAGTAACTGCGCCCGACGTGAGCGGGTACCGGTTGAGCCGGGACCTGCGGTGCCTCAACCGCAATCGGGTCGATCATGCGTAGCGAATCCGGGGGTCGAGGAATGCATACAGAAAGTCGGCCAGGAGATTGCCCGCGACCACGAGAAGAGCCGCGAACGTCGTGATGCCGAGAACTGTCGAATAGTCCGTTTGTATTGCCCGCTCGTAAAGCAGCTTGCCGATCCCAGGCCAGCTGAACACAACCTCGACGATGAGGCCGCCTGCCACAAGCGAAGGAAGCTCCAGCCCCACGAGGGTCACGAGCGGGATCACGGCATTGCGTAGCGCGTGAAGGTAGACCACCCGGCGCTCGCTCATTCCCTTGGCGCGAGCTGTGCGCACGTAGTCCTGCGCCAGCACCTCGAGCATGCTCGAGCGTGTGAAGCGAGACCAGATCGAAAGGTAGACGAACGACAGGACCGTGGCGGGCATGATGAGGTGGACGATCCGGTCGAGGAGGTCACCTCCCCCCGTGCCGGGAGTCATCACTCCACCGGAAGGTAGAAACGGCAAGCCCCAGGCCTGAAGCTGGACCGAGAAGAAGAGGATCAGCATCAGGCCGAGCCAGAAGCCGGGAATGGCGAATCCACCGACAGACATCGCCGTCAGGGCATGATCGAGCTTGCTGCCGCGACGCAGGGCGCCGGTGACACCGAGAGGAATTGAGATCAGCACGCCCAGCAGGATCGCGGTCACGGTCAGCTCGAGGGTGGCGGGCAGCCGGTCTCCGATGTGGCGAGAGACAAGGCTGCCGTCGATCATCGACCGGCCGAAGTCGCCGTGAATGACACCGCCGATCCAGGTGAGGTATTGCTCCGGCCATGGCCGATCGAGGCCGAGGTACCGCTTGATCGCCTCCTCGTCCTCAGGCTTCAGGTTCGGGTTGAGGTCCAGGCCCGGGACATAGCTGCCCGCGGCGATGTGCATCACCACGAAGGTGACCACAGTGACGCCGATGACCACCGGAATGGTGGCCACCACCCGGCTCAATAGGTACTTCAGCATCTCTTTAGTTGAGCCTGGCCGGGCGAAACACCTTCGCCCGGCCGGGCCACATGTTTCCTACTTGCCGTCGGTGACGAAAACGTCCTTCATCCAAGCGCGACCCTGGTACTCGTTGTATGGGCCCACGTTGAAGTTCTTTACGCGTTTGTTGATGCCCCACAGGTAGCTGGGGTAGAAGAGGATCGGTCCCGGCAGCTCATCCGCAAGGATGTCCTGGATCTTGAAATAGAGGGGCTTGCGCTTGGCTCGATCGGTGGTCGTCAGAGCCTCGGCCATGAGCCGGTCCACCTCCGGGTTTACGTACTGCATGCCATTGAGTCCGCCCGCTCCGATTCCCTTGGTCGTCCACAGGGAAGTCTGGTCAGGGTCGGTGTCACCGCTCGAGATTCCAAGCAGGATGACCTGGAACGTGTGAGTGGTGCGAAGCTGAGTGACCAGGGTCTGGAAGGCGATTGGTCGCGGCTGGGCCTCGACTCCGATCTCCTTCCACTGCTGCTGCATGACCTGGATGAGGTTCTCGCGCACCTTGTTACCGGAGTTGGTGTTGATCTCGAATGAGAACCTCTGACCGTTCTTGACACGAATTCCGTCGGCACCCTTAGCCCACCCGGCGTCGTCGAGCAGCTTCTGTGCCCCGGCCTTGTCGTACTTGTACTTGGGTGACACGTTCGGGTTGTACGCCCAGTCCATCGGCACCTGGACGGAATCGGCCGGGGTCGCATAGGCGAAGTACACAGCTTTCGCCATGGTTGGGCGGTCCAGCGCCATGTGCAGCGCCTTGCGGACGTTCTTGTCCGAGAACATCGCGTATGACGACGTCCGGGCCTTATCGAGGTTGTACAGGTAGTAGACGAAAGAAGGCCGGGCAAACGTTAGCGCGTCGATCGTGGTGACGGTTTTCAGGTTGTCGAACTGACTGGCGTCGGGCTGGCCTACGTCAATTTCGCCGGTCTTCAGCTGCTGTGCCAGCACTACCGCGTCGGTGACGACCTTGTAGATGTACTGGTCGAGGTTTGACGGCCCCGCCCAGTAGTTGTCATTGCGGGCGAATACGACCTGCTGGCCCTTGTCCCACTTGACGAACTTGAACACTCCGTTGACGACTGTCGGGTTGGACCAGAAGTCATGGGTGTTGAGCGCCTTAGGCGTCACGTTGCCGAGGATGTGCTTGGGCAAGATGCCGCGGCGGCAATGGCTGTCGAGAAAAGAAGCCTGGACTTTGCTGAACTTGAAAACGACCGTCTGCGGATCCGGAGCTGTGACGCTCTGTATGTAACCCTCCAGGTCCGAGCGGTAGCGCGAGACGAAATCACTGGTCTCGGGCAAGAACATCAGACCGTAGGTGAAGACAACGTCCTCGGCGGTCAGCGCGTGCCCATCTGAAAACTTGAGGTTGGGCCGCAGCTTGAAGGTGAAGGTGAGCGAATCGGAAGAGACGGTCGGCAGGGCTGAAGCCAGCAATGGGATGTTGTCGCCGTTGGCGGCGATTCCTAGCAGCCCGTCGAACGTGAGCGTGATCACTTGCTGCGAGGAGGTGTCGCCGGCGTTGAGCACGGCGAAGTTGGCGATGTCGCTGATCAAGCCTTCGATCAACTTGCCGCCTTTGACCGGTGTCAGCGAAGTGGGTGCGGTGCTCGGCCCACAGGCAGCGGCCAGCAACTCCGCGCCACCGGCCATGAACGCCAGGTAGGCCGCCGCGCCCCCGGCGCGCTTCAGGAAGTCCCGGCGGGACCACTCCTGAAGAAACCGTTCGAACTGCCCAAAGCCTTCCGCCGCATCGTCTCGACTCATATGGTCGCTATCCTCCCCAAAGGTGCCCGCTTACCCGGCGGTGCGTTCTTGCGCGCCATCATAGTTCCAGTGCCCCCAATGGTCGAGAAATCACTGTGATGGCCGCGAAATTGGCGCTTGGCGTCGCCCGGGTCGTCCTCCACCTGCCGGATTCCGGTTCGCTCAAGGCGAAACGGCAGGTGGTGAGCGGGCTGCTGCGGCGCGTCCGGACCGAGTTCCAAGTTTCGGCCGCCGAGGTCGGCGAGCTCGACCGCTGGCAGCTGGCGGAGCTGGCCATCGCGACCGTCAGCAACAACGGCCGCCACACGGAGGAGGTGCTCGCCGCCGTCCTCGCCTATATCGAATCGCACAGTGACGGCGCGCGCGTCACGGACGTTTCGACCGAGCTTGTCCGGCTGTGAAGACGGTTGCTTCATACGTAGACGAATTCCAGGCGGGCTTGCCTTTTCAGCTCGACGCCTTCCAGCGCGAGGCGATCGAAAAGTTGGAGCAAGGGCAAGGCGGCGTGCTGGTCAGCGCGCCGACGTCCAGCGGCAAGACCATGGTCGCCGAGTACGCGATCTTCCGCGCCCTCCAGGACGGCGTCAAGGCCCTCTACACCACGCCGCTCAAGGCTTTGAGCAACCAGAAGTACCACGACTTCGTGCGCGAGTACGGCCAATCGATGGTCGGCCTGGTCACCGGCGAGAACACGATCAACGACGACGCGCCGATCGTCGTCATGACGACCGAGATCCTACGTAACCTGATCTACGAGGATCCGAAGCGCCTCGACCTCGTCCGCTATGTCGTCCTCGATGAGGTCCACTACATCGACGACTTCCCGCGTGGCTCGGTCTGGGAGGAGATCGTCATCCAGGCGCCGGCCACCATCAAGCTCGTCGGCCTCTCGGCCACGATCGGCAACTACCAGGAGATTGCCGACTGGATGGCCGAAAACCGCGGCGGCATGGAGACCGTGTTCCATGACGTCAGGCCCGTCGAGCTGAAGATGTGGCTCGCGATCAACAACCGCTTCCTTCCTCTATTCAAAGGAGACGGCGGCATCGACCAGCGCACGTGGACCAAGGCGGCGCAGGAAGAGGAGGCATCGTATCGGTTCGGCAACTACCGTTCCCTGCCGTCTAACGACCTGCTGCATGTAATCCCGGAGCTGCGCGGCCTCGACATGCTTCCAGCGATTTACTTCATCTTTTCGCGCCGCGGGTGTCGCGAGGCACTCCAGCGGTGCTCATACCACGAGATCGACCTAACCACCGCCGCCGAGAAAGAGGCCATCGACCGCGTCGCGGCAGAGCGACTGGCCGGGCTGAAGAATCAGGACGAGGAGGTCCTGTTCCGCCGCATGGTCGACGCTCGCCTGCTGCGACGCGGGCTGGCGGAGCACCATGCGGGCCTGCTGCCGTACCACAAAGAGATGGTGGAGGAGCTCTTCCAGCGCGGCCTGATCAAGGTCGTCTTCGCGACGGAGACGTTGTCGCTCGGCATCAATATGCCGGCGCGCGGTGTCGTCGTCTCGTCGTTCACGAAGTTCGATGGCGTGAACTTCTCCCACCTGACCACTGGCGAGCTCACGCAGCTTATGGGACGGGCCGGCCGGCGGGGTATCGACGTGATCGGTCATGGGGTGATCCTCAAAGAGTCGGACGTTGAGGTCGGCACGATCTATGAGGTCGCGATGGGGCCGACACTCGTCGTCGAGTCAAAGTTCCTGCCCAGCTACAACATGGCCCTCAACCTCTTGCGCGTATACACGCCGGAGGAGGCGGAGGGGCTGATGCAGCGGTCGTTCGGCCAGTTCCAAAAGCGCCTGGCTGCGGACCAGACGAAGGTGCGACTGGCCAACGTTCGCGAGCGCCTCGCCGACATCCGCCGCCTCTGGGACGACCCTGATGTCTCGATCGAGGACGTCGCGCAGTACTTCAAGCTCGAAGACCGCCGGCGCGCGATCCGGATCGAGCTGAAGCGGCTGCGGCGAGAGGCGGGCGCGGAGCGCCGGGGTCGCCGCGGGCGCCAACGGACGATGGGGTCAGCGGGGCGGCTGGTCCAGCGGCTCGAGATCGAGGCGAAAGGCCTGCTCGAGCGCCAGCGGAAGCTGAAGGTTGTGCGCTCGCCGCGCTTTGGCGAGCTGCTTCAGAAGTACGGCGAGATCCGCACCCTCCAGAAGGAGCTCGAGGGCGGGCAGCGCGAGGTCACCGGACAGATGGACGAGTACCCCCGCAAGCTGCGCCGTCTCTGCAAGATCCTGACCGAGACAGGGTTCCTCGCCCACGACCGGCCCACCGACAAGGGCCTGTTCGCGTCCCGGGTGTATGGCGAGAACACGATCCTGGTCGCCGAGGCGATTTGGCTCGGCTGGTTGGAAGGCCTCACCCCTGAAGAGCTCTGCGGCGTGCTCGTGATGCTGTCGGCCGAAGACAGGGACCGGGGCGGCAGGGATCGCCAGGCGCGCGGCCCTCGGCGCTATCCGACCCCGGCCATCGCGCAGACGGCCCGCCTGGTTCGCTCGCTCTACTTCCGGTTCGCGGATCTGGAGAGCGACCTCGACGAGCCAAACCTCCGCACGCCCTCGCACGACTACATCGACTTCGCGTACCGCTGGGCAGCGGGCGAGCCGCTCGACCAGATTCCCCTCCCACCCAACGTCGACATCGGGGATGCAGTGAAGGCGATGAAGGGTCTTTACTCGCTGCTGCGCCAGCTGGAGTGGGCACTGCGCACCGCGAAATCACCCCTGCGCGAGAGCGTGTCGGCGGCGGTCGCGCACATGGAACGGGATGTCATTAAGCGCACATACTGAACAGATATGAGAGGAAACCTAGGTTTCCTCTCATGGCTCTTTTTCCTGCAGGTTGGGATTTTTTCCAAAAGGGTTCTCCTCGCAACGAACGAGTGCAATGTGAACGCTGGGTAGAAGGCCTGGCGAAGCCAGGCCCACCTGCCACGCATGATTTCCAGGGCTAGACTGAGCTGAAGATGGCCGCTAAGAAACGGCGCATTCTCGTTACCGGCGTCGCCCGCTGGTGGGGAGCCCTCCTCGTGCAGCGCCTGGTGGAAGACCCCAGCGTGGCCGAGGTTATCGGCATCGATACCCGCGAGCCGCGTTATGACCTGGGACGCGCCGACTATCTCAAGCTCGACGTCCGTCACTCGCTGATCGGAAAGCTCGTGCGATCTGTCGGCATCGACACCGTGGTGCATACGTTGACCCGCGTCGACTCCTTCGACATGGATCCACGTCGCGCCCATGAGATGAACGTGATTGGCACGCTGAACCTGCTGGCGGGGTGCGCCGGCGAAGGAAGCCCAGTCCGGCGATTCGTGCTCAAGTCGTCCGGGCATGTCTATGGATCCCGGTTCGACCTACCCGCCGCGTTGCGCGAGGACCACCGCCTGGACACCAACTCACGCCACCAGTTCGTGCGCGACATCGTTGAGGTCGAGTCCTACGTCAGCGACTTCGCGCTGCGCAATCCAGAGATTGCGATCGTGGTGCTCCGCTTTTCCAATAGCCTCAACCCACAGGAGCCCCAACCCCTGGCCCGCTACCTCGACCTCGAGGTTGTCCCGACCGTCGCGGGCTACGATCCCTCGCTGCAGCTCATCCACCGCGACGACTGCATCGAGGCCATCTACCTCGCTACGAAGCGAGGCCCGGCCGGTGCTTACAACATCGCGGTGCCCGGGGCTGAGCCTCTCTCGAAGCTGCTCGACGCCGCGGGCAAGCTGCACGCGCCGCTGCTCCCGCCGATCGGTCTCGGGCTGGCCGCGTTCGCGATCGGCAAGACGGGAGTGGCCTTTCTGTCGCCACAGCTGCTGGACCTGCTTCGGTGGGGCCGCTCTTTGTCGACCGCCAAAGCGGCGCGGCAGCTTGGTTTTCGCGCCGCGCGAGACACCCAGGCCGCCTTTGAGGACTTCATCCAGCAGCGCCGTGTTCATCGCTATGCCGCGGACCACCACGCCTACCAGTACGAGAAGGAGCTCGAGGACTTCATCCACACCCGGCAGCTGGCTTTAGAGGACGGCGAGGCCGAGTCCAATGGCGCTTCAGCGCCGGCCGGCAAGGGAACGGTTAAACCTCTCCCCCGCCCCCGTCGATCACGATAACTTCGCCGTTGATGTAGCTCGCGGCATTCGACGCCAGGAAAACCACCGCGCCCGCGATCTCGTCCGGCAAGCCGATCCGCCCCATCGGGTTGGAGGCCAGCACCCGCTCGAGGATGTCCTCGTTGCCCCACAGCGCTTCGGCGAATCGCGTCTTGACCAGGCCCGGTGCTATCGCGTTGACACGTACCTTGCCGCCAAGCTCGCGGGCGAGCTGGCGCGTCAGCATGATCACGCCCGCCTTGGTGACGTTGTAGATACCAAGGCCGAGACCCGGCCGCAGACCGCCGACACTTGCGATGTTCACCACCACCCCGCCGTGCTCCTGCATCCACGCCTCGTAAACGAGCTTGGTCAGGATGAAAACCCCACGCAGGTTGACCTCGAACGTCTTGTCCCAAGCCGACAGTTCAGCACCGAGCACAGGCCCGAACGACGGGTTGGTGGCGGCGTTGTTGACCAGGATGTCGATGTGGGAGAAGCGCTCCATGACCGACTTCACCAGCCGGTCGAGGTCCTCCGGCCGGCCGGCGTGGGCGGCGATGGCGGTGGCCCGCTCGGGGTACTGCGCGTTGATGCGCGCGGCCTCCTCGTCGAGGTCGGCCTGCTTGCGGCTGGAGAGAACCACATGTGCCCCCTGCTCGACCAGGGCGGTCGCGATTGCGCTGCCGATCCCGCGGCTCGCACCGGTCACCAATGCCACGCGTCCGGAGAGGTCGAACCGGGAAGCTGCGGGCACGGCTGATACGATAGCCAGTCTCATGGCAGTCTCGGGGAAGGCCGCCGAGGATATTCTCGAACGGATCTTTCAGCCGACCACCAAACCAAGCGCTCGGGACCAGGCCGAAGAGACGCTGCGGCACCCCAAGCGACTGGTCTATGTCGCCATGTCGAACAAGGTTTTCTACTGGCGGGCGCACATCCAGAAGTTCGTCCTCGACTCGGGCATGGTCCCGGTGAGCCCTTTCATGCTCTTCGACTACTACCTGATGCACACGGTTTCCAAAGACGTCGTGCGCGAGGCGATGAACAACCTGCTCGCGCATTGCGATGAGGTCTGGGTGTTCGGTCGGATCTCGCTGGGCGTCAAGGTGCAGGTCGGAATAGCCAAACGAATGAACAAAGCGGTGCGCTATTTCGACATCGCGGATCTGCCCGTCGCGGTGATGCCGATCACCGAAGAAACAGCCCAGGAAGAACTCAAGGACTAGCTTCTTGAAGTCTGCTTCCCCACTTGCGGGGAAGGTGGCGCCTCCCCATTTATGGGGAGGTGGCGCGAAGCGCCGGTGGGGCAGCGCCGGCCGGATGGGGAGGTGGGCTAACTACTAGCCACCACCCGCCGGTACCAGACCTCCGGGTGCGCGAGCTCATCGAGTCGAGGCATGTGAGCTTCACTGCTCCATACCTGGTTCAGCACTTTCATCCCGTGCTGGTCGTAGATCGCCTTGCAGAACGCTTCCCCGTGACGGTACTGCTGCAGCTTCAGGTCGAGCCCGGTGAGCTTCCAGATCAAGACTTCGAGCGGGCTCTTGCCCGAGCTCCGCTTGCTGTAAGCCTCCTCCAGCCGGTCGAACCCTGCCAGCAGCTTGCCACCAAGCTCGTTCATGACCAGGTTGCTGTAGCCCTCGACCGCAGACATGGTGCCCTGGACCTGCCGCATCACCTTCCATTGAGCAGGCAGCACGCCGGCGAAGGCTGCGATGCGAGCGACAGGTGTGGCGGGCCTGGTCACCGACTGCATGAGCACCCGCATCGAGCTCTCCATGTAGGGGCGCAGCCACGGATGCGCCGCGAACTGCCACGCGTGCGTCATCTCGTGAAGGATCAACCAGCGCCTGAGGTCCTCGCCGGGAAGGTCGGCGCGCCGTCCCCATTCCTCGACGTTGGTCTCGACCAGGTACAGGCCCTCGCCTCCGACCGGCTCGGCTCCGAGGAGCTGCGGGTCGTACTGCCCGAGCACTCGGCGGCCGATGAACGCGAGCATGAACGCCACGTAGCTGTCGACTCCCGTGCGCCCAACCTCGACAAGGAGTGAGTTGGGCACGCGTCCGGCTTCCAGGACTGGGTCGACGACCCGCCGCAGGATGCCGAGATTCAGATCGAGCCACCCGACACGATCGAGCGCTTCGAACTTCGGGAGGGACGCACCTTTGGGAAGCCCACCGACAAACTTGAGCATCGGCTTCTCGAGCTCTGCGGCCATCACGCGGTAGCTCCCAGCAGCAGCTGCCAGCTCAGCGTGATCGGGCGACCGTGTGTCGAGACGAGCGCGCGCCGCCCGCCGCACCTGGTCCCAATCGACCAGCACAGTGCTTCCACCTCTGGGGCGGACCGCCTCGGCGACAGCCGCCGTGGCCAAGCCGAGAAGCGCTCCGTAGATCGCCACCCTTCCGACAGACCGCCTCATAACTCCACATTAGAGAAACGCGGTGGGTTGGGAGTTGACAACCCGACTCAGTAGATGTAGGGCCAGCTCCGGTTGCGCTTGAAGACGACCTTGCATCCTTCGCAGCGGAACACGATCTGGAGGTGACGCCTCCCGATCGCCGCCGCGTCGCGCCCACATACGGGGCAAGATGCTGTCTCCATTTGAAAAGGTGCCGGCAGGGGTTCGACCTTGATCTCTAAGCGTCTTCTCTTCTTTGACATTTACCTTCCATCAACCCGGAACTGGGGTTATTCAGACGTCGAGCTGCGACACGTCCAGGTTCTTCAAGCCATCCGGTGCTTCGACACCCGCGTTGTGTAGGCGCTTGAGCAGCGCCAGGATGTACCGAACGCCGGCCAGGTTGACGTGATGCTCGCGGGAGAGCGTCTGGATGGCTTGCAGCTTCATCACGTCTCGACGGGAGTAGCGCCGGCGATTGGTAACCGTCCGTTTGGGATTGATCATGCTCAGGTGCTCGTACATCATCAAAGTGCGCGGGTGCACCTCCAGGATCTCGGAAGCCACGCTGAGCGTGAAAATCGGCTTGTCGAGATCGATGCCACCGCCGTGCGATGAGGTGGCCGTGGCGGCGACAGGTTCGCGCTGCCTGAGCTTCATAAGTTTCTTGGTGGGTCGGAGTATATGGTTTAAGCGAGTCTGGACCTAACTTTGGGTGACAGAGGCGGTTGCAGATTCGCTGCCATTCTGGATCCGATAAGCCAGTCCGGCAAAGTGTTTTTGTTAAGTGTTGCCTGTGAAATGACGGCGTCCGACGCTGAATATAGTTACGCGCGTGTCTGGATTGTTCGGCCTGTTGATCGTCAGCCTGTCCGTCGGGCTCAGCAACTTTGCGGGCGCGATCGGGATCGGCCTGAGCGGAATCAATGCCCGGACAAGAATCCGAGTCGGCCTTGCCTTTGGCTTCTTCGAAGCGTTGATGCCGCTGCTCGGCCTGCTCCTCGGGCAGGCGGTATCGGGCTATATCGGAGGCCATGTGGCCGGGTACGTTGCCGGCGGCATCCTGATCCTCACGGGTGCGTACACGATCTGGCAGGGATGGGGGTTGGAACGCAAGGAGCAGGCCCCCAGCCTTCAGACGCACAGCCTGATCGTCACCGCGATGGCGCTGAGCATCGACAACCTGGCGGTGGGGTTCGCCCTCGCGGTTTATAAGGTCCAGATCGTGGTCGCGGCGGTGACCATGGGAGTCGTCAGCGTCGTCATGTCGCTGCTCGGCCTGGAGCTCGGCCACCGGCTCGGACGGCGCATTGAAGGATGGAGCGAAGAGGTCGGCGGCGCGATGCTCATAGTGGTCGGCATCGCCATCGCGACTGGCATCCTCGGCTGACGAGCCTCGCCCCTACGATTACTGCGATGACTCAGATGCCCGCGCTCGAGCAGGTGGCGGTCTCACTTGATGAACACGTCGCCACCGTGATGCTCAACCGCCCGGAGCAGCGCAACCCGCTGTCCGCGACCATGCTGGGCGACCTGGCCACTGCCTTTCGTTGGTGCCAGAAGGAGCCTGAGGTCCGGGTGGTCGTTTTGACCGGAGCGGGCGACAGAGTGTTTTGTGCCGGGGCGGATCTCGCCGGATTCGACGCCGAAATGACCCACCTGGAGCGTCACCGCAGCCGAAATCTCTTCGTTGAGCTCTTCACCCTGATGGCCGGCCTCGGTAAGCCGATCGTCGGTCGCATCAACGGGCACGCGCTCGCCGGCGGCATCGGGCTTGCATGCGCCTGCGACCTCCTGGTCTCGACCGACACTGCAACTTTTGGCACGCCGGAGATCAACGTTGGGATCTGGCCGATGATGATCCAGGCGATCCTCTCGCGGAACATGCCACGCAAAGTTCTCCTCGAGATGGAGATGCTCGGCGACCGCTGGACCGCGACGCAGATGCAGGGGTTCGGCGTGGTCAACCGGGTGGTGCCGCACGACCTTCTCGACAACACTGTCAAAGAAATCACCGAAAAGCTCGCAAAGAAGTCGCCGGTCGCGATGCAGCTAGGCCGAGACTCCTTTTACAAGCAGCAGGACATGGAGTTCGCGGCGGCCCTCGCCTACCTCCACAGCCAGTTCACTTTGGTCACGCTGACGGAAGACTCGAAGGAGGGCATCAAGGCCTTTTTCGAGAAGCGCGATCCCGACTTCAAAGGACGGTAGCGGTTGAGCAATCCGCGCCACCGCGAGCTGCGCGAAAAGGCGTTGAAGGGCGGAACGCGATACCTGCCAAAGCTTCGTGAGCAACACAAGCTCACGGCGCGCGAGCGCCTCGACCTGCTGCTGGACAAGGGCTCCTTCATCGAAGATGGGCTCTTCGCCAACGTGCTGGCCGAAGAACTGCCGGCGGACGGAGTGGTCACCGGGCTGGGCACGATCGAAGGCCGGCAGGTCGCCGTCATGGCCAACGACCCCACGGTCAAGGCCGGCAGCTGGGGCGCCCGCACCGTGGAAAAGATCGTGCGCATCCAGGAAACCGCCGCCCGCATCCGCGTGCCCCTCTTCTACCTCGTCGACTCCGCCGGCGCGCGGATCACTGACCAGATCGACATGTTCCCCGGCCGGCGTCACGCGGGACGCATCTTCTTCAACGAGGTGCAGCTGTCCGGCCAGGTGCCGCAGATCTGCCTGCTCTTCGGGCCTTCCGCCGCAGGGGGCGCCTACATACCCGCCTTCTGCGACATCGTCGTGATGGTCGAGGGCAACGCTTCGATGTACCTCGGATCGCCGCGCATGGTCGAGGTCGTCGTCGGCGAGAAGGTGAGCCTCGAGGAGCTCGGTGGCGCCCGCATGCACTGCACGGAGAGCGGTTGTGGGGACGCGTTGGTCGCAGATGACAAGGAGGCGATCGAGTTCGGTCGCTCCTACTTCAAATACATGCCGCTGCGGTCGGGCGAAAAGCCTCCGGCCTCCGACGCAAAACCCGCGCGAGCTCTGTCGAAGCCGACCGGCGACTTGATACCAGCTGAAGCGAACCGTGGCTACGACATGCGGAAGTTCATCGAAGCCGTCATCGACGAAGGCAGCTGGCTCGAGATCAAGAAGCTCTTCGCCAAGGAGCTGCTCACAGGTTTCGCTCGCCTTGACGGGCAGGCTGTTGGAGTTCTTGCGAACCAACCGATGCAAAAGGGTGGCGTGCTGTTCAACGACTCTGCGGATAAAGCCGCGCGCTTTATCTGGCTGTGCGACGCGTTCAACATTCCGCTGCTGTTTCTCGCCGACGTGCCCGGCTTCATGATCGGCACCGACGTCGAACGTCGCGGCATCATCCGCCACGGCGCCAAGATGATCAGCGCCGTGTCCGAGGCCACGGTGCCGAAGATCTGTGTGATCGTGCGCAAGGCATACGGAGCGGGCCTCTACGCGATGGCCGGCCCGGCATTCGACACCGACAGCGTGATCGCGCTGCCATCGGCACAGATCGCGGTCATGGGTCCGGAGCCCGCGGTCAACGCGGTCTTCTTCAACAAGCTCGCGGAGCTGCCCGAGGAGGCGAAAGCTGCGCGCCGGAAGGAGCTCGAGGACGAGTACCGCGAGGATGTGGACCTCTACAAGCTCGCCGCCAACCTCATCGTCGACGACGTCGTCGAGCCCGAGCAGCTGCGCGATGCGCTGATCGCGCGGTTCAAGGCGTACGCGACTCGGGTCTCAACGCGACCGGACCGCAAACACGGAGTCCCTCCGGTCTAACTAGCCGATGCCAGATGGGGAGGTAAAAGCTGCTTCCCCGCTTTGCGGGGAAGCCGGCGCGCGAGATTGGGGAGGTAGAAGCTGCTTCCCCGCTTTGCGGGGAAGCCGGCGCGCGAAGCGCGCCGGATGGGGGTGGTGGAACGTCTTCTAGCCGACTCTATGAAACGGTGCGGCGTATTGCACCACGACCACGTAGAACGTCACGCTCGCGCTGATCACGGCGAGGTGAAACACCTCGTGGTAGCCGAAGACACGCGGCCACAAGCGGGGCCGCTTGAAGGCATACGCGGCGGCGCCTAGCGAGTACTGAAGACCACCAAGAGCGATGAGCAGCCCTGCCACCCAGCCAAGCGCGGCGGTCAATGGAACGAAGGCGACCACTGCCACCCAGCCCATCGCCAGGTAGAGACCCGCGAGCAGCTTTCGCGGAATCCGCAGGAACGGCGCGGCGCCCGCAACCCCGGCGATGGCGCAAATCCAGATCGCTGCCAGGACCGCGACGCGCCACCAACCAACCAGAGCGTTGAACACCAGCGGCGTATACGTCGCCGCGATGAAGATGAAGATCGTGGCGTGGTCGGCGCGGCGCAGCCAGTCCTTCACCTTCGGCGGCCAGTTGAAGATGTGATACGTGGCGCTGACCGCAAACAGCAGGACGAGTGCCGTCCCGTAGATGAGCATCGACACGAGCTTTGCGGGGTCGTGGCGGGTGATGACGATCAGCGCAACCAGGCCGGCGATCGCGACCAGCGCGGCGGCGGCGTGCGACCATCCCCGCAGCAGCGGCTTGGCGAACACCTCGGCGGGCTTCATAGCACCACGCAGGATACCGGCGTCAGATTAAGCGCGAGATGACCAGCGCAACACCAAGCGCGACGACCCCCCAGGAGGCCGCCGCGAGGGCTCGCTCGAGTGGGCGCAGCAGAGTCGGCTGATCGAGGGGAACCTCGGATCCATCGTTCATGGTCACCGCTCCCGCCACTGACCTGCTGCGCCTGCGAAGCAGCCTGGCCGGAGTGCTCAGCATTCGCTGGGCATAGGAAAGCGCGTAACCCGCACCAGCCGCCCCGATTGCTGCGAGCGACAGACGGCCGGTCTGCGCGAAGTACGCGGTGAGAACTGGAAAGGCGCCCCACGAAAGGGCGAACCAGAAGTCGCCATGCAGGCGACCGCGCAGCAGCTCGAGGTTGTAGGCAAAGACGAAGAAGACGCCCAATGCGATGAAGGGAAGGAGCCACGGTCCCAGCACCGTCACCCCCGCGATCCCGATGACGACCGCGCCACCGAGACCGATCACCCCCGCGGCCCACAACAAACTCGCAGGTAATCGTGTCTGCAGCGGTCGTCCTCTGAGCTCGTCAAGCGAGTGCGCCGAAACCCCGACCGCAAGAAAGAATGCAAGCAGCGTGGCGATCAGCCGGACGATGTTCACAGTCGGCGCCAGGCTCGCGCCGATCAACACATAAGAGAGATGCCACGCGGTGTACGGCGGGTGAAGCAACGCCCAGACGTCTCTGCGCCATCCCGTGGTGTGCGCGGTGTAGAAAGCCGGCGCAAGCACTTCAGGCACCCTTGGTACCCCACATCACGATTCCGCCACCCAGGCTCATGACTCGGGAGCCGACGTCCATCATGCCGGCCGCCTCCCAAGCTTCGACGATCTTGGCCGGTGGCCACCGCTTGTAGTGGGCCTCGATGTTCGGGCCGAGAAAGCGGCCGACGTCCCACCACGCCTTGCCGCCAAGCAACAAGCCCGCGGCAGGCAGCAGCATTCGCGTGTACGCCCACCACGGTGCACGCCACACGGCGTTTTGCGGCACGTAGAAATCCAGGCTCGCCATGTGGCCACCGGGCCGGAGCACGCGGGCAAGCTCGCCGATGGTGGCTGCGGGATCGGCGACATAGCGCAAGAGATAGGTGAAGCTGACCGCGTCGAACGACTCTGACGGAAATGGAAGGGCTTCGGCTCGGGC
>DASRWV010000026.1:0-42011 GCA_035687505.1 Nitrosotalea sp.
CGCGGGCTTGCTGCACCCGGACTGGTGGATCACCGAGTGCTCGTGCGTACCCGCATACACATTTCCGCCGCCGCCGCCCATCACGAAGCCATTCCGGCCCATGCACTTCTACGACGAGCAGCGCGTGCTTCTCCATCACACCTACAAGCCCGGAGAGGTCGTCCGCCTGACCGCGCCGGCAAGGTCGAACGCAGCCTGGACAGTCATCGATCTCGTCGACTTCCAGGACGTCGCGCGGCCCGCGCGCCAGCCGGACAACTCAGTCTCCGTCACCGACTTCGGCGCCGACCCCCGTGGCATTCGCGACTCCGCGGATGCGTTCGACCTCGCGATTCGCGAAGCGAAGGACTCAGGCGAGACCGTCTTTGTTCCGGCCGGCACGTTCCAGGTGAACAGGCACATCCTCGTCGATGACGTGACCGTCGAAGGCGCCGGGAGCTGGTGGTCGATCGTCAAGGGCCATCAGGTCACTCTCGGAACACCAGCGCCGGACGGCTCGGTGCACACCGGCGTCGGCTTCTACGGCAAGTACGCAGCCGATGGTTCGAGTCACAACGTGAAGCTCTCGAACTTCGCCATCGAGGGCGACGTGCGCGAGCGAATCGACACCGACCAGGTCAACGGCGTCGGTGGGGCGTTGAACGACTCGACGATCGACGGTCTCTACATCCATCACACGAAGGTCGGCGTCTGGCTCGACGGGCCGATGAACAACGTGACGGTCAAGAACACCGTCATCGCCGACCAGATCGCGGACGGCATCAACTTCCACCAGGGAGTGACGAACTCGACGGTTCTCAACTCGCTCATCCGCAACACTGCTGACGACGGGCTCGCGATGTGGTCGCAAGCGGTCGACGGGCAACCCGGAATCGAGGATGCCCATAACGTGTTCGACCACAACACCGTTCAGATTCCTTCGCTCGCGAACGGGATCGCGATCTACGGCGGACGCGACAACACTGTGTCGAACAACATCGTCGCCGACCCCGTGCGCGAGGGCAGCGGTCTCCACGCGGGATCGCGCTTCGGCTCGACCCCGTTTGCCGGCTACCTCAGGTTCACCAACAACACGACAGTGCGGGCCGGCTCATTTGAGCTCAACTGGCACATCGGCCTTGGCGCGATCTGGCTCTTCGCGCTCGAAGGCTCTCTGACCGCGAGCATCGAGGTTACCGGCGACAACTTCCTTCAGAACACGTACAACGCGATCCTGATCGTTTCCGACTGGCCGGTTAAGGACCTCTACAGGATCACGAACGTCCATTTCCAGGACATACACGTCGACGGAACGGGCACCTCGGTGGTGAGCGCCCGTGCAGCCGGAAGTGCGGCGTTCAAAAACGTCGTCGCGCGCAACGTAGGCGCCGTCGGCATCAACAACTGCGGCTCCTTCCACTTCACTCCGGCACGCTCGGAGTTCAGCGTGATCGACCTGGGCGGCAACACGGGCGGCGGGACAACCGGTCCCTGGCTCGCGCCCTGGGAGCTGCCGAACACGATCACCTGCAACGATCGGCCGCCGGTCGTCCCGCCGCCACCGCCGTCCGGCTGGTAAGCGGAGCGATCGCTGAGTCAGGCCGCGCAACAGTTCAAGCTGGACATCCCGCGGCGGTAGTGATGGCACCTGAAGGAGTGAAGAGGACGGAGAGGGCGACGATAGTTCCACAGATAGCTCCTGCCAGGGTTGAGAGAGGCGTTTCTCAGGGTGAGCGCCCGGCTCTGTTCAAGGCACGCCTGTTCTTGCAGAACAATCTGGGCGGCTATCTGTTCCTGCTGCCCGCCCTGGTGATCTTTGCTGTCTTCGTCTGGTATCCACTCGTGCTCGGGTTCGTCATGAGCTTTCAGAACGTGGACATGCTCAATCCTGCCGTATGGGTGGGCTGGTCCAATTATCGGAACGTGCTCTCAGATCCACTGTTCGCAGTGGCCTGGCGCAACACGCTGGTCTTTACCGGCTACGCGCTTCTATTTGGGTATTTCGTTCCGATCGTTCTTGCACTGCTCATCAACGAGATGCGCCACGGCAAAGCAGTGTTCCGTCTGGCTTTCTATCTGCCGGTGATGCTCCCTCCGATTGTGGTGGCCTTTCTCTGGCTGTTTCTCTACAACGCCGACTCCGGCTTGATCAATTCGTTGCTCGGCGTGGTGCATCTGCCCGCGGGTCTCTGGTTGGAAACTAAAGCGTCGGCCTTGCCGGCGCTGGTGGTCGTCGCCACGTGGGGTAGCGCGGGTTCAACCTTTCTGATCTATCTCGCGGCGCTACAAGGGGTTCCTGCCTCGCTCTACGAGGCGGCAGAGCTCGATGGCTCGAATCTGTGGCAGCGGATCTGGCATATCACGCTGCCAACCATCCGGCCGATCATGTTGTTGATGCTGGTGCTGCAGATCATCGCCACGATGCAGGTGTTCACCGAGCCATTCACGATCACGGGTGGGGGTCCGGATAACGCGACGCTGACGGTTCTCATGTTGATCTACAGATACACATTTCAGAACGCCGAGTTTGGTGAGGCAAGCGCGCTGGGCGTGGTCCTCTTCCTGGTCCTGGCCGTATTTGCGCTGATCTACATGCGCATGACCGGTCGCTTGATGGAAGGGGACTAGAAATTGGCAGTTTTCGCGCGCAAGCTGAGGCCTCGCCGGAATCTGAACGAGAACCTGCAAGAAAACTTTGAGGACAGCAGCGAGCGCACCCTGGTTTCCCCGCTGACCCTGAGGAGCCCTAAAGGGCGCGCGATCTACTGGACGGTGTTTGCTCTGTTGCTCGTCTTGACCCTGATCATCTTCGGCCCGCTCTACTGGATGGTCAGCAGCGCACTCAAGCCGAGCATTGAGATTTTCCAGAACCCGCCTACGATCTGGCCGCTGAACCCAGCCTGGAGCAACTACCTCAATGCCTGGAAGGTTCTGCAGTATCCGCTCTACTTCGGCAACACGCTGATCCTGGCGGCGGGAGCTGTGCTGTTGCAGCTTCTGATCTCCGCCACTGCCGCGTTTGCGCTTTCAAAGTTGCGTCCGGCTGGAAAAGGCATCATCCAGTTCGTCTTTTTCTCGACCTTGATGGTGCCGCCCGTGGTCTATCTGATCCCGCAATTCGTGAACATCAGCAATCTGCCGCTGATTCACGTATCGCTGATCAACAACTGGGCAGGCGTCTGGCTTCCGGAGGCGGCGAACGCCTTGAACATCCTGATCCTGAAGAGTTTCTTCGACACGATTCCGAGGGAGCTGACAGAAGCCGCGCACCTGGATGGAGCTAACAGCTGGCAACTTTTCAGCCGCATCATTCTGCCGCTCTCGCGCCCGGCCCTGGCGGTGGTCACGATCTTCACAGTGGTTGCCTCGTGGAAGGACTTTCTGTGGCCGTTGCTCGTGCTGTTCAACCCTGAGGTCTATTCGTTGAGCGTGGCGATCTATCACGAGTCAGGAATCAATTCAACCTACCCTCTGCCATTCAACTATCTGATGGCCGGCCTTGTGCTTGCCAGCCTTCCTCCCATCCTCTTGTTCCTGCTTTTCCAGCGTCAGATCATTCGTGGCGTCAATCTGACCGGATTGAAAGGTTAGGTCGCCGCCATCCTCTTAGACCGCGTAGCAAAAGAGCACACAAGCGCGCGCGAGCATCCTGCCTCTCCGCCTGGCTATCAGGCTCTTGGAGCAGGAACGAAGATCGAAAGAGGTGCCTCAAGGGTTTCCTTGCGCACCGGGTCGGCAACCGTCGAAGTTACAGCGCTGGCTCCTGATCTATTTCGGGTTGGCTTTTTTCCGCAAGGCCGCTCCGTGGACTACAGCTCGGTGGCTGTCGTTGCTCAGGATTGGCAATCGGGGCCGGTGACCCTTGTTGAGAAGGCTGGTGAGGTGACGGTTGCAACCTCCGCCGCGACTGCGCACCTCTCGCTCGATCCCTTGCGGGTTGGGTTTACCGATTCAGCGGGACGCGCGTTCGCGGTGGATGACCCAGAGCTTGGGATGGGCTGGTTCACGGCGTCTGGAGAAGCTGATCTGGCCGGCCACTCCGCAGCGCTGGGAATGCCGGTCCGGGTGTATAAGCAGCATCTGGCAGGCGAGCACTATTTCGGGTGCGGGGAGCGCACAGGCGAGCTGGACAAGACGGGGTCGCAGCAGCTCTTTTGGAATATAGATCCGCCGCGCGGCCACACAGCCCTGCAAAACAATCTCTATGCCTCGATCCCGTTCACATTGGTGCTGGACGAGGGTCGCGCCTGGGGCCTCTTTCTTGACAGCACGACACGCGTCGAGTTCGACCTTGCCCACGACGATCCCCAGCGGGCGTGGTTTGGCGCCGCCAACGGAGACCTCGTCTATTACGTCTTTTGCGGTCCGACGTCGCGGGATGTCGTGGCGCGCTATACGGACCTGACCGGACATACGCCTCTGCCCCCGCTGTGGGCGCTGGGCAACGGGCAGAGCCGTTTCAGCTACGAGACAGCAGAAGAAGTGCGAGAGATTGCGCGCACCTTTCGTGAACGTGACATCCCTTGCGACACGCTCTACTTCGATATCGATTCGTTGGACGGCTATCGAGTGTTTACGTGGAATCCGGTCGGCTTTCCAGACCCCGAGGGTTTACTTGCCGAACTTCGAGAAATGGGTTTCCACGCGGTCAGCATTGTGGATGCAGGGGTAAAGGTCGATGACCACTATTCGGTCTATACAGAAGGAAAAGCGCGCGACCTCTTTTGTAAGACACCAGAAGGAAACGACTATCTGAACGCGGTCTGGCCAGGGATCTGCACGTTCCCAGACTTCACGAATCCGGAGACGCGCTCGTGGTGGGGAGAACAGCACCGGCCGTTGCTTGATGCTGGTGTCGAGGGAATCTGGTGCGACATGAACGAGCCTGGCCTGTTCATGCCACCGAACTCCACCATGCCGCCGGACGTCGTCCATCCGGGCGACGGAAAGGCTCGATTGCACATCCAGGTGCACAACGCCTATGGCTCGTTGATGGCGCAGGCTGCGCGCGAGGGCCTGTTGGGGCTGCGGCCTGAGCGGAGGCCATTCGTCATTTCGCGTGCCGGCTACGCGGGCATACAGCGCCATGCTTTGCTCTGGACGGGGGACAACTCCTCCACCTGGGACCATCTCACGATGGCCGTCTCCCAGCTGCAGAATCTCGGACTGTCTGGGGTGGGCTGGGCGGGAGTCGATATTGGTGGCTATTACGGAGACACAACCGGGGAGCTGCTCGCCCGCTGGACGGAATTTGGCATTTTTCAGCCGTTCGCTCGCAATCACTCGGAAAAAACAACGCGACATCAGGAGCCGTGGCTGTTTGGTGAACCGTATGAATCCGTCTCGCGCGTCATGCTCAAGCTGCGCCAGCGCCTCTTGCCGTATCTGTACACGCTCTTCGAGGAGTGTCACCGCACAGGAGCGCCAATCCTGCGCCCGTTGTTTTGGGCTTATCCGGAAGACACGGCGACCTACTCGTTGGACGATGAGTTCTTGTGCGGTGATGCACTGCTGGTGGCACCTGTCACGCGTCCCGGGGTGGAGTATCGCCACGTCTACATTCCAGGGGGGAGCTGGTTTCACCTCTGGACGGGAACGCGTGTCGATGGTCCGGCGAACATTCTGGCGCACGCTCCACTGGGTGAGCCCGCCATCTATGTGAGAGCCAACACAGCGATGCCGCTCTGGCCGGAGATGAATCACGTCGGCCAGCGCGAGGCCGACCCTTTGACGTTGGTGCTCTATCCGTCCGAGGGAAGCGGTGCAGCCACGTTGTACGAGGACACGGGCGATGGCTACGAGTACTTGAGCGGGTCTTACGCCCGGCGCGCCATCACCTGTGACGTCGAGGCCGGAAAGATTCGAGTCGCGATAGGTGAGAGGGAAGGGACATTCGTCCCTGAACGCCGGCACATTAGGCTCGAGCTGCGCGAGATTGCGTCTGAACCAAAGTCAGTTCAGTCCGGAAAGGCTTCGGCTGCCTGGCGCTATGAGCCTGAGCAGCGGCGGCTTTTCGTAGAGCTGCATGAAACGGCTTCCTCGCAGCTGATCGACGTGTCGCTGGAGTAAGTGACAAGAAGCGCGAGCGGCGGCCGCATTCTGGTCACCGGCGCCAGCGGCAAGCTCGGCCAAGCCGTGGTCGAAGAGCTGGTCGCTCACGGCTACGAGGTGGTCGGCGTCGACCGCCGGCCGCCATCCCTGCATCGGCCGGAAGTTACGTTCTCCGAGATCGAGCTCAGCGACGTAAGCCAGGTGGCCGTCGCTATGTCGGGCGCGCAGGCCGTCATCCATCTGGGCGCCATCCCCGGGCCCCGCCGCCAGGTTGACGAGGTGGTCTTTTCCAATAACACCCGCGCCACGTTCGCCGTCCTGCAGGCGGCAGGGCAGCTCGGAGTGCGCAAGGCAGTCATCGCCTCCAGCATCTCTGCGCTCGGCCCGAGCTTTTCCCCAGAGCCCACGACGCCCCTGTACGCGCCGGTCGACGAGGACCATCCGCTGCTGGGCGCCGACGCATATGCACTCTCCAAAGAGGTCGACGAGCGCACTGCCGCCATGTTCCACCGCCGGGTCGGATTGGAGGTCGCGGCGCTGCGTTTCACCTGGGTCGCCAGGCCGGACGAGATGGGGGAGGCAGTGGCCCGGGTCGGGCGGAACCCGGCCGACAGCAGCCGGACGCTCTGGTCCTACGTCGACATCCGGGACGCGGCAACTGCCACCCGTCTGGCGCTCGAGGCCCCGGGGCTGACGTTCGAGGTGTTCAACGTGGCGGCCGCCGACACGCTCAGCGACATCCCGACAGAGAAACTGCTTCGAGACTTCGCACCATCGGTGGAAGTCCGGCAGCCGATCCCCGGTAACGCATCGGCTTACTCCACCGAGAAGGCCAGGCGGGTGCTCGGCTACGAGCCGGCGCACTCATGGAGAGACGCATGAAAATCACGGATGTCCGCTGCGCAGTCATCGGGACAAATCCCATCGTGCGGATCGTGACCGACGAGGGCATCTGCGGTCACGGAGAGGTGGAGTCGAGCAAGCCCTACCTGAAGCCCGTCGTGCTCACCTACAAGCAGTACCTCTTGGGCGAAGATCCGACCAACGTCGAGCGGATCATGCTGAAGATCCGCCGGCTGGGGAGCTTCAAACCCTGGGGCAGCGCCGTCAGCGCGATCGAGATGGCGCTCTGGGACATCGCCGGCAAGGCCGCGGGCGTTCCCGTCTACAAGCTGCTCGGGGGCAAGGTGCGCGACCGGGTGCGTGTATACAACGGTGGCGTCAGGTTCCCGCTCGGTGGGCATTCGCCAGAGGATTACGCCGCCAACATGGCGAAGATGAAGGCGGCCGAGGAGGGCTTCACGATCATCAAGCAGGGCGTCGCCTTCCATGGGGCGATGGCGCGTGAGGTCCCCGACTTCTTCTATGGGGAGCTGCGAAGCCCCGACACCTACTATCCCAACCGCGGGCCGCTGACTGAACGCGGGCTCAAGCACGTCGTCGCCTGCGCGGAGGCGATGAAGTCGGTGCTGGGCGACTCGATCGGGCTCGCGCTGGACTGCGGTCCAGGGTGGACGGTCCCGGATGCCATCCGGCTGGCAAGGGCGCTAGAGCCGCTCAACCTCATGTGGCTCGAGGACCTGATCACCGGCGACTACGTCCCCTACGTCGCCGCCGACCAGTACCGCGAGGTGACGCGGAGCACTTCCTGCCCCACACACACCGGCGAGCAGATCTATCTGCGGCAGAACTTCATGGATCTGATCGAGAAGCAGGCGGTGCGCGTCATCGGGCCGGACCCGTGCGACGTCGGTGGCATCGCCGAGCTCAAGTGGGTGGCGGAATACGCGGATCTCCACGGGGTGCTTGTGGCTCCTCATGGCATCTTCGATGGGCTCTTCGGCCTGGCGGCACACGTTCAGATGGGGGCGGCACTGCCGGACAACTTCATCGCTTTCGAGTACCCGGTGGCCCGGCCGGAATGGTGGTACGAGATCGTGGAGGGACTCCCGAACCCGATCGTTCGCAATGGATTCATGGAGGTGTGGGACCGGCCTGGGATGGGCGTGGACTTCAAGGTCGAGGCTGCCCAGGCGTATTTGACGGAGGAGGACAACGATTTCTTCGCATGATCGAGCGACGGTTAAGGCTCGCCAAGGCGCGGCATGTCTTCAGTCTCAGGTTGGACGCCCGCCGCGCGTACACCCACCTCGACTGCGTCAAAGTGCTTCGGCTGAGTTTCGAAACCGGCCATTACTCGAGGCGCGCTAGGTGACGGTTACGCCCCCGTCGACAATGAGCGTCTGGCCGGTTATGTAGGAGGCTGCCTCACTCGCGAGGAAGACCAGCGCTGACGCAAGCTCAACGGGCTCCCCAAAGCGGGACAAGAGAACGCGTGGCATCTGCGACTCGATGTAGGTTTTGTCGTACTGCGCGCTCATCTCGCTCGGGAAGAATCCAGGCGCGAGAGCGTTGACCCGAATTCCTTTTCGACCAGACCACTGCTGCGCCAGGTCCCGCGTGAGACCTATAAGCCCCGCTTTGCTCGCCGAGTAGGCTGCCTGCGGCAGCCCCGCGGTCGTGAGGCCAAGAATGCTGCTCACATTCACAATCGAGGCGCCAGGTTCCATCACGCGACCGCATTCTTGCGCCATCCAATAACAGCCGTTGAGGTTGATGTCTATGACCTCGCGGAACTGGGCGGGTGTTTCACGCGTGGCAGGGAAGGCGGTTCCTTTGCCCGCATTATTGACCAGAATATCCACACGTCCGAAATGCTCGACTGCTGTGCTGACCAGGCGGTGGCAATCCTCCGGCAATGACACATCGCACGCGACCGCAATGGCTGTACCACCAGCCTCTTCGATCGAACGCTGTACCTCCCGCAGCCTCTCGACCCTCCGAGCTGCGAGAACGATGGTCGCACCGACTTCAGCCAAGGCCCGCGCGAATGCGACGCCGAGTCCGGATGACGCCCCAGTCACAATCGCAATTCGGCCATCAAGGCGAAATCGGTCGAGGATTCCGAATGGCGCTTCGTCAGAATGTTCCAATCGACCGCCCCACTCTAATCAACAACTCGCCCGATCTTCGTTCAAGACACGGTCTAGGGTAGCCGCCATACCTTTGGCGGGCAAGCTTTTGCTCTTAACCCGAAGTTCCGCGAAGCGGTTCGAGACGCCTTCCTCCGGATTGCCGCCGACGCCCGCGCCCTCCTCATTTGCGCAACGAGCGTGTACCAGTCCCAAACAACATTGGGATAGGCTGAGTCGCGACTACACGGGCGACGGATTCTTGGAGCTGATATGAGCTTGAACCGCGGCGTGCACAACTACAGAGATATAGATTGCGCAGTAGGTGACGACATATTGACCATCAGTTTGAACCGGCCTGAGCGACTGAATGCCGTCACCGAATCGATGCTGGATGAAATCATCGACGCTTTTGACATGAGCGATTCCGACGATCGAATCCGAGCGGTCGTTGTGACCGGACGAGGTCGGGCATTCTGTGCGGGATCCGACTTATCAGCAGGTGGAGACACTTTTGATCCGACCACCCGCGGGGGCGCGAGCCGCCCGGAGGATCACCGCGACAGCGGCGGCCGGCTGGCACTTCGGATCTACGAATCGCTGAAACCTGTGATTGCCGCGGTAAACGGCTCAGCGGTTGGCGTTGGCGCAACGATGACCTTGCCCATGGACATTCGTCTCGCTGCCGACACCGCCCGGTTCGGCTTCGTTTTTTCGCGACGAGGGATCGTTCCGGACGCGTGCTCGAGTTGGTTCCTCCCGAGGGTTGTCGGAATCAGCAAAGCGGTCGAATGGGCGAGTACTGGGCGCATTTTCGGGGCTGCTGACGCTCTCGACGCCGGTCTCGTTCGGAGCGTTCATGCCCCTGAAGACCTGTTGCCTGCTGCTTATGCGATCGCTCGCGAGATCGCCGACAACACTTCTGCCGTGTCAGTGTCGCTGACCAGGCAGATGATGTGGCGGATGCTTGGCGCCAGTCATCCATTCGAAGCCCACAGAGTCGATTCCGCGCTTATGTTTGCAATGGGACAATCCGAAGACGCGCGGGAAGGTGTCAGTTCATTTCTAGAAAAACGCGCGCCACATTTTCCGATGAAGGTCTCCACGGACATGCCGCTCGGCTTTCCGTGGTGGAAGCCCGAAAGTGCGTGATAGCATGTCGCGGCTATGACGCGGTTTGTGGTCACAATCAAACTCAAGCCCGGCGCCGAAGAAGTTGTCGACATGCACAAGATCTGGGACGGGCTGGCGAACATTGACACTCCGGGGATGCTCGCTTTCCACGCAGGTTTCGACACCCGGCGGCACTTCGCAAGCAACTGGAGCTTCGCGGTCGTGATCGATTTCGTAGACATGGAAGCATTCGAGAGCTGGTTCGAGCACCCCGATCACATCGAGGTCACGGTGCCGGTCGTGCCGTACATCGTTGAGACATCGCGCGTCGTCTACGAAATTCCCGGGTAAGCTGGGACCATGAGTGAAAACGACGTGCTCGCCGAAGGCACCCGGGTTCGTGGAATCGATAGGGGTGCTTACGACGGATTGGTCGGTACCGTCATGAAAGGCGGCACCGAAGGAATGACTCCGGCCGAAACGCTCGTCATGGTCCAGTGGGACAGCTTGGGCACGTACAAGGCTAGGCCACACCCAGTCCTCAGGCCCTTTATTGAGCGGCTACACGCTACCTAGGCAGCAACTGCCGAGCGATCAGCGCCAACTCTTTCTTTGCTAGGCGGTCCTGGGTCGGACTGACAACGTTCAAAGCCACGTGGTCGGCCCCAGCCGAGAGCTGAGCGTCAATTTTCTCCGCAATTCGTTCGGGCTCCCCCCAAGGAACGATGGCGTCGAACAGCGCATCACTGCCGGCGTCGACCAGATCCTGGTCTGTCCAACCCATGCGGAGCAGGCTGCGTCGATAGTTCGGCATCTCGATGTGACTCCGGGTATGTCTGTCGCCGATGGACCGTGCCTGTGGTCGTGTAGGTCTGGCGGCGACCAGGCTGATCAACCCCAGAAAACGATCCGGGCCGACTATTTGGCGGGCTCGCGTTGTGTAGGCGGCGTCGACAAAGAACATGAGCGCCCCTGAGGTGCGCTCTGCGGCTAGCGCCAGCATTCGCGGGCCCAGGCCCGCGAGGACGATCGGGGGAGCGCTGAGCGGTGCCACGGCCGTATAGGCCGGGGCGATCTCCATCGCATCGAGGTAGCTGGCCATGGCGGACACGGGTTTGGTGTATGCGTGTCCGCGTGCAGTCACGAGCTTGGCGTGGCTCACACCCATGCCGAGGACGAAGCGATCAGGCCACGCCTCGGCCAGGGTCCGTGCCGCATTGAGCATCGTGACCGGGTCCCTGGCGAAGATGTTGGCGATCCCGGTGCCGACTGCGATTCTTCGTGTGGCTCCAAGTAGGATCGAGGCTTGTGTGAAGGCCTCTCGACCGAGACCTTCGCCGAACCAGATGGCGCCGTATCCAAGCTCTTCGATCAGCTGTCCGGCTACACGCAAGTCAGTCGCGGCCAGCGACTGCCCGATCAGGACCCCGACGCGCCCGATCGTTACCGACCCTAGCTTGGTCATTGCGGCCCCCTCGTCACGCACTGCGATTCACCGGCCGAAAGCCAATTTTCTGCGCTCCACATGGTACCGAAGCCTTCCACGACCATCGGATAAATGATTGCAATACTAGGCAAAATATGTGCTAGAGTCGCCCAAGACTGGGCGGTTCGCGGTCCGAAACCAGCAGGGATCGTCAACCTTGGAGGATCTTGGAGGAAAGGATGTCAGCACTACTGAGGCGACTCGCGATGGCAGTGGCGATGAGCTCGCTGATAGTCATCACAGCGTGCGGCGGTCAGAACAATCCCACCACGGGAACGACTTACAAGAACGGCCAGACGCTCACCGTGCGGTTGGCAACCGACTGGACCAACTTCGACATTCAGGTCCTCCCGTCACTCGCCAACACCCAGCTCGTACTCGCGGCTTATGACCGGCTGCTTGACTACGACAGTGGCAAAGTGGTGCCCTATCTCGCGACGTCCTGGACCCAAACCCCCACCTCGCTGTCACTCGTTATTCGCACGGATGCCAAATGCTCGGATGGGACACCGGTTACCCCAACCGTCATCGCCAACTCATTCAAGAGACTGATCGACCCGAGTACAAAATTCAGGAATAGCTCTCAGCTCTTCGGGACGGGGCCTTACACCGTCGCCGCCGACGACGCCGCCCACACCTTCACGTTTACGACCAGCCTCCCATTCTCGAACCTGCTCTACGGGTTCACCGACCCTGCGACCGCGATCATCTGCCCGGCCGGGCTGGTGAACCCAAGCGCCCTCCAGACCGGGATGTACGGCAGCGGGCCGTACACGCTGACCTCGGCGGTGCATAACGACAGATTGGAGTTCAGCCTTCGCAGCGATTGGGCGTGGGGCCCGAAGGGTGTTACCGCCAAGACCCCCGGCATGCCCGGAAAGCTCGTCTACAAGATCGTTGCGGACGAGACCACGGCGGCGAACCTTCTGCAGACAGGTGGACTGACGCTGGCGATGATCGCCGGCCCCGACATTCCGCGCCTGATCGCAGACAAGACCCTCGCGCATGCGCAGGCGCCCGTCAGCACGTCGCAGATCATGGTCTTCAACCAGGCTCCAGGCCATGTCACGGTTGACCAGACGGTCCGCGAGGCCCTCATGACAGCCATCGACCCAAGCGCATATTGCAAGGCAGCCAACTCTGGATACTGCGTTCCGACCACGAGCTACCTCGCGAAGAGCGCGCTTTGCTTCGACCCGAAGACGGCCTCGATGCTGCCCAAGCCCGACATCGCCGCGGCGAAGGCGATCTTGACGAAAGCCGGTTACACGGCCGTCAACGGCGTCATGACGAAAGATGGCAAGCCCTTGACGATCAACCTGCTTGGCGGGACGTTCCAGAATTCGGGCCCGGACTACCTGCTCGCTCAGTTCCAGTCCCTTGGAGCGAATGTCGTGTTCACGAAGGTCGACTTCGCGGCCTACGCGGCCAATCTTCAGGGAGCCAAGTTCACATGGGATGTCACGGTGGCCGCCCTCACGTCGGCGGCTTCGTTCTCTCCGCTTCCAAGTAACTTCGCCGTCCCCTTCATGAGCGGCAAGACGCTCCCTGAAGGCGGGCGCAACATCTACTGGATCAGGGATCCGGTGATCGAAGACCTCGTCGGGAAGGCTCTGGCGACGACCGGCACCGGCTTGTGCCCGGCCTGGGCGGCGGTTCAGGAGCGCTATCTCGCGCAGCACGATTTCCTTCCACTCGGTTCCGCGGTGGATCAGTGGTTCAGCCGCAACGTCCAGTTCCAGACCGACCCGGTTGAGCCGCTAACGTGGAGGATCACGGGCTAAGACAGAGGCAGTAGTTGTCGGAGCGAACGCCTGAATCGCGTCTGGATCAGGTCGAGCGACGCCTCGCGCTCCTGGAGGCGGAGCGAGCAATTCTCGCCCGCCTCTATCAATACAGCTACGCCCTCGACTCAGGGGACAAGGCGAAGTTCATGGACTGCTTCACGCCGGACCACGTTCGCTGGGGCGGGCCCGGCGGGCGCTGGACGGTCGGCCAGAACTACCGCTACGAAGGGCTGGAAGCCATGGAGTATTACTTCGACGGCCACACTCACGCACCGGACCTCATCCACATGCATCTTCTCGCGGAGCCGTTGATCCGGATCGATGCCGATCGAGCTACCAGTGAGTCATACCTGATCCGGGTGGACGAGAACGAGGACGGACCCTACGTCGAGGCGATGGCGAAGTACGAGGACGTATTGGTGCGATGCGATGACGGCGAGTGGCGGATCAAGGAACGACACGTCACGGTGTACGGATGGTTGGACCGCAAGTCGAGCGCGCAGGCACTCGCAGAAGTCCGTGCCCGAAACGTCCGCAAGGTGCCGCCTGGCACGACCCCGGCAATGTGAAATTCTCCGTGCCAAAAAGCCATCATTAAAATCATCGAGATGATAGATCTGGGACATGCTAGGATGCCGAAGTGACGCGCTTCATGGTCTCGATCAAGCTGAAGCCGGGGGGCGAAAAAGCGCTGAACTTCCCTGAGATCTGGGACAACCTGTCGAAGATCGACACCCCGGGCAAGCTTGCGTTCCATGCGGGGTTCGATACTCGGAAGCACTACGCCGACAACTGGAGCTTCGGAGTGGTGATCGACTTCGTCGACTTCGATGCTTTCCTGACATGGTTCGATCATCCCGATCACAGGCGTTTCGGCGGGCCCGCCGAGCCCTATATCGAGGCGACGTCGAGAGTCGTGTACGAGATCCCTGACCGATCGATCGCAGCACTATGAGCGAGAGTCCGGTTCTCCTTGAAAAGAAGGGCCACGTCGCTTGGGTTTTGCTGAACCGTCCCGAAGCAGAGAACAAGATCAACCCGGCGCTCATCCAGGCGCTTGATGAAGTGTTTGTCGAGCTGGCCACGGACGACGCTGTGCGGGTGGTCGCTCTCGCTGGGGTCGGCCCAGTGTTCTGCGCCGGCGCCGATGTCGGTGCACTAGGGTCCTTTGAGTCATACGAGACCAGGGCGCGGTTCGGACAGCGAATGCACCGCACAAGTCTTGTGTTCCAGCGCATCGAACGGCTGCCCAAGCCTGTGATCGCGGCGGTGAACGGCGTAGCGCAGGCAGGCGGACTTGAGTTGATGCTCTGCTGCGATCTCGCGGTGGCGGGTCGAACCGCCAGGTTTGGCGACGCTCATTCTCCTCACGGGCAGCTCCCGGGCGGAGGTGCGTCGATCCGGCTTCCCCGCCGTATCGGCGCCACTCGAGCGAAGTACGTCCTATATATGGGTGCCATGATTGAGGCCCAGACCATGCTCGAGTGGGGCGCGATCAACGAAGTCGTCGATGACGACCGGTTGCTCGAAGCCACCCAGGCGCTCGCGGACCAGCTCGCCGCCATCAGCCCAAGCAGTCTCGCGCGCCTCAAACGGCTGATCGACGACGGATTGAACCAGCCACTAGAGACCGCGTTGCGTTTGGAGATACTCGCGGCCGAGCTGAACATGGGCTCCGACGACATGTCGGAAGGTCTCCGGGCGCTCCAGGAGGGGCGCACTCCGCGGTTCACCCGCGGCTGATTCCGATGGATCGCGATCACGCTCGCCTGCAGGCGATCGAAGACGAGATCGGTATTCGCGACACGATCCATCAGTACTGCCACAGCCTTGACTACGGGTTAGAGGACGAGTGGATGGACTGCTTTACGGACACCGGGGCCTGGGATTTACGGCTTAGAGACTCCGTGATCCAGAAAGCAATGGAGGCGCAGGGGCTGCCATCCGGCCCGACCCGGATTCAGGGAACGGTGAATCTCCGCAAGATGTTTTCCGGTCACACGCACTCACCAGAAAGGTGGCACAAGCACGCGGTAAGCAACACCCGGATCAAGCTCAACGGCGACGAGGCGGTCGCGACGAGCTACTTCATCAGGGTGGACGCCTCGACGAAGTCCAGCGGGGCGTACATCCGGGCGTTTGGTCGCTACATCGACCAGATGGTCCGCTGTCCGGATGGCAAGTGGCGAATCCAGGAGCGCCGCTGCGACCTCGAGGCTCACATCGACGAGAGCATGTTCGGTGAGGTGCGCCCGGGTCTCTGACATGGGAATGACCGTCGTTCAGAAAATCTTGGCGGCGCATTCGGGAGCCGAAGCTCTCGCCGTCGGCGACATCGTGGCCTGCTACGTCGACGTGGCTGTGATGATCGATTACAGCTTTTCGCCGTTGATCGCCGGCGATAGTTTTGACATCCTGCGGGTCGATCATCCCGAACGGATAGCCGTGATCCTCGATCATGCAGTCCCCGCTCCGACAGTCCAGGATGCGGTCTACCACCAGGCGGCGCGCGCCTTCGTGCGCAAGTTCGGCATCGAACGTTTCACCGATGTAGGCGCCAACGGTGGCATCTGCCACCAGGTGATCCTCGAGTCGGGGCTGGCTCGTCCAGGCCAGATCCTCACCTGTGCGGACTCTCATACGATCGCATCGGGAGCCCTCAACTGTGCGGCGCGCGGCCTGGGCCCGGCCGAGATTCTCCAGATCGTTTGCACCGGTAAGACGTGGTTCCAGGTCTCGCCGACGATCAAGTACGTGCTTGAAGGCAGACCCCAACCCGGAGTGTTCGGCAAAGACATCTTTCTCCACATTGCCGGTCTCTACGGCAGCGTCGAGGGACACAACATCGAGTTCGATGGGGAAGCACTGCCGTACCTCTCGATTGACGACCGCGCAACCATCGCGACGATGTGCCAGGAGGTGAGCGCGAACTTCGCGACTTTCCCCGCCGACGAGGTGGTCATGAACTACCTTCGGCAGGTGACAACAGACCCGATTCATCCCGTGGTCGCGGACCCGGATGCCGAGTACGAAGATGTCCGAACCGTAGATCTGTCGAGAATTCGCCCTCAGGTGGCAAAGCCGGATTTCGTTCCACACAACACGTTGCCCATTGCTGAGCTCACGGACGAGGTTCGCGTCGACCAGGCGTTCGTCGGGTCGTGCGCCAACGGAAAGCTCGAGGACCTGCGCATCGCGGCCGCCGTCGTCAAGGGCAGGAGAGTCGCCGCCGGCGTCAGGTTCATCGTCACCCCCGCGTCGCAGAAGGTCTATCTCGATGCCGTCCGCCTCGGCTATGTCGAAACGCTCGTGGAGGCCGGTGCGGTGGTGACCAACTCCACGTGCGGAGCATGTCCCGGGGGACACCTCGGTGTGTTGGCGCCGGGCGAGGTCTGCATCACGTCGAGCACACGCAACTTCAAGGGCCGGATGGGCAGCCCCGACGCCAAGGTTTACATCGCGTCATCCGCCAGCGTCGCGGCGTCGGCACTGACAGGCCGGATCACCGATCCGACCAGCTACCTGGCGCAGGCGGCTCTGGCGTGAGCGAAGCACAGCTGTCCGGGCGGGTCTGGCTGTTTGCGGCAGCCAACCTCGACACCGACCTGATGATGCCGGGAGCCACGTTCAGGCTCCCTTTCTCCGAGCAGGTGAAGCTGGTGTTTTCCGCCAACCGGCCCGGCTGGTACGAACTTGTGAAGCCTGGCGACATCATCGTCGCCGGACCGAACTTCGGAACTGGTTCGGCACGCCCTGCGCCATCCCTGTTCAAGCGGCTCGGAATCTCAGCAATTGTTGCCGAGTCGTTCAGCGACCTCTTCTTCCGCAACTGCGTGAACTACGCACTGCCGGCCATGGCATGCCCGGGCATCTGCTCCAAAGTGGTCGAGGGCGATGAGCTCGACCTGGACCTGCTCGCCGGCCGCATTCGCAATCGTCGAACTGGAGTCGAGCACCACGGCACCGCGTTGCCGCCAATGCTTGCCGAGATCATTGCCATGGGCGGTCTCATACCCAGGCTTCGTGCGCAAGGCTACATAGCGTGAGGATGCGTTTCAGCGGACTGGCCAAACGTATTCACCAGCGGTTCGTGGCGCGGACTGCCGAAACCGGCTTTGTTAGATGGTTGATGCAGCCGAGCTCGGCCCGCTACTTTCGATACCTTCCACCGCTTCCCAGATCTATTACCTCTCACCTGGGCACCGAGCCGCCGCTCGGACCGCGTTCGCTGACCATTCCCGACCTGCCCCCGCGGCTCAGAACTTCGCCTGGGATACCGCGGGACCCGGCCGCAGAAGAAGCGGCCTTCCAGGATGGCCCCATCCAGCGCTGGACTCAGCTCCACACCGAAGCGACCGAGTTCATTCTTCACCACAGCTGGTTCACGAGAATGCTCAACCTGCCGGGCAGGGTGCGTTACTCGCGGTTGGTCGCGAAACCGGTGAGGAGAGGTGCCGGCGCACCTGCTGTCACCTTCGATGACGCCGAGCTCACCAGGCACATGAAGGAGAAAGCAGCCCAGCTCGGCCTGAGCGCGATCGGAGTCGCGCGATATGACCCGAAGTACGTGTATGCGCCGTTCCTGGCCGAACGTGACGGCGGCCGAGTGATCGTTTGCATCCTGGAGCAGAACTGGAAGGCCACCCAGACCATTCCCAGCGTGCTGGCGGAACGCGCTCACAACAACACGTACGAGCGGCTGATCACGATGGCAGACCAGTTGGCGGAGGACCTGCGCGATCGAGGCTATGCGGCCCGCCCCGGTGACCCGGACGGCAGGGGTATCTACATCCACTACGCGGTGGAGGCGGGTTTGGGTCAGCTGGGTCTCAACGGTCAATTGCTCACGCCTTTCGCCGGTTCTCGGTGCCGGATCAGCATCATCTGGACCGACGCCCCTCTCGAGCTGGATAGTCCGGTGGACTACGGGGTGCCGGCCGTATGTGATTCGTGCAAGGCGTGCGTGCGGCGCTGCCCTACGGGGGCGATCAGGAGCAAGCGATCAATGCATAGGGGGGTGTACAAGGCCAAGATCAAGATCGAGCGGTGCCTGCCGATGGTCGCCCAGGTCGACGGCTGCGCCATCTGCATGAAGGTCTGCCCGGTACAGCGCTACGGACTGCCTGCCGTGATCGACCACTACACGTCCACGGGCAAGATACTCGGCTCTGGAACGGACGAGCTCGAGGGTTATACGTGGCCGGTCGACGGACGCCACTACGGTCCGGGTGAGAAGCCAAAGTCCGCCGTCAGCGACGAGATGCTGAAGCCTCGGACTTTGATTTTCGATCCCAAAAGGAAGCTGCCGGCCACCGCCATCGGCGACGACGTTTTTCGTACGTCTTATTAATTCTCAAAAAATAGGAGGGTGTTGACATGACTTGGAACCCGTACGGAGCTCTTCCAAACAAGCCTGCTTTCAAGGTCGAAAGCAAGGATGTTCAAGACGGCGAGAAGCTGCCGATGGCGCAGGTGAGCGGGATATTCGGCGCCGGCGGCGAAGATGTAACCCCGCACTTGTCCTGGAGCGGCTTTCCGAAGGAAACGAAGAGCTTTGCGGTCACGATGCTCGATCCCGACGCCCCAACCGGAACTGGATTCTGGCATTGGGCGGTTTTCAACATCCCTGGCACGGTGACGTCGCTGCCTCGTGGCGCGGGCGACGAGAAGGGGACCGGATTGCCGCCCGGTGCCATCCAGCTGCCAAACGATGCACGGATGGCGCGATACATCGGTGCTGCCCCTCCGGCAGGCCATGGCAAGCACCGCTACATGTTTGTGGTTCACGCTGTGGACGTCGAATCGCTCGAGGTTGATCCGAGCTCCACTCCCGCGATGCTGGGGTTCAACCTTTTCGGTCACACGCTCGCCCGGGCGATCATCACGCCCTGGTGGGAGGCCTAGGCGACCACTAGCAGAATTCGCGAGATGGCGGCGCCCAAGACCGGCACCAGACCGGTAGCGGACAGCAGCGCGACCGGCGCTGCTTCCGCTATCCGCCGAACCGACTACACGTTGAGCCAGCAAGAGCTCGACATCCGCAATCACTTCCGGGAGTTCTTCAGCCGCGAGGTTCCCGTGGCCAGGGTCCGTGCAGCAGGCGACGTTGGTTTTGACCCTGAGCTCTGGCGGCAGCTCGCCGACCTCGGGGCGCTGGGCATGGGGCTGTCCACCAAACGGGAAAGCAGAGACTCTAGCGTCGTCGAGCTGGTGCTCATGAGCGAGGAACTTGGCCGGGCGATCGCACCGGTACCGCTGATTGAGGCGACCGCCGCGATTCGATTGCTTTCCAGCTGCAACGCGGTCTCCGTGAGACCGCTGCTCAAGGATGCCGCGGCCGGGCGGCGAATCACTGTCCTCGCTCTAAACCGCCTTCCACCAGGCGGTCGGCAGCTGGTCCCGGGCGGCGCAGTCGCCGACGCCGTCGTCGGTCTTGATGGGGAGGACCTCGTCGTCGTCACAGGAAAGCAGCCACCACCGCATGTTCCCAATCAGGCATCGGCTCCACTGGCGTGGTGGGATCTGTCTGGCTCAGGTGGAACGCGCACGGTAATTGCTTCGGGAAAGAAAGCGCGGGAGCTACACGCGGGGGCGCTGGAGGAGTGGAGGCTCCTCACGGCGGCGGCGCTGGTCGGCCTGAGTGATGCCGCCCTCCGAATCGCCACCGAGTATGCGAAACAGCGCCACGCATTCGGAGTGCCGATCGGCACCTTCCAGGCTGTGTCCCATTCTCTTGTCGACAGCGCAATCGCGATTGAAGGTGGCCGCCACCTGAATCTGAGGGCAGCGTGGTACCTCGAGCACGAGCCGGCCGCCGCGCGAAAGCTGGTACCGATGGCGTTCGCTCACGCTTGCCGAGCGGCCTACGAGGCGGTCACCGCCGCGATTCACGTCCACGGTGCCGCGGGCTTGCTGCTCGAATCGGACATTCCCCTGTACTTCCTTCGAGTCAGGACCTGGAGCGTGCTCGCCGGCGACCCGCAGGATGAGCTCGACTCTATCGCCGATCACCTCTTGGGGTCACGGCGGTGAGGTCAGCCGATCACGAGTTTCGCGTCTCCGGCAAATACGCCGCGTCCGGTCACGAATAGGGGATTGACCTCCAGCGAAACAAGCCCAGGCAGAGAAATGCCCAGCCGCCCTATCAGCTCGACGGCGTCGAGCAGCCCCTCGGCGTCGAAATGCCGGCCTCGGAAACCTGTAAGCACTCGCCAGAGATGGGTGTTCTCCAGCTTGGCCATCGCCTCCATCCGCGTGAATGGGGCGACCAGGACGACCACATCCCGGACGAGCTCCAGATCGATTCCGCCCGAACCGACCGCGACAACCACGCCCAACTTTGGATCACGCGTGCATCCGACATAAGCCTCGACCGCGCCAAGGATCATCTCCTCGGCCATCACACCGCGGGCATTGGAATCAACTTCGCGCAAAAGAGCCGACATTCGAGCGGCGGCAGCGTCAATCTCGGAGTCATCAGTCAGACCTACCTGAACCAGCCCGAGCTCGGTCTTGTGGGCAACCTTGTCGCTTGCTCCCTTCAAAACGATTGGGCGGCGGAGCTCACTGAGGCGATCGCTCGACATGAACAGCATCGACTTCGGCGAGCGCAGCCCATGCGCTCCCAACCATGCCTTGATTGACCATTCGTCAGTGCCGGATGGCCCGGCTATGGGGGAGGGAGCAGGCATCGGTTCGGGCGAATCCATCGCTTTCATCGGTGGACGCCATGCGTGAAGCCGGCTGAGCGAGCTGAGCAGTGGATGAAGCTCCTTGGCCACTACTGGGCCGTAGCCAGCGAGAAGCTCGAAATCCTCTGGGGCAACCGAGCTGCAGTAGAAATACACATGAGGAAACGTAGTGGCGGCCACGCTTGCGATGACGCGAAGGATCTCTGCGCGAACGTGGCTAGCGATTACTGGAATGCCGACCAGGAGCACGTTGAAACTGTCGGAGGCGAACGCCTTCATGACATTCCCGACCAGCTCGGGTGAGTAGCGCGCAAGGTCATAGGGATTGGTAGGCGCGCCCGACTGTGACACGCTGGTCAGGGCGGCAGCCGCCTCTGAGCTCAAGTTCTCGACAGCTATCCCAGCCCGCTGGGCGGAATCGGCGATCAACGCGGCCAACCCACCGGAGATGGTTATGATCGCGACCTTCGGTCTCTCGATCGGGAATGTCTGGCGAGAGACGCAATCGACGGTGACGGCCAGCTCCTCGAGGTCGTCGACGCAAATTGCACCTTCCTTATCGAAGAAGGCGATCGTGTTCACAAAGGAGCCGGCGACCGCACCGGTATGCGATGCGGCAGCTCGCTGCCCGGCCTCAGAGGCTCCGACTTTCAACACGACAACCACCTTGCGCTGAGATCGACACCACGCGAGTGCAGAACGCATGGCGTCTGGGTCCTTGATCGTTTCGACGAAGAGGACCAGGGTGCTGGTGTTCGGATCCCGGGCGAAGTAGTCGAGGTAGTCCTCCATCGACAGCACCGTCTGATTGCCGCAGGCGACGACGGCGTTCAAACCGATTTTGTGTTCCACGAACTTGGACACGATCGCGCTGACCATCGCACCGCTGTGGGAGATGACAGTCGTACCACCCTTGTCAATCGGCGGCTCCGCCTGCAATCTCGGCTGGTACGAGAGTGCCTGCCCGGTGCGAAAGTTCGCCACCCCATTGGAGTTTGGCCCGACAATCGCCATGTCGTACTGTTCGGCGGCGGCTCGCAGTCTCCGCTCCAGCTGTTTGCCATCTGCTCCACTCTCTCCAAAGCCAGACGCACCCACGACCACGGCGCGGATGCCCTTGGCGCCGCACTCCTCGACAGCGGCGACTGCAGCGGCCGCGGGTAGAACGATGATTCCCGCCTCGACCTCCGGCGGCAGGTCAGCGATCGATGGCACACAAGGCCGGCCGAGCACCTCTTGGTATTTCGGGTTCACCGCGTACACCTTGCCTACGTACCCCTGCCTTTGAAGGCAGAGCATCGGCCAGGCAGACACTTTGCCGAGATCGTTGCTCGCCCCGATGACTGCCACGGCTCTGGCATCGAACAGTTTGTCCAGGTTCACCGATCGGCGAGCAGTCCTGACCGGCCGGCTCACCCGGGTGACTTTGCTGCGGGAGGCGGAGGCTTCGGAAGGCCAAGGTGGCGCTGCGCGATGTTGTTGCGGAAGATCTCGACGGTGCCGCCAAACGTGAGACTGGCCTGTGCGAATCGCTGTGCCTCCTCGATGACGCCGTCCGCCACCGCGCCATCAGCTCCCGCGGGTAGTACAGAGGCTGGTCCGATCAGGTCGGCAACATCGGCCACGGTCCTCACCAGGGTGTCGGCGGCAACGACTCTACCCATCTCCCCCGGAGTGCTCCAGCAGACCTCGATGTCGAGCGCCACTTGCGCGAGACGGCGTCGAACGTCGGCGTTGTCTTTCGGCCGGCTGCCGTCTGGGAGCCGCGTATGACGGGCCCACTCGACCGCAACTTCCAGCACCCGTTCGAGCGCGGTGGTGGCGACCCAGCCCAGTCCATTGATTGGGCTGAGGTGCTCATCCTCTTCGATAGCGACTCCGTGCCCCTCGTCGAGGGTCGTGCCGGCGACCACCCAGCCCCCATCCACCGGGCCCACGCGGTATTTATCCGGGACTCGAACGTCGGAAAGGTAGACGACGTTGGAGCGGCCCCGACCCAGGGTCATCAGGGGTCGAACGTCGATACCGGGCAAGTGCATCGGGATCAAAAACATCGTCAAGCCCTTGTGCTTCGGCACGGACGTGTTCGTTCGCGTGATGAGCCAGCAGTAGTCGGCGAAGTGCGCGCTTGTGGTGAAAATCTTCTGACCGTTGATCAGCCATTCATCGCCGACGAGCTCGGCCCGGGTCTTCGCAGCAGCCGCGTCCGAACCGTTGTCGGGTTCTGTGTAGCCGAGGGAAACCATCGCCTTGCCCTGAGGGATGAGTGGCAGAACCTCCGCTTTCAGCTCGGCGGAGCCGTGGCGCTGCACCGGACCTACCGCCAGTCGCATGCCGCCCGGCACCGATGCGTCGCGCCGTGCCAGCTCGAGCTCGAGCAGGCGAGCTTTGAGCTGGTCGAGGCCGGCCCCGCCAGCCTCAACCGGCCAGCGCGGCATGATCCATCCGCGCGAGGCGAGCAGCGCGATCACATCTGGATTCGGCGCATCCTCGCTCAGAACGAAGGCGCGTCCCCCCGGCTTGGCAGGCAGGTTCGCATCGAGGAACTCACGCATTTCAACGACAAAGCGCCGCGTCTCGGAGTCGAGGGCGACTACGCCGAAATCAGGCATCGGTCCCTTTCACTCGGTGACCGCTCAGGTGAGAAGATACCCACCATCTACAGGAATGTAAGCCCCGGTCATGTAATCGGCCGCCGGCGACGCCAGAAAGACCGCTACCTTGGCGATGTCATCTGGTTCCGCTCTTCGCCCCAGCGCTACCCGTTGCGTGAACGCCGCCACGGCCTTTTCCATCACCTCGTTGGAAACGCCCTCACGCGGCCCCTGGCTTGTTTCGGTTTTGACCCCCCCTGGCGCGAGGGCGTTGATGTTGACGCCGTGAGGCGCCATCTCCAGCGCAAAGCTCTTCGTGAACATGAGCACTCCACCCTTGGAGGTGGAATATGCCGTTACGCCGAGGCCTGAAGGGTGGACCGATGTGATTGAGGCAAGGTTGACCATCTTTCCACCCGTACCCTGGCGCACCATTTGAATTCCCGCCGCCTTCGACATGAAGACCAGGCCGCGGAGATTGATGTTCATGACTCGGTCGTAGAACTCAGGGCTCATATCGAGCACGGCGCTGGCCGGATAGATACCGGCGTTGTTGACAAGGATGTCGAGGGAGCCCAACTCATCGACGCAGCGCTGGACCGCGGCCTCGCATGATTCTGGGTCGGTGACGTCGAGCTGAACCGTTTTGACGCTGTCGGACCCGAGCCTGGCGGCTACATCCGCGAGTCGGGGGCTTATATCGCCGATCATCACGCGAGCACCCGCCTCCAGGAAACGCGTTGCTATCTGGTAGCCGATTCCCATCGCGCCACCAGTGATGAGTGCATTGCGCCCAGCCAGGCTGAAGGGCCCCCAGTCAGAGCGAGGCCTTTCCGGCATCAGTGAGCGACCGCAGTCCGCTCGACCGCTCCGACAAGATGCTGGCGCAGAAAGTCCCCTGCTGCCGTGGCAGCGAGCTCCAGGTGCGAACGGGTGCTGTAGAGGCTCATATGGCTCACCGCGGGAAGAAGAACCAGCCGTTTGTTCGATGCGGCAATCTGGTTGAACGCGTCGATCTCGAGGTCCCAGAGTGTCTTTTCGTCTCCCTCCGCAACCACCATCATCACTGGCACGCTGAGGATGCGCCGGAGATACGGAAAGACCGTGTACTGCATCAGCAATTCCACCGATTCGATCGTGGACCAGTGCTCGTGGGCAGGCGCCTCGCGCTGCTTGATGTTGCTGAAGATCTCGAACACATCTGGGAACGGCCAGGTCGAAGCTTCGGTTTCCGGTGTTCGCGATGACATGGGAATGGCCCCACCCTCGCCAGTCCGGTAGCGCGTCTCCCGATCGGCACGCACCAGCTCGAGGAGCCGCCCGAAGAGTCGCTCGCCCTGGACGCGTCGCATGTTCTGGTATCCGTCGACTACGGGGATGTTGGAAACTGCGCACTTGATCCGCGGCTCGATCGCGGAGAGGATCAATGCGTGTCCTCCGCTGTAAGAGATTCCCCAGATGCCGATCCGGTCAGGATCGAGCTCGGCTTGCGTTTGAACGAAGGTGATGGCATTGCGATAGTCCTCGATCTGGCCCCATGGATCGAGATGCTGCCTAGGCTTGCCATCACTGGCGCCCAGGCCGCGATAGTCGAACAGGAGTGTCGCGATTCCCTGCGACACGAAATAGTCCGCGTAATGCGGCATCACGACTTCTTTGACATAACACCAGCCGCCGGCCATCACGACGACGGGGAATGGCCCAGAGCCGGAGTCCGGGGTTATGAGCCAGCCCCGGACAGTAGAACCCTTGCTCGAGAACTCAATGTCACGCTTCATGATCGAATCTCTCCATTTGTTTTCATCTGGCCGCGGAGAACAGATCGAGCGTTGCGCCAATGTGCGCGCGCAGGTTGGATCTGTAGCGGTCAGGCACGCAGCCGACCGACCCGGTTGCCGGCTGAATTCCCACCAAATGGACTATATAGGCATCGGGCCTAAGATGGCAATGATTGAATGTTTAGCCGCTCTCGGACTAGACTTGGCCTGTGTCGTAGGGCGCCGCCTGAAGCGGCGAGGAGGAGTTCCGGTTGAGCAAACCCGCTGAACGTCCGTCGCTAGCCGTCGATCTATTGAAGAGGCTCTATTCGGCAGGACCATACGCCGGAGGCGACCTGGACACGATTCGTAATGAGGTCCTCGCGCCCGACGTCGTCTGGACGATCCCCGGAAGGCATCCCCTCGCGGGACCCAAGCATGGAGTTGACGAGATACTGGCTTACTTTCTGGAAGCGTCGAAATCCAACATCAAGGTCGACGTGCTCTTCATGGCCGGCGATGACACCCAGGTCGTGGAAGTGCACCGCGGTTGGGGAAAGACTGACAAGGCCAGCATGGACCAGCTGTTCGTGCTGTACGGCCGTGTGAAGAACGGGCGGCTCGCCGAGGTCACCGCGTTTGCGGCCGACCAGGATCAGATCGATGATTTCTTCTGCGCAAACTACTCGTTGGCGCCGATACCCGATCGGCTCGCGCGCCAATAAGCCGGCGCTCAGACAGCGGTAGTCGTCACGGCAGTGACGTTTCCCGCGAAATGACACGCCGCGCTGTGGGGCCGCCGATTAGCGCCCAGCTGGGGATCTACCTCCCGGCAGATCGTTCGCGACGGATCGAAGCGCGGCCCAACCGGACAGCGACTAGAAAACCGGCAGCCGGGAGGTGGCTTGCGGGGATCGGGCACATCCCCGATAAGTGGAGCCGATCGCCTCGCAGAGCCAAACTTCGGAATGGTGTCGATCAGCGCCTTGGTATACGGGTGCTGAGGGTTGGCGAAGAGGTCGCCCAAGGGAGCTTTCTCCACGATGCGGCCGAGGTACATCACGCCGACGGACGTGCTCATGTACCGCACTGTCGCCAGGTCGTGGGATATGAACAGGTAGGACAGCTGAAGCTGCTGCTGCAGCTCTTTGAGCAAGTTGAGAATCGCCGCTTGCACCGAGACATCGAGAGCTGACGTCACTTCGTCGTGGATGATCACCTCAGGCTCGACAGCCAGGGCACGCGCGATCGCGATGCGCTGGCGCTGACCGCCGGAGAACTGGTGCGGAAACCGATCCAGAGCGTTCGAAGGGATGCCGACCATGTCAAGACTCCGGCGTGCCGCGGGCATCTGGCGAGAGCGAGGGATCCCGTCCACATGCCCTATGGCATCGAGCAACATCTCCTTTACTGTCAGACGAGGGTTGAGGGATGCATATGGATCCTGGAAGATCATCTGAACTCGGCGGCGGAACTCAGAGCGATTGCGCAGCTTCGGGTCGGTGACGTCCTCGCCGTCCAGCAGGATGGTGCCTCGCGCTAGCGGCACAAGGTCGACAACTGCTCGCGCAAGCGTCGACTTGCCGCATCCGGACTCGCCCACGAGGCCCATTGTCGAGCCTCCCTCGAGAGACAGATCGACGGCGTCAACGGCGGTGAATGCATCCGTGCCGGCGCCGTAGCGAACGCTGACCGAGCGAAGCTCGAGCTTCATTGAAGGTCCTGGTTGGCCACCCAGCACGCGACGCGCCGTCCGTCTTCTCGAGCGAGCAGCGGTGGCACCTCACTGCGGCACCTGTCCACGGCCAGAGGGCAGCGTGGGTGATACGGGCAGCCTGGTGGGATTGCTTCGGGGCTTGGCGCCTGGCCCGGAATTGTCTCCAGCGGTTCTGCGACCGATTGGGTCATGTCGGGAATGGCGGCGCGCAACGCCAAGGTGTACGGGTGCAAGGGCCGGTCGATCAGCTGCTGGGTTGACAGCTCTTCGACGATTCTCCCCGCATACATCACCAGCACGCGGTCGCAGATCTGTGTGACCAGTCCGAGGTTGTGAGTGATGAGGATGATTGCCGTGCCATGGACCTCGTTGACCCGCGCCAGCAGCTCGATGATCTGCGCCTGGGTGGTTACATCGAGGGCGGTTGTCGGCTCGTCGGCGATGAGCAACGCCCTTTCGCTCATCAGACCCATTGCGATCATCACGCGCTGCCGCATCCCGCCCGACAACTCGTGCGGGTAGCGATTCAGCAATCGCTCAGCGCTTGGCAGGTTGACCTCGCGCAACCGGTCGACCGCCAACCCGAGGGCCTCGGCATGTTTGAGATTCAGATGGGTCTCGGCGCCTTCCGTGAGCTGAATGCCGATTCGCAGGGCCGGATTCAGCGATGCCAACGGGTCTTGAAAAATTAGGGCAATCTTGGTGCCGAGCAGGCGGTCGATGTCGCGCAGAGGCACGTGGTTCATGTCTGTGCCCTGGAGCCTGATGACGCCGTCCACCTTCCCCGGATAGGGAACCAGGCTCGCCAGCGCCATCGCCGTCATTGTCTTGCCGCTGCCTGACTCACCGACGATGCCGAGAATTTCACCCTTCTCGACCTTGAATGAGACATCGTTGACGACGCGACGTTGGCCTGGAAAGGTGACCGTCAACTCCGAAACGTCGAGAACGGCGTTGGCGCTCCCGCCCTTGTTAATGCCCGAAGCGGGGTGCGAACCACTCGAGTCGGGCGAGGGGGAGGTCTTTTCTGAAACCATGCGCTTGGCGCCATCACCCCCCTGTCGTGCCCACAGCAACGGGTTGAAGGCGCGGGCGAGTGCTTCGCCAAACAGGCCAAATGTGAGTGACGTCAGTGCAATCGCGACGACCGGTCCCAGTGCCGCCGCGGGGTTGAAGTAAAAGGATTTCACGCCCTGGGTCAGCAGACCGCCCCAGTCGTATTGCGGCGCCTGGACGCCAAGACCAAGAAAGCTCAGGGCCGAGACCTGGATGATGTTGCTGCTGATGGATACCGTTGCGGCGATCGCCAGGGTGTCGGCGATGTTGGTCAGGACATATTTGACGAGGATCCGGCGACGGCTTATACCGAGGACGCGAGCGGCGGCGACGTAATCGCGACCCCCAACTCCAAGCGTGAGGGTGCTGGCGACTCGGGCAAAAGCGAAAGATCCGGCGATGCCAACGCCGAGCGCAGCGCCGAACGCACCTCGCCCGATGATCGCACCAATGACGATCGCGATCAAAATGCCCGGGAACACGATGAGCGCGTCGATCGCCCGCAACGCCACCGACCGCAAGCGCTGAGTCATCAGCGCGGCCGCAGCGCCGAGTGGGATGCCGATGCCCGCGCCGATCAGTGTCGCGGCGAGGGACAGGACAAGGGAGGAGCGTGTCGCGACGAGGATTCGCGCGAATATGTCGCGACCGAGGTCGTCGGTGCCAAGAAGGTGTCCGGGGCCGGGGGTGAGGGCCGATTCGGCGAAGTTGAGCGTGGTGGCGCGACCAGTCCAGAAGATCGGACCGATAACGGCCACGACCAAAATGAGCGCGAGGGCGATCAGGCTGATCGGACCGGTTGGCGACCGGAGCAGAGCCTTCAGCATGTGGGGCGGCTCGCCTTTCCGATCATGTGAGGCGAGTCCTGGACCGCGGGTCGACAACCGCGAGCACGACATCAATCAGCGCGTTGACGACCACGACGATGACGCCCAAAACCAGGATGACACCCTGGATGACCGGATAGTCGCGGTTCAGCACGGCCGTCACCAGAGTAGTTCCGAGACCGTTGCGCGCGAAGACGTTCTCGATCACGATGGCTCCGCCGATCAGCTGCGCAAACAGGATGCCGCCGATCGTGAGCGCAGCCGTCACCACGTTCGGCAGTACGTGTCGCAGGTAGATCACGCGAGGCTTCAGCCGCTTACTCCGGGCGGTTCGAACATAGTCCTGCGCCAGGACGTTGAGCGTTTCGACTCGGACGATACGGGCCAGCACCGCGATCGGTCGGAGGGCGATGGCCGCGGTTGGCAGAACCAGCCCCGACAGGTCACTCGAGCCGGCAACCGGAAGCCAGCGGAGCACCAGCCCGAATATGAAAGCCAGGAAAGTGGCGACGAAGTACTCGGGCAGCGCGCTGAGCAGGCTTGTCGTTGTCGTGAAGGACAGCTCGAGCCGCCGGCGCCTGTCCTCACGCGTCAGCGCGCCCATGATCATTCCGGCGGGTATCCCGACGATCAGGACGAGCGCCAAGGACAAGCCGGCAAGCTGAACCGACGGACCTACCCGCTGCGCAATGATCTCGGTCACGGGTTGGTTGGTCGTGAAGGAGTGACCGAGGTTGCCGTGCAATAGGTTCACGCAGTAATTGACCAGCTGGGCCTGCAAGGGCAGGTCAAGCCCCAACTCGTGTCTGATCGCCTGAACCTGCTCTTGGGCGCCGGACGTACCCGCTGCAATCTCCGCCGGATCACCTGGGATGAGTCGCAGGATCAAGAAGTCGCACAGCAGCAGGACCGTCAGAACGACGACGAGGTTCAGAAGCCTCCGAGCGATGAATCTTGTCCACGTGTTGGCCCTGATCCGGCTGAACCCACTCGGTTCAGCCAGGATGCCGATGTAGTCTCCCTGCGGAGGCGCCAAGTCTCGCATGATCCCTTGAGCGGTGTCCTAGGTCACGTGTTGAGGCGGTCCCATCGGCGTCCACAGGTACCCGGTGAAACCGAAGAAGTCAGGATTCACTGTTTCGTGGTGAGCGACGGAGTGGTCGTGGCCGGCCGCGGCAGCATCTCTCGCGGCAAACAGCGTTCGCAGGTCGCCCTCCAGCTCGTAAACCGTCAGATAAGAGTGGCGACTCGGAGGCAAATACGGTCGCTGGTACTGGCTCAGCCGGAACCGCTGGCCCGAAACATAACCGGGATTGGCGATCACCTCTGGCAGATGTTCGTCGTCGTACCACCGGTTGAAATCCTGCTCGCGGCCTGGCTTTGGATTGCTGAAGGCAAGCTGTACGCTACGAAAGTTCGCCAACGTGTCTCTCTCCTTTGGGTCGAAATGATGGGTGGCGCTATTCGGCAAAGTGCCTCGACTCGCACTCTTGAACATCGCCCAGAAGGGGATGCCGAGCCTATTATTACAATCATTTTAATGTCTACGGACACGATTTCAAGCCCGGCCTTAACGTGCCTCAGTCCCCGGCCCACCAAAGAACCTGCCAAAGGAGCTAGCCATGGATGACTCATCCGCGTTCCATCACCTCAGCATGCCCGCATACAGGGTTGGCGAGATGGCGGACTTTTACAGGCGTGTCCTGAACCTCCGCGACGTCAAGGTTGAGTCTGGGTCCGGAAGCCCCCGTGAAACTGTTGTCCTGGAAATCGGCGGTGGTCGGGAACTTCATTTGACCCGTCCAGTGCCGTCGTTGCTGTTCGACAACGGCCAATTCGTCAATCCGATCTTGCACGGTCATACCGCGTTTCGGGTTTCCAGCCTCGATGCGGTCGAGGCACGCCTCGCCGAGATGAACATTCGATACGCGAATTACGGCGACTGGGCGATACCCGGCTGTCATCAGGTGTTTTTCCACGACCCTGAGGGAAATGTTGTCGAGGCCCATGAGATAAGGAGCCCTTCGCAGAAGTGATCTGTGAGGCCTTACGCGGTCGGCTGATCGCTCACCGGCCGGCCAGCCGCTCGACCACCGGTGCGAAGAGCTCCATATGGTCCTGTCTGACGGTGATGTAGCTGAGGCCATATCGTTCGCGCGATTCCTGCAGCTGCCCGACGATGTTCTCGACTGTCCCCAGGGCGAAGTAGGGTGAGGACATCACCTCCTCAGGGCTGATCGCATAGGCGTCCGCGATGCGCTGTGCCACCGACGCGCGGTCGTCGGTGACCACGACGTCGAGCACGAATACGTGAAGCTCGAGGGAATCGAACCGGTCTCCGGCGGCCTCCTTGATCCAGTCGAGCCGCTCCGAAATCTGCCGGCCGGTGGCGCCCTGCTCAGTGTTTGGCGTTCCCGTTCCAACCTCGAAATTTCCGGCGTCGAGATTGATGTGAACCCCGACGATATTCGCTTCGCGTGCGGCGAGACCCAGGATTTTCGGCCCGCTCCCGCCGATCATCAAGGGAGGATGTGGGTGCTGCACAGGGTGCGGCCACCCTTCCGCGCCGTCCACCGTGTAGTACTTCCCGTGGAAGTCGAAGCGCCGGCCGCTGAAGGCTTTCTTCAAGATCTCGACGCTCTCTCCCAGCCGGGCGATGCGGACGCCGGCTCGGTCTCGCGGGATTCCCGTCCATTCATAGTCAACGGAGCGCCAGCCCGCGCCGATACCGATCTCGATCCGGCCTTCGGTCAGCACGTCTGTGGTCGCGACTTCGCGGGCGAGCACGACCGGGTTCCAGAAGTCGTTGTTGACGGTCATCGAACCGAATCGAAGCCGGGTCGTTGCATCAGCTGCCGACACGATGGACGGCCAGATCGCAACGCGCTCGCCGAAGTGATCCGGCAGTGTCACCACCGAGTAGCCGATCGACTCAGCCTTTCTCACCTGCGCAATCCACTTTTGCCGGTTGTCCTCGGCGTAGAGCTGGGCGCCGAAGCGAAACGGCCGGGTCATCCCGCCCGCAGCTTCGGCAGCAGGTCGCCGGCGACCCTCTCCATGACTGCGAGCTGCTCGTTCGATGCCGGATCCACGATGAACTCATCGATGCCCGCCTCGCGGTAGCGACCCAGCACGTCTTCGAATGCATCAGCAGACGACCATGGGTCGGGCTGCAGCCGGGAGGTCATGTAATACACCGAGTGGCGGATCTCGCCGGAATCGCGTCCGACCGCGAAGCACTGCTCTGCGAGCAGCTCGCTCATTTCGGCGACCTCTGCAGCGCTCGACACCCCGGCGTTCCAGACGTCACCGTGCAGCGCGCAGATGCGCAGCATGCGCGGCTTCTTGGCGCCGATCACAAACGGCGGACGCGGAAGCTGAATCGGGCGCGGCCGGAATGTGGCCTCCTCGACGCGATAGTGGCGGCCGCTCCAGGTGGTAACGTCGTTTCGCAGGAGAAGATCGAGCAGTTCCACCGCCTCGCCGAACCGCGTCACGCGCTCGCCGGTCGGTGGGAAGTCAAGCCCGAACATCCGGTGCTCAGGCTCGTAGTTGCCGGCTCCGAGGCCGAGGTCGAGCCTCCCTCGCGAGACATGGTCGACCGTGACAGCGATCTTCGCTACGAGTGAGGGATGCCGGAACGTGTTGCAGGTGACAAGAACCCCCAGCCGGACGCGTTGAGTTGAGGCGGCGAGAGCCGCGAGCAGGGTCCAGCCGTCGTAAAAGGGCGCTTCCGGCTGGCTCGGCTGGGTGAAATGGTCGAAGTCCCAGAGGCTGTCGAAGCCGAGCTCCTCGTACAGGCGCCAACGCTCGACCATCGTTTCCCATCGTTGGTTCTGTCCGGTTGCGATCCCGACCCGCACCGGCCAGATCACAGCGGGCGATGGACCACGCGTGTCGTTCTCCTGTGCATCAGCACCGCTGCGCCGGCCGTGGCTACGGCCATCAGGCTTGCGGCGGTGAAGCCCGCGGTGAAACTGCTGTTCATCACGGGGGCGAGGGCCGCCGGAGCCAGCGCGCTCGCCAGGTTCCAAACCAAGTACATGACACTGAGCGCTCTACCGCGGCCTCGGGTCCCGCCGAGCTCGGCGAGAGAAACGCTCATACCCATGATCGACAAGCTCACGAGAGGCAAACTGAGCGCAAGCAGCAGCGCACTTGGCCAAAATCCTCGCATATGAGGGAGCAGGGCGAGGCTGGCGGCGAAGCCGAATACTGAGGCTGCAACGATCGCATTCTTCTGAGAAACCTTTGATAACAGACGCCCTGCGGGGACACGTGAGGACGCGTTCGCCAGCCCGGCGATCGCGATCAACCAGCCGATTGCGACCGCCGGCATGTGTAAGTCCCTCGAGGCGAAGATCGCGAAGTACGCCTGGAAGGTTCCCCAGACGATCCCCATGGCCACAGCCAGGACAGCGATCTGCCGAATCGCCGGATTCTTGAGCAGATCGCGAGTGCGTGGCGTGACCTGGCCGGGGCTTGGTCGCTGTTCAGAGTCGCGAATCGTGACCAGGGCTATACCCAGTGCGACCAGGGTGGGCAGGATGGTCAGCACGATGAGGTTGGTGAACCCGATCGAGTGAAGCAGCGTACCCGCCAGGGCCGGCCCGGCCATCAACCCCGTCTGCGCGCCCAGTGACGTCAGTCCGATAGCGCCACCCATCTGTCGTGCCGGCGCCGCACCGATGGCGGCGGTCATGATGCTCAGCTGACTGACCGTCCATGCCGAACCACTGAGCGCCTGGGCGACAGCGAGGACCGGGACCGACCTCGAGATGGTCAGGACCTGCGCAACCGCGATCAGCGTGAGTGCCGCCACCATCACCTTTCGGCTCCCCCTGCGGTCGAGCATCGCGCCGGCCGGGAATGCGACCAGAGCCGACACCCCGGCAAAGACGGAGTAGAGAAGTCCGATGCTCGCCGCCGACAGGCCAAGATCGCTGCCGTAAAGGGGAATGATGAGAATGCGTGCGCCGATGGTGACGTTGCTGAGAAATGCGACTGCCAAGAGGGCCCAGATGACGCGATTGGTTTGGCGTTGATCGGCGCCGGCCGCTGGCGCGGTCAACCGTGCAGGCGGTCTTTGGTCACGGGACGAGCATCACGGTAATAGCGGTTCCATCGCCGACTTCACGGCCCAGCGTCAGGATCGCCGTCGCGGCCTGGTCGAGTGGGAAGGCCTGCGCGGCCACCAGCTCCAACGGGTATTTGCCCGAGGCGATGATCCGAATCGCCTCCGCGTAGGCTGGAAAGTCGACTCCCCAACGGCCCCTGACCACGAGCTCCTTGACGATGATGCGGTCGCTCACAAAGTTGGGAACGGGGCGGTTTCCCTTCAGGCCCGCGAGCGTGAGGGAACCTCCGGGTCGGAGCACTGAGATCGCGTCGAGGATCGGCTGAGTGGCCATCGCCGACGCATCGACTGCTACGTCGGCTCCTCGTCCACCAGTGGCTTCGAGCACCGTCCCGACGACGTCCTCCGAGTCGGCGTAGACGATCCGAGTCGCCCCCAGTCCTAGGGCCACGTCCAATCGCGGCCGGTCAGCCTTGAGGCCCGTCACGATGATCTGGCTCGCGCCGGCCTCCTGGGCCGCGATCACACAGCACAGTCCGCGCGGGCCCGGTCCGAAGATGACGACGGTGTCCCCCGACCGGGTGCCGGCATCGGCCCCGGCCCACCGAACGCCTCCGCCGAGAGCGTTCCAAAGGGAGGCCACGCCCGTGGGAAGGTCCGGCGGCAGCTTGTGCAGCACCGTGTTCGGATGCAAGTAGAGGTACTCGGCATACCCGCCCCAGAGCTGGGGACTCCGCTCGACGTTGACGAACCCGTAGGCGAGATTCCGCCCGTCCCAGCCGTTGCACTGCGTGTACTGGCCGGTGATGCAGTACCGGCAGTGGCCACAGCGGAGCATGGGCTCGACGGCGACACGATCGCCGACTCTGACGCCCCACCGCGCGGCGGCGATCTCGCCGATCTCATCGATGAAACCGAGGGGCTCGTGACCGGGGATGAAGGCGAAGTCGAGGTGCATCAACTCGGTCAGGTGGCCATGAAACGCTTCTACGTCGGTGCCGCAGATGCCGCACGCCTCGACACGGAGCCACGCTTCCTCCGGGCCGATCTCGCGCCGCGGATAAGTTCTCGGCTCTAGTGTGTGATCTCGGATCTGGACCATTGCCTGAGCGGCCCTTGTGGAGGCGCTCATCTCAGGTCGCCGCTGGGTGGCTGGCTGGGATTCCTAGTTGACAAGGGACTCGGCAGCAGCCACAGTTGCAGTATCTATCATGGAAATGATTCATACACAACTGTTTTGAACAAATCCGCGGTAATCGTTGCGGCGGCCAGGACGCCGATCGGTCGCGCCTTCAGAGGATCTCTGATCGATGCCCGGCCGGACGACATGGCGGCTTTCGTCATCAGTGAGCTGCTCAGTCGCCTTCCTCAGCTTGACCCGGCCAAAGTCGACGATGTAATCATCGGCGCCGCGGTCGGCGCGGGCGAGCAGGGCTACAACCTCGGCCGGGCAGTTGGTTTGCTGGCAGGCCTGCCGGTAACGGTTCCGGGCACGACCGTCAACCGGATGTGCGCCTCCAGCCTGCAGGCGATCCGGATGGCTCACCACGCCATCGTCGCCGGCGAGGGAGACATCTTCATTGCCGGCGGCGTCGAAAGCGTCAGCCGCACCCGATCCGCCTCCTTCCGAGCTGAAGATGCCAACCCCAGGTTTGTCGACAGGGACCGGGAGGACTTCGTCAGCACCTACTACATGCCAATGGGTCTCACAGCGGAGAATGTGGCCGACCGGTACGGAGTCACCCGGCTCGAAATGGATGCCTTTGCCAAGCTCTCTCAGGACCGAGCCGTTGCCGCCCAGGATGCAGGGGTCTTCGATCGAGAGATCGTGCCCTACCGGCTTGGCAGCGGCCATGTTGTGAACGCCGACGACGGCCCGCGCCGCAACACGACCATCGAGGCTCTCGGCAAGCTGGAGCCGGTATTCAGACCCGATGGGAGAGTGACCGCCGGCAACTCTTGCCCTCTCAACGACGGGGCCGCTGCTGTGATCGTGATGTCAGAGGAGCGAGCTCGTGAGCTGGAAATCAAGCCGATAGCGCGGATCCTCGGGTCAGCCGTTTCAGCAGTCGCACCTGAAGTGATGGGCGTGGGACCGATCGAGGCCGTGCGACGTGTCCTGGCGGCGGCGGGAATTTCGATCGCCGACATCAGTGTCGTCGAGCTGAACGAAGCCTTCGCCGCCCAGGTCCTGCCAGTCTGCAAAGAGCTGGGCATCGACATCGAGCGGCAGCTCAACCCGCACGGCGGTGCGATCGCGCTGGGTCATCCGTACGGTATGACCGGTGCTCGCATCATGACCGCCCTCCTCAACGATCTCCAGACGCTCGACGGCGAGCTGGGGATCGAGACGATGTGCGTCGGCGGCGGCCAGGGCATGGCGATGCTCGTGCAGCGGGTTTGAGCGTGACCGAGTCGCGGCCGCACACCCGAATGATCTCGGCGCCCGCCAAAGATGTCGCGCACTACACCTCCTTGGGTTTCTGGCAGGACGAGACTCTCACCGACGTCATCAGGCGCCACGCCCGTGAGCGTCCCGACGTGCTGGCGTTTGTCGAGGGCGACCAGCAGATGACGTGGAGCCAGTACGACGAGCGCTCGTCGCGGATTGCCGCCGCGTTGATTCGCGCCGGCTTTCTGCCCGGTGAGCGAATCGGCGTGCAGCTTCCCGACGGACCCGCTGTCCACGCAGTGTTCGTCGGCGTCGAGAAGGCCGGCATGACCGTGATCGGCTTCGGCGTCCGAGCGGGCGAGAAAGAGGTTCGCCACCTCCTGACCCAGGGCGAAGCGGTGGGCTTGATCTCCGAGGAGACCGTGCGGGGCAAGCCGGTGCGTCCTTTCTATGACGAGCTGGTCGCGGACGGACTGCCCCTTCGTGCCCACCTTTTGATGCCCGACCTAGAACGCGATGCGCCACCGGTCCACGAGTTCGAGGCTGCCATCGAGAAGAGGCGAATCGGACCCAACGACCTCTACATGCTGAACTCGACCTCGGGCACGACCGGGTTGCCGAAGATGGTGATGCAGTTCCAGAACCGCTGGTTCGCGTATCACCGGATCACGATTGACGCCGGCGATCTTCGCTCCGACGACATCTTCATGTGCCTTATTCCTGCCCCCTATGGGTTTGCCCAGTGGACCGGGAAGTTCACTCCGACCCTGCTTGGCGCGACCAACCACCTGATGTCGCGATTCAATGCAGAGCTTTGCCTGGAGCTCATCGAAAAGCACCGGATCACGGTGCTGATGTGCGTTTCGACCCAATTCATCATGCTGCTCAACTCCCCCGATTTCGGCAAGCGCGACCTCACCTCTCTTCGCTGCATGTTCACAGGTGGGGAGGCCATCCCATACGACCGCGCGGCCGAGTTCGAACGGCTGGCGGGCGCCCAGGTGCTGCAGATCTTCGGGTCGAACGAAACCGGGGCCCTCAGCTACACCACCCACAGGCAGGATCTGGAAACCCGGCTGCGCACATGCGGTGAGGTCATCCCGTGGATGCAGGTCAGGCTGTTTGACGACGATATGCTCGATGTCACGGCGATCGGCGGTCCAGGCCAGCCGGCCTGCCGTGGACCGATCACCAGCCTTGGGTATTTCCGCGACGACGCCGCGAACTCCGAGCTTTTCACCGACGACGGTTGGATGCTCACGGGCGACATCTGCGTTGTCGAGAACCGCTTCTTGCGTCTGGTCGGACGGAAAACGGACTTCATCATCCGTGGCGGGAAGAACATCAGCGCGGCGGCGGTGGAGGAGGAGGTTGGAGCGCACCCGTCGGTGGCGCTGGTCGCCGCAGTGCCGATGCCGGACGACGTTTTCGGCGAGAAGGTGGCCTGTTACATCGTGCTCAAACCGGGACAGCATCTGACCATCGAGGATCTGCGGGTGCACCTGGATCGCCGTGGTCTTTCAGTCGAGGCCTGGCCTGAGCGTCTGATCTTTCTGGACAAGCTCCCGATGTCTTCCGGAGCGAAGGTGGCGAAAGGGCAGCTTCGCCTCGACATCAAGCAGCGCATGGCCGCCGAAGGAGTGAAAGGACGATGAGCTTTCACCAAAAACGCAATGGGCGAGTGGCGGAGATCGTTATGGATTTTCCGCCGGTCAACGCCCTTCCGATCCAGGCTTGGTTCGACCTCGCCGAGATCGTGACAACCCTTGGCCGGGACCCCGGCGTCAGCGCTGTGATTCTGGCTGCGGAGGGTAAGGGTTGGTGTGCTGGACCCGACATGAAGGAGCTGGCGGTGGGCGGAGGTGAAGCCCTGATCCGCGTAAACCGCGGCTGTTATGCCGCCTTCGCTGCGGTCTACGAGTGCGAGGTGCCGGTCATTGCCGCGGTCCAGGGATTCTGCGTCGGAGGTGGGATCGGGCTCGCGGGCAACGCCGACATCATCGTCGCGTCCGACGATGCAGTCTTTGGCCTGCCCGAGGTCGACCGGGGGGCGCTCGGCGCCGCGACTCACCTTTCCCGGCTGGTCCCGCAGAAGCGGATGCGGAGCATGTTCTACACAGGCGAGAACGCCACCGCCCAGGAGCTCAAGTCATACGGATCAATCCTCGAGGTGGTCTCTCGTGAAGAGCTGCACGCGGCGGCGCACAGGATCGCTGGTCGGATCGCCGACAAGCACCCGACGGTAATCCGCCGCGCCAAAGAGTCCGTCAACATCATCGAGGCGGTCGATCCCCGCAAGAGCTACCGAACTGAGCAGGGTTTTACTTTCGAGCTGAACCACTCTGACGTGCCGGACGAGGCCCGCAAGGCCTTCATCGAGAAGCGAAAGCCGGATTTCGAAGGCAAGCGTGGCTGACAAACGCGTGACCGAGGACGAGATCGTTGCCGAGATGCGGGACGGCATGACGATCGGAATCGGAGGGTGGGGCTCGCGCCGCAAACCGATGTCGGTGGTCAGGGCAATCCTTCGCTCCCCAGTCAAGGATTTGACCGTGGTGGCTTGGGGCGGACCCGATGTCGGCCTTCTCTGCGCTGCCGGCAAGGTCAAAAAGGTTGTGTATGCGTTCGTCTCCCTCGACACGATTCCATTGGAACCGCACTTCCGAGCCGCTCGCCAGAGCGGCACCATCGAAGCGATGGAGCTCGATGAGGGCATGTTCTACTGGGGTCTGTACGCGGCTGGTCTCAGGCTCCCGTTCTTGCCGAACCGGGCTGGGCTTGGGTCTGATGTGATGCGGGTCAATCCAGGCATCAAGACGATCCGCAGTCCCTATGAAGACGGTGAAGAGCTGGTCGCCGTCCCTGCCCTCAACCTCGATCTCGCCGTCGTGCACATGAACCGTGCAGACCGTCGCGGCAATGGCCAGTTCCTCGGCCCCGACCCCTATTTCGACGACCTGTTCCTGATGGCCGCGAAGCGCAGGTTTCTCAGCTGCGAGCGAATCGTCGAGACGGAGGACTTCTTGAAGGAGGGAAGCTTCCACACCCTGAAGATCAACCGGATGATGGTGGACGGCGTGGTTGAAGCGCCGAACGGTGCCCATTTCACGGCATGCGCCCCCGACTACGGTCGCGACGAAGCCTTCCAGAGTCGCTACGCGAAGGCGGCGGCGAGCCCCGAGAAGTGGGCTGAGTTCAAGAGCGCCTATCTCGAAGGCGACGAGGCCGACTACCAGAAGGCGGTACGGGCCTCGTGACCCAATTCACTCGGGCTGATTCGTGCGTGATCGCGTGCGCCGAGATCTATCGCGGCGATGGCGAGATCCTGGCCAATCCGACGGTGGGAAGCATTCCCTTCATAGGTGCGCGTCTGGCTCGGGCGACATTCGAACCAGACCTCCTGTTGACTGACGGCGAATCGATGTTGGTGGCCGGCATGATGCCGGTCGGCGTGGCCGCCGCTAAGAAGGTGATCGAAGGGTGGCTTCCGTATCGCATGAGCTTCGATCAGGTTGTTTGGCCTGGACGTCGACATGTCGTGATGGGTGCGAGCCAGGTCAGCCGATACGGTGATACGAACATCGCAGCGATAGGTCCCTGGGAACGACCGACGGCGCAATTGCTCGGCGCGCGGGGCGCTCCTGGCAACACCGTGAACCATGCCACGAGCTACTGGATCCCCAACCACAGCGTACGGGTTTTCGTCGCCGAGGTTGATTTCGTTTCGGGATTAGGCCCTGCACGCGCTTCGCGGCTGGGCGGGTCGCTGCCGGGTCATAACGACATCCGCCAAGTCATCACGAATCTCTGCGTGATCGATTTCGAGTCGCCGGGGTGTGCAGCGCGTCTCCGGTCCCTTCATCCAGGCGTAACTGTCGAGGAGGTGATACAGAAAACTGGCTTCCCGCTTTTTATCCCCAACGACTTGGGGCAGACCCGTGCACCAACTGAGGACGAGTTGCGCCTTATTCGCGACGTAATAGATCCGACAGGAACGCGTTTGCGGGAAGTGCCCGAGTGACTTCCTTGATCGCCGGCAACTGTTAACCAAGAACCGGCTCTAGCTAGTCGGACTTCAGAGGAGAAGAAATGAGTCGAAACGTTATAGGCAGGTCCCAATGGGGGAGGAGCCTTGGATTGCGCGTTGCGGGTACGGTAGTCGCCCTCGCGCTGGGCGCGTGTGGAGGTACCGCTTCGCCATCGAACTCGACAGCCACGGGTAAGCCGATCCTCGTCGGAGTTCTCGACGACACCTCTGGCGCGGCAGCGCCCTATTCGAGCCTCACCGATCGCGGTGTGAAGACGGCAGTCAACTTCATCAACAGCAACGGCGGTATCAGCGGCCGTCCTATCAAGCTCACGTTCGAGAGCGACGGCAACGTTCCCGCCAACTCGCCCGCGCTCGTGCAGAAGATGATCCAGGGCGGCGCCACGTACATCATCACGACCTCGGGCTCAGCATCCTCGCTCGCGATCAAGAAGACGGTTCTGGCTGCTCAGATACCTGCTTTTGCTGCCACCAACCAAAACACGGGCATCGGCGCGCCTCCGGACAACGACTACATGTTCATGCAGTCCAACACCAGCACCGACATCGGGACCATCTATGCGGCGGCCTGGGCTAAGGCTGGCTACAAGAACATCGGTGTTATGTCTGATGACAGCGCTACCACAGTTTCCAGCGAGAAGATCTATTTCCCGCTCTTCAAGGCCGCTGGCTTCAATGTTGTCGCCACTGAAACGGCTTCCAATGACGCCACCGACGTCACCGCCCAGGTCAGCCGTATCAAGGCCAAGAATCCGGATGCCACGATCATGATTTCACTTGGCGGTCAGCTCGAAGTCCTGGTGCAGAACACTTTCGCCACCCAGATGAAGAGCACACCAAGGTTTTCCCTTGCCTCGATCGGAAACCAGCCCTCCAACTGGGCGCTGGCACAGCCGAACGGACTCGATGGCCTCGTCTACGCGGCGCAGGTCGACCCGACCAATCCGCGCGCCAAGACGCTGATGGACCTGATGACCAAAACTTACGGAAAGGACTTCACATTCCTGACGGCTTATGAGGCACAGGCCTGGGATGCGGTCGAGATCATGAAGTTGGCAATGGAAAAGGGGGGCAACCCTGACAACGGTCCCGCGAACAAGGCCGGGATGGAGCAGGTCTCGAAGTTTCAGACAGCAAGTGGCTCGTCCACCTTCACCGTCAGCTTCAGCCCGACCAAGCACTCCGGTCAGGACGGGCTCTGCGGCATCGCCCTTGTGCAATTCAAGGGAAACAAGCCGGGCACGCCGTGGCCCACTTATCAGCCCACGTGCGGCTGATCGCGACTCTCCTGAGGGCGTAAGAAAACTTGCCACTACAGCTCTGGGTTTCCGTCATCCAGATCGGCTGCTTCTTCTCGCTGGTCGGACTCGGCTATTACGTCGTGCTGAACGGGGCCGGATTCTTCAATTTCGCGATCGGCCCCTACACGATGTTCTCCGGGCTCGCCTCTTCGTGGCTCGTGTT
>DASRWV010000027.1:0-4100 GCA_035687505.1 Nitrosotalea sp.
AAGGCGGAGGCAGGATAGTGAACATCGCAGGCCTCGCCACGAAAACAACGGGATCGACAGTAGGAAGCATCCGGAACGTCGCCGTGTCTGCGCTCACCAAGAACGTTGCCGACGAGCTCGCCACCCAACACATCAGCGCCGTCGTCGTGCACCCCTCCACGACCCGGACCGAACGCACGCCCGAAGTGATCGCATCCATGGCCAACCGCCGCGGAGTTACGGCGCAGGACGTCGAGGCCCAGATGAACTCGGCCAATCTGCTCGGGCGCCTGGTCGACGCGCAGGAGGTGGCGTACGTAGTGGCGTTTCTCTGCTCCCCGAAAGCGGTCGCGATCAACGGCGACGCGATAGTGGTCGGCGGCGGCATCCGCGGGGCGATCCACTACTGAAGTAATGGTTTCCACCGACTGGGCGCCGCCCGCCTTCCTGGTCGGGGTCGGCATGCTCCTTATCGCCGTCTGCTGCGTCGTGGTCGCTCTGATCTGGGGAGATTGCTTCGCCGCCGTCGAATATCAATGGGGTCTTGCCGGCAATCGTGAGGCGCCGGCCCAAGTGGTCAACACCATCACCACATACCATCGCCGCGGCGGGACCACGCGGCAGGTCGTCCTCAAAGCGGATGGGAGCACGCAGACCATCCAAGTCCACGACGGCGAGCTCTTCGGCAAACTGGCACGAGGGACGCCCGTCCGCGAGCTCCTCGTGACCGACCGGGTCGTGGCAATTCGCATGGGCGCTCAGGAGCTGCCGATCGAGGACAACCTGCAATGGCTGGTCGGCATGCTCGCGGGAATCGTTCTAGGCGTGGCGGTCCTGATCGGCGGTATCCGTGCCGGGCACGCAAACGGATTCTTCACCCGCGGGGCGATAGCCTCATACCAGAGCACGTCGAAAGGGCGCCCGGAAGGAATCGTGTTCGTCGGGTCAGCCGTCCTTTTTTTGAGCGCCTTTTCAATCGTTTTGATCGAATTCGTGACCGGCGGCGTCCCGTCGTTGCCAGTCGTGGCCTCTGTGATTTCCGCCGTTGGGATTGGGGGAGGCACCCTGGCGATCCGGATGGCACGGATGGTTGGAACGCTCGATGAGCGTGCGTCACTGTCGCGGTCGGGCCAACTCATTACGGCCCTGATCGTCCGTGCGAAGAATGGTCAGTGGGACGTGTCGTTTATCGGAAACGGCCCCGTCCCAAAGGATCTGACCTTGGGCACGCTTGATGAAGCGGCACTGAACACCATCGCAAATCTGATCGCGCACACAAACAACTCGCGGCCGGTCGATGTGAGCTTCGCCTGGTACCCATGGGAGTCGAAGAGCGGACGAGGGCCGCATGGCGAATTCATGATTTTCACGGCTCAGCACCAGCAAGATGAATATGTCGCGACGCTGGACGGGCGCCCGGAGGTCACCGCCTCGAGCCCCACGTTCGAGGACCTCTCGACCGCGATCGAGACAGTAATGACCGGTCAGGGCGACGCAGACCCGCAGCATCTGCAGGCCTGCATTACTTGGAACCGGACATTGACCAACTTTGGGTACGTGCACTCCGGAATCCCTAGTTGATATGCCAGTGTCCTGTCACACAATTGGTCGCGGCCCTTCACCGACTCATGACCTGCGACTAAGGAGGCGAGCGAATGGAACTGGCTGGACGAGTCGCTTTGGTTACTGGAGGCTCTGGTGACCTCGGGTCGGCGATCTGCCGGGCGCTTGCACACAACAATGTCGATGTCGCGGTCACTTATGTGGGCGAGAAAGCGCGCGCAGAGAGCGTCGTCGCGGAAGTGGAAAAGGCCGGCTGCCGCGGGTGGGCAGTTCAACTAGATCAGTCGAGCGCCACCATGCCCGACGAGGTGGTCGCCGCTACCGCGGCGAAGTTCGGCCGGCTCGACATCCTCGTCAACAACGCTGCGTGGAACACCGGTGTCCCGTTCTCCGACCTCGAGAGCCTGACCCCTGAGATCTGGGATCGGATGTACGCGACGAACCTGCGCGGGCCCTACCTCCTTGGGCGCGCCGCATTTCGGACGATGCTGAAGCAGGGCGAAGGGCGCATCGTGAACATCGCTTCGGTCGGTGGTCTTTACCCGGCGGCCAGCAGCATTGCCTACGCCTCGACGAAAGCCGCCTTGATCCACCTCACCCGCTGCCTGGCGGTCGCAATGGCTCCGAAGGTGCTTGTCAACTGCGTTGCGCCGGGTCTGATCGAAGGCACGCGAATGGCGGAGCGGATACCGAAACCGCTAGTCGCAAAGGTTCTCGAGCAGGCGCTTCTAAAGAAAGGCGCTTCAGCCGATGACATCGCGGAGCAGGTGGTCACCTTCTGCCGCGCGGACACCACGACCGGACAGGTGCTGGCGATCGATTCGGGCTTTGTCTTCCACTGATGCGTTATCGATTCGCGGTCTCCCAGGCGGCCTGACAGCCCACGCAGCGGGTCGCATCGGGAAGCGCCTCGAGGCGTTCGGCTGCGATCTTTCGCCCGCAATCCTCGCAGATGCCGTACGCACCCTGGGCGATCCGGTCGCGCGCGTGTTCGGCTTGCTCGCGCTCGAGTTCGAGGACATGCTTGATGGTCTCGCTATTTGCCCGTTCGCTCTGAACCTGGGCGAAGTCGGATTCCCCAAATCCTTTGCTCATCAGAGCATCAGTATCCACCCGGGCGCCCGCCTAAACACGGGAGATGACGGCGTTAGGTGGCGGGAGGCGGAACCGGCGCGGGCGGCGCCGCCGACACCCTGTCGAACCATGCGGCGACACCGGCTTGAATGGCGGTCGCGTAAATCAGGGTGAAGAAGACGCCTATACAGCACGCGATCAAACCGAGGGCGCCGATGATGTTCGCGGCGATGACGACCACGCCGCCGATGACGCTGTTGTTTACCTGGCTTGTCGCTAGTGTCCACACACGCTGGACGTCGAGCCCACCTGAGAAGCCGTGACGGGCGGTACGCACTATCAGGGACGGCGTCAGAAAGGCAATGAACAACTCCACGAAGAAGCTCAACAACGAGCCGAGGCCTGTAAATTGCGACCCGAGAAGGGTGTTTTGGTTGCTGGCTGCGGCGCCGATTCCCTCAAGTATCCAGGCTGGGATGCTGAGCACGATCGAGTAGATGACGATGACTCCGAACAAGCCAATACCTCGCTCGAGGTGGAAGCCGGCCGGCGCCAACTCCTGGCGGCCGGCCCTCAAGTTCTCGTAGGTCAACATGAGCCAGCCCGCGGCAGCGATCCAGCCGACGATGGGGATGATGAGGATGAGGGCCTGGACCGCGATCTTTCCGGCCCACGCCGGGTCTCGAAAGGGATATCCGAAGGCGTCGCCGACGCTGTTCATTTGGTGCGGAGTCTATCCCTGCAATGGCGGGTTGGCTGGTGGATCGTAGGCATGCCTTCGTTAAGACCGGTCCGATAACGTCGGATAGGAGCCAAACGTACAGAACCCGGTTATCGAGGAGGACTTGGAGCCCACGCCCGGATTCGAACCGGGGACCTTGTCCTTACCAAGTAGTCTGCGGACCCTGGCGAATACGAGTCGATCTTAGCGTTGTACGAGTTTTTCAGGCCAGACCATTTACCTAACTCGTCCGCGGTGGGGCTGTGGACGCTATCTGGAGCGATCCCGGACCTAACGTCGGAGCGGCTCTATATTCACGCAGCAGTACGCTTCTGCGCCAATGGATGCGAGCACCGCGGCCGCGTGGCGTGACCTCTACATCGGAATGGTCGGTGCCGGCGCATCACTGACCGGTCTAACCTTTGTCGCGATCGCGCTGGACCCACACCAGATCGAGCGCACACCGCTGCTCCGTTTGCGGGCTACCAGCGCGCTGTGGTGCTTTGTGAGCGTCATGTTCATCGGGCTCGCGGTCCTGACGCCCAGACCTTTCACCACGGTGGCGTCGGTGGCCGTGGGTGTGGGCGGTTTTTCGGGAGCTGTCCTCCTTTCCGTGCGAACGATCCGTCAGCGCATCTTCCGGCAGCCGCATCCAGGCGCCACCGTCTTCCGCGCCGCTGGGAACATCGTCGGGTTCCTCCTCGCCGGTGTTGGCGGCTTTTCGCTGATCGATGTCGAGCAGGGTTGGGTATTTGCCACGCTA
>DASRWV010000028.1:0-2932 GCA_035687505.1 Nitrosotalea sp.
GTCGTGGCGAGCACCGGCAAGACGACCGGGACCGCGCCAGTCGTCAACAGCGTGGGCAGCGTCACCGCGAGCGCGGGCTCGGCCGGCGGCGCGACCGTTCCCACAGTCCAGAACAGCGTTGGTAGCGTCACCGCGAGCGCGGGCTCGGCCGGCGGCGCGACAGTTCCAACGGTACCCGTGGTGACCCCTCCAGGTGGCGGCACGGGCGGTACCGTGACCCCACCCTCCGGCGGAACCGGTGGCGTGAGCGGCGCAACCGCGACAGCTGGTGAAACCGGCGGAGTCCTGGCGGCGACCGGAACCCCCATCGCAGGTGGCGTCCTCGGGGCCATCCTGGCCCTGGTGGGCGGCATCGGACTTCGGATTCGCCGGCGGCGATAACCGACAGCCAGTCGACCGGGTTCGCGACGTGCGGGCCCGGTCTCTTTTTACCCTGAGTTCGTTCCGATCTCGAGTACGCGACGGATTTGAGGCGTTTCTTAGATGTGCCCGCCTCGCAAGAGGAGGGCACACCAGTTTTCACGGCTTTTCGTACATCGCCGCATCTACCTCACTTGTACGGCGACGGACCCCACCCCCAGGCGATTTCATGTAATACGAGGAACTCGTCCTGGAGGGGACTTTGGAGATAGTTGCGCTGCCGTCAAGCGGGCAAATGGCGCCGAGGTTCGGCGCCTCCGACGGCCGGAAGCCGTCGGGCGAGCTTGCGCGCAAATCGACTACGCGATCCGCGCAGCGGCTGGAGAGAGCCCAGCAGGCTGCCTTCGCCGCCCTGGGCGCGGTTTCCTCCTACCTCGATGCGGACGAAGACCTGCCAGTCTTCTTCGGCCGGTTGAGCGAAACCGTCGCAGGCCTGGTCGGGGCGCGCCGCGCTGCGTTCTGGCGCCTGGGCCCTCGCGGCATGCTGTCGCTGCAACCAAGAGCATTTGGTTTCGCTTCCGATTCGCCGATCCACACACTGCGTATCGAGCTCGGGGCCGACAACGGAAGCGTCGTCGACCGTGTCGTCTTTCGTGATGAGCTGGAGATGGAAAAGGGAACCTCGCCCGAGCTCGACGCGCTATGGCGCGACGTCGGATTGCCCGGGATCAAGAACTCAATCGCGGTTTCGTGGCGAGCCGGAGACCGGCGCATCGGTGCCGTCGCGGCCTATGACGCGCGCCGCGGCTTCAACGCCAATGACCTCTGGGTCCTGAGGCTCGCCGCGATGGCGACCGGGCTCGTGTGGCAGGTCAAGGAGGCCGAGGACGAGCTGGGCACCACGGCTGTCCGCCTCGAGGACGCGGTGGCTGCGCGGCGGCGGTTGATGAACAACATCGCCTCCGGTGGCGACGAGGCCCGGCGGCGTTTTGCCAGCGTGCTGCACGACGATGCACTTCAGCTCCTGACCGCAGCAGAGCTGCAGGTCGAGAGGCTCCGGGCCGAGGCCAACGGAAGCCATCAAACAGTTCAGTTCGATCAGCTCAAGACCACACTTGGCAGGGTTGAGGACTCGCTGCGAAGGCTTCTTTTGAACATGAGCACCGAGGTGCTCGAGCCCAACATCGACCTCCGCCAGGCGATTAGCGAGCGGCTCGAAGCGGTGCGTCTGCACTCCGGGATCGAGACACAGATCGACCTGCGCCTGCCCGACCGCGTGCCTGTGGCGATTCAGGCGATTGTGATCAAGAACGTGGCCGAGGCCCTGACCAACGTCGAGAAGCATGCGCATGCGACCCGCGTGCTGGTCTCGGCGGAGGTGCTCGATAGCGGATTCAAAGTGGAAATCGTCGATGACGGTACGGGCTTCGTCGTCGCCGAGTCTATTCACATGCCGGGCCACATCGGGCTGCTTGCGATGAGAGAGCGCGCGCAGCTTGCCGGCGGATCGTTTCGGATCGAGAGTGAGCCTGGAGCCGGAGCAACGGTCGTATTTTGGGTTCCGCAGAGCCTGTGAAGTGCGCAGCGAGCGTGAAGCAAGTCGCCGGATCGAGCTGATTAAGGAAAGGAAGGGAATCTAATGGCAACGAAAGTCGCGAAAAGCGACAGCGTCGACACTCGCGTCGCTCTCAACGTACTGACTGCTGTCAAGCGCGGCGACTTCACGGTTCGCATGCCGTCCAACTGGACTGGGACCGCGGGCAAGGTCGCCAGCTCGCTCAACGACGTCATCGAATCGAACCAGCGCCTCGAGCGTGAAATCCGGCGCTTGAGCAAGCGTGTCGGCAAAGAGGGGCAGGTCAAGCGGGCAGGTCTGGGTGACGCGGGCGGCGTATGGGCGTCCACGCTGGATGCGGTCAACGACTTGATCGAAGACCTGGTGCGCCCCAACACTGAGATGGCACGCGTCATCAGCGCGGTTGCCAACGGCGATCTGACCCAGACCATGGCGCTCGAAATCGAGGGCCGGCGGCTGCAGGGCCAGTTCCTGGAGACGGCCCGCACTGTAAACACCATGGTCAACCAGCTGCGCTCCTTCAGCTCGGAGGTGACGCGCGTTGCGCGCGAGGTCGGAACCGAAGGCAAGCTCGGAGGCCAGGCTCAGGTGCGCGGCGTCGGTGGTGTTTGGCAGGACCTCACCGACAACGTGAACTTGATGGCCGGCAACCTCACGGGCCAGGTGCGCAACATTGCCGAGGTCACAACCGCGGTGGCCAACGGCGACCTGTCGAAGAAGATCACTGTCGAGGTCCAGGGCGAGATCCTCGAGCTGAAGAACACTGTCAACACCATGGTCGACCAGCTCAACGCGTTCGCCGGTGAAGTCACGCGTGTCGCGCGCGAGGTCGGCACCGAAGGCCGTCTGGGTGGTCAGGCGGAGGTCAAGGGCGTCGGCGGCGTCTGGAAGGACCTGACCGACAACGTCAACTTCATGGCCGGCAACCTGACGAGCCAGGTGCGCAACATCGCCGAGGTCACGACCGCGGTGGCCAACGGCGACCTGTCGAAGAAG
>DASRWV010000029.1:0-12712 GCA_035687505.1 Nitrosotalea sp.
TTCTCCCGAACGGCATGAGCCTCCTCGAACAGCTCTACCAGGCGCGGGTCGTCGGCCTCGAGGTGCCGGCGCAGGCGCGCCAGCTCGGCAGTGATGGCATCGAGCTGCTCGATCAGCTGCGCCCGGTTGGTCCTGGTGACCCCCGCGTAGAGCTCCGGGTCACCGGCGGCGAGCCGGCTCATGTCACGAAACCCGCCAGCCGCCAGCCGCGAGGCCTCCGGCCAGTCCGGGCGCCGGGACAGGGCGAGCACGTATCCCACAGACAAAAGAAACGCTGCGTGGCTCACGCCCGCGACCAGGCGGTCGTGCGTCTTCGCGTCCATCACGATCGGATGCGCGCCGACCGCCTCGATCAGCTCGCTCAGCACCGGCTCGTCCCGCGTCAGCACCCACGGCGCGCCCTTGAACACCGAAGCGTCCGCCGCGTCGATGCCCGACTGCTCCTTCCCGCACATCGGATGCCCGCCGACCAGGTCGATCCCGGCCGCCTCCGCCCACTCCATCACGCTGGCCTTTGTGCTCGCCATGTCGGTCACCACTTTTCCCTGAGTCCGGCCCGACAGCTGCGCGAACACCTCGCGCATCGCCTTGATCGGCGCGCCGATGACAACGACGTCGGCCATGCCGGCGATGCTTGTGTCCGCGCTCGCGCTCGTGACGACGCCTCGGTCCAGCGCCTTGCGGAGCGTCCTTGAATCGGTGTCGCTGCCGACGATCACGATGTCGGGCTTAGCTTCCTTCAGCGCCAGGGCGAACGAGGAGCCCATGAGGCCAAGACCAACCACCGCGACTGTAGTCACGGTCTCAGGCCAGCTGTTTGGCCATCGCGCCCAACAAGCGCCGAAGGTCGGCCATCAGTCGATCGAAGCTCGCGAAGTCGAGCGACTGCGCGCCGTCCGAAAGCGCCTGGTTGGGCGTCGGGTGCACCTCCACGATCAATCCGTGAGCGCCCGCCGCCACCGCGGCCAGCGCCATCGGCCCGACCAGCGACCAGCGCCCCGTCGCCTGCGACGGGTCGACGATGACCGGAAGGTGCGACAGCTCGCGGGCGAGCGGTACCGCGTTGAGGTCGAGCGTGAATCGCGTCGCGGTCTCGAACGTCCGGATGCCGCGCTCGCAAAGGATCACGTCTCGATTGCCCTGCGACAGGACGTACTCGGCAGCTAGCAGCCACTCCTCGATGGTCGACGACATGCCCCGTTTCAGCAGCACCGGCTTGCCGGACCGCCCTGCCTCCTGCAGCAGCGCGTAGTTCTGCATGTTGCGAGTGCCGAGCTGGAGGATGTCCGCGTAACGAGCGACGAGCTCGACGTCGCCCGGAGCCACGACCTCGGTCACCACCTTCAGCCCCGTCTCGTCGCGCGCCGTCGCCATCATCTTCAGGGCTGCCTCACCGAGGCCCTGGAACGAGTAAGGCGACGTGCGCGGCTTGAAAGCGCCGCCTCGCAGCACCTTGGCGCCCTGCTTGGCGACGTGGCGCGCCGTCTCGAGGAGCATCTCCTCCCCTTCGACTGAACACGGTCCGGCCATCATCACGACTTCATCGCCCCCGATCTTCACGCCTCCCACATCGACCACGGTGTTGACCGGCCGGAACTCGCGGCTCGCGAGCTTGAAGGGCTTGGTGATCGGGATGATCTCGTGAATGCCGCCGAGGTGCGAGAAGGCTTCCTTGAACGCATAGGCGTTGCCGCCGATCACGCCGACGAGCGTCCGCTCCTCGCCGCGCGACAGCTCGGTCTTGAGACCGATCTCGTGCACGCGGTCGACAACCGCCTTGATCTCCCCGTCGGTAGCCGCATGCGCCATCACGATGATCACTTCGTCAACGTCCCCCTCAGGTAATCCAGGTCGGCTTTGATGGCCTGCGCGCCTCGCATGTAGGCGAATCGCATCGCCGACTGAGGCCGCGGCGTGTTGTACAGCAGCATCACGCGCACGCACATGGGCACGCCACGAGGGTTCGGCAGCTGCACGTCCATGTCGTGGCCGCACAGCAGCGGCACGTCCAGCCAACCCAGCCGGCGCGCCGCGAACGCGGGAAACTCGGCAGTCAGATCATGCGTCGTCGTGAAGTACGCGAAGCAGATCTCAGCGGTGTCGAGGTTGTTGAGGAAGACGAGCTCCCGCAACAGCTCCTCCGTCGCCTCGGTGATCGCCTCCGTAGTGTTCGCCTCCGCGGTCGTCGCGCCGCGGATCCCTCTTACCGGCATGCCCGTAACAAGTCCTTCACCAAACGCACGGGATCGCCGCCGCTGTCGATCTCGTTCACGATCGCACTCCCGACGGCCGCGGCGTCAGCCAGACCGCGCAGCGCCTTCATGTGCTCGGGGCGCGAGATGCCGAAACCCGCGGCGATCGGAAGCTTCGTATGGAGCCTAAGTTTCGCGAACAGCTCCTTCATTCCCTCGGGCAGCTCCTTTCTCGCGCCTGTGATCCCGGTCACGGTCACGCAGTACACGAAGCCGCTCGAGCGGTCGCAGATCGACTCCATGCGGTCCTCGGCCGTCGTCGGAGCGACCATGAAGATGGTGTCGAGCGACGCGGCGCGGAGCCAGCCGGCCACTGGTTCCGACTCTTCGACCGGCAGGTCGGGAATGATGACGCCGGCCACCCCCGCCTGCGCCGCCGCGGCTGCAAAGCGCCGTGGGTCGTGCGCCAGTATCGGGTTGATGTAGGTCATCAGAACGACCGGCACTCCTTCGTTCGCGATAGTGCCCGCGACCTCCAGTGCCGCACCGACGTTCATGCCCTGCTCGAGCGCGATCTGTCCCGCGCGCTGGATCACCGGACCGTCCGCCAGCGGGTCGGAGAACGGGATGCCAATCTCGAGCGCGGCGATGCCCGAGGTGGCGAGCCTCTTCCCCACCTCGATCGACTTCTGCTTGGTCGGATGGCCGGCCATGATGTAGGCGATCAGCTTCAGGTCGTCGCTGGCTCGTACCGCGTGCTCCAACCTGGATTGAGTTTCAGCCACCATCGTTACAGGGTCACCCGCGAAGTCACGGCGCAGCCTCGGACTTCGCGGGGCTTTCGACCGAGTCCATGTCCTTGTCTCCACGCCCCGAAAGGCAGACCAGAAGCCTTCCACCCGGCCCCATCTCCCGGGCCAGCTCGCCCGCGTGATGAAGTGCGTGTGAAGGCTCGAGCGCCGGCATGATGCCTTCGAGGCGGGTGCACAGCTTGAACGCGGCCAGCGCATCCTGGTCGGTCACCGCCACATACTCGACCCGCTCCAGGTCGCGAAGGAACGAGTGCTCGGGGCCAACACCCGGGTAGTCCAGCCCAGCAGAGATGGAATGCGTCGGGAGCACCTGGCCGTCGAGATCCTGGAGCAGGTACGAGTAGCTGCCGTGCAGCACTCCCGGTCGCCCGGCGACCAGCGACGCGGCATGCTCGCCGGTCTTCACGCCCATCCCCGCGGCCTCGACGCCCACGAGCACCACGTCCTTGTCGTCGAGGAACGCGGTGAAGATCCCTATCGCGTTGGATCCGCCGCCCACGCATGCGACCACGACGTCGGGCAGCTTGCCGTCGACCGCGAGGTACTGCTCGCGCGCTTCGTCACCGATCACGCGCTGCAGGTCTCTCACCATCTCCGGATACGGGTGAGGGCCCACCACCGAGCCGATGATGTAGTGAGTCGTGCGCACGTTGGTGACCCAATCGCGGATCGCCTCGGATGTCGCATCCTTCAAGGTCTTCGTGCCGCTGGTCACCTCGACGACCTCGGCGCCCAACAATTTCATTCGACGGACGTTCATCGACTGCCGGCGCATGTCTTCGGTGCCCATGTACACGACACATTCGAGACCGAATCGCGCGGACACAGTCGCCACGGCCACTCCATGCTGGCCCGCCCCGGTCTCCGCGATGACTCGCTTCTTGCCCATCCTCAATGCCAGGAGCGCCTGGCCGACTGCGTTGTTGAGCTTGTGGGCCCCCGTGTGGCACAGGTCTTCGCGCTTGAGATGGATGTGAGCGCCACCGAAGTGCTCGCTCAGGCGGGTCGCTGCGTAAAGAGGCGTCGGCCGGCCGACGAACGCGTGCCGGTGCCCGGCCAGCTCGAGCTGGAACTGCGGGTCGGCCTTGGCCTGGTGCCACATCCCCTCCAGCTCCTCCAGCGCGCCCATCAGCGTCTCGGGGACGTACTGGCCTCCGTACGCGCCGAAGCGGCCGTCGACAGGGTGGGTCTGGGTGGCGCGCTGCATCAGATCAGTCCCTCGGCCAGGCGCACGGCGCGGATGAAGGCGCGGACCTTGGCCGGGTCTTTGACCCCGATCGAGGACTCGACCCCGCTCGACACATCGACCCCGTAGGGCTCGAAACCACTCACGACGCTGCCCACGTTACCCGGTTCAAGACCGCCGGCGATGAACACCCTCCGGCTGGAAATGAGCGGACGGGCCAGCTCCCAGTCCCACGTCCGGCCCGTTCCCCCTCGCTGGTCGGCCGACCATGAGTCGAGCATCATCAGGTCAGGCCAGCCCTCCGCGCTTGGGATCTTGCCGTCCTTGACTTTCAACACTTTTATCGCGGGGGTGCCGGCATCGAAGCCAGGCGCTTCCGAGCCGTGCAGCTGCAACAGGTCAAGGCCGACGAACTCCGCGATCTGCCGGACCTCGTCCTCCGACTGGTCGATGAAGACCCCGACGATCCTGGGCCGGACGGCCAGGCCGTCGACGATTGCCTTCGCGGCCTCGGGCGAAATGTTCCGCGGCGAGGAGCAGAAGTGAAAGCCGATCAGGTCGGCGCCGGAATCGACAGCCATCTGCGCTCCCGCCGCGTCGCGGATGCCGCAGATCTTCACTCGGACCATGTGGTCAGCTCCCTGATCTTCGCTGCGGGATCCTGGGCCCGCATCAGGACCTCGCCGACTAGGATGGCGTCCGCGCCGGCCTCATAGACCCTCCGCGCAGCGCCCGCGTCATGAATGCCGCTTTCAGCGACGACGACGACGTCATCTGGTATGAGCTTGCGCAGCCGCTCCGTCAGCTCCAGGTCGATGTCGAACGTCCGCAGGTCACGGTGGTTGACGCCGATCAGCGTCGCGCCAACCTCCAGGGCCAGCCATGTCTCGGCCTCGTCGTGCACCTCGACAAGGGCGGCGACCCCCCTGCTCCGAGCGACGGCCAGCAGCTCGGCGAGGTGCGCGCGGTCGAGCGCCGCCACGATGAGCAGCACCGCATCCGCGCCGGCGGCCCGAGCCTCGGCGATCTCGTACGGGTCGGTGACGAAGTCTTTGCGCAGGATTGGGAGGTCGGTGGCGGCCCGCGCCGCCATGACGTGCTCCGGGCGCCCGCCGAAGCTCGCCATCTGCGTCAGCACCGAAATCGCCGCCGCTCCGCCTTCGGTGTAGGCATGAGCCAGGTCCGCCGGCCTGTAGTCCTCGACGAGCACGCCCATGCTCGGGGTTCGCTGCTTCATCTCTGCGATCACCGACAGGCCTGGGCCGCGCAGCGCCCCGGCGAAATCCTTCGGTGTGTACATGGCGACCGCCCGCTCGAACTGGTCCTGCCCGATCAGGGCGCGGCGGCGCTGCAGATCCTGCCTGGCTTCGACGACCAGACGGCTGAGCAGATCCTCGTCTCGAGGGACGGTCACTCCTGAGAGATTTTCGCCCAGCGTTGGAGAACTTGGCCTGCCCTGCCCGAGTCGATGGCCTCGGCGGCCATGCCGAGGCCGTCTTTCCAGGTGGCGGCCAGCCCAGCCGCCCTGAGCGCCGCCGCGGAGTTGAGCAGCACGACGTCCCGTCGCGGCCCGTCCGCCCCCGCCAGAACTTCGCGCGCGATGCGGGCGTTCTCCTCCGGACCTCCGCCCCGCATCGATTCGATGGGGGCGGCGGCGAGGCCGAGCTCTCGCGGGTCGAGCTCATATTCCTTGCGGCCCCCGTCGATCTCGATCACGTGCGACGGCGAGCTCACCGACAGCTCGTCCATACCGTCACCGGCATGAAAGACTATCGCGCGCTCGACGCCGAGGCGGATCAGCACGTCGGCCATCTTGGCCGCCATCGAGCCGTCAGCCACGCCAAGCGCCTGGTACTTGGCGCCCGCCGGATTGCACAGCGGGCCGAGCACGTTGAACACCGTGCGCAGGCCCAGCTCGCGCCGCGGGACTCCGGCGAAGCGAAACGAAGGGTGGAAGACCGGCGCGAAGAGAAAGCCGATGCCTGCCTCGTCGATACATCGAGCCACGCCTTCGGGCCCCAGGTCGATCTTCACGCCGAGGGCCTCGAGCACGTCGGCTGAGCCGCACATCGACGACGCGGCGCGGTTGCCGTGCTTGGCAACTCGCGCGCCGCACGCTGCGGCAACTATCGCGGACAGGGTGGAGATGTTGAACGTCGCCAGGCCGTCGCCACCTGTCCCGCAAGTGTCGAGCAGCGCACCATCGACCTGGATCGGTGTCGCCATGGCGCGAGCGGTGCGCGCGAAACCGGTGATCTCGTCCGGCGTCTCGCCCTTCATACGCAGTGCGACGAGGAACCCGGCGATCTGGACCGGTGTCGCGTCGCCACGAATGATCTGCTCGAAGGCGGACGCCGCCTCGTCCTCGGTCAGAGATTCACACCTCACCAATTTGGCGATCGCCTCGATCACGGCAATTCACCTCCCCACTTGTGGGGGAAGAATTCACCTCCCCACTTGCCGGAGACGAATTCACCTCCCCACTTGTGGGGAGGTCGGGCACCGCTTGCGGTGCCCGGGTGGGGGTCGAATGCCTCGCAAAGGCGGGGATTCAAGACTTCTTCTCGGCACGCCGAACGAAGTTCGCCAGGATCTTCTTGCCTTCTTTCGTCAGCACCGACTCGGGATGGAACTGCACCCCGTACGTCGGATGCTTAACATGCCGCAGCCCCATGACTGTGCCATCAGCGGTCCACGCCGTTATCACCAGCGAGGCAGGCACTGAATCGCGTGCCACGATCAGCGAGTGATAGCGCGTCGCTTCGAATGGATCGCTCACCCCGGCGAGCACTCCCGAGTTGTCGTGCCTGATCCAGGACGTCTTGCCGTGCGAAGGCTCGTTGCGAACGACGCGGCCGCCGAACACCTGGCCGAGGCACTGGTGACCCAGGCACACGCCGAGGATCGGCACCTTGCCGCTCAGCTCGCTGATCGCCTCGTTCGATACGCCCGCGTCATCAGGTGTCCCCGGCCCAGGAGAGATCACGATTCCGTCATACCCCGCGAGCTCCTTCACAGTCACCTCGTCGTTGCGAAACACGCGAGGCTCGACGCCCAGCTCACCCAGGTACTGCACGAGGTTGTAGGTGAAGGAGTCGTAGTTGTCGACGACCGCGATCACATCTGCTCCGCCATCTCGATGGCCTTGAACATCGCGCCCGCCTTCTCCAACGTCTCTTCGAACTCGCGCTCGGGCTGCGAGTCCGCGACGATGCCGGCGCCCGCCTGCACGTAGGCGACTCCGTCGGCGATCACGACAGTCCGAAGGGTGATGGCCATGTCGAGGTTGCCTCCGAAGCTCACGTAGCCCAGCGAGCCGGCGTACACACCACGTTGATCCGGCTCGAGCTCCGCGATCACCTCCATGGCGCGAATCTTCGGCGCACCGGACACTGTTCCCGCTGGGAACGCCGCCCGCAGCGCATCGAGCGAGGTGGATCCGTCGCGCAGCTGGCCACTGACCGTCGAGGAGATGTGCATGACGTGCGAATAGCGCTCGACCTCCATCAGCCGGTCCACGCTCACCGTGCCAGGACGCGCCACGCGCCCCACGTCGTTGCGCCCGAGGTCGACGAGCATCACATGCTCGGCGCGTTCCTTCAGGTCGTTGAGCAGCTCCTTCTCGAGCTTTACGTCCTCGGCGGGATCGGCGCCGCGCCTTCGCGTTCCCGCCAGCGGCCGCGTCTCGACATGCCGTCCTTCGACCTGCACCAGCTTTTCAGGAGACGTGCCCACCACGTGGCGATCGCCGCCCAACGAGAGGAAGAACATGTACGGCGACGGGTTGATCGCGCGCAGGCACCGATAGACGTCGAACGGGCTCGCCTCGAGGGGTTTGCTGAAGCGCTGCGACACGACGATCTGAAACGCGTCGCCCGCGAGAATGTGCTCCTTCGCCGCGTCGACCATCGCGTGGTACTGGCCCGGCGTGACATTGGACTTCCATTTCGCTCCGTTCTTGCCTCGCGCATACGTCGCCATCTGATCCGACGCAAGACGCCGCTCCATCTCCTCGATCCGACTCAGCGCGGCGTCGTAGTCCTCGCGGTCGGGCCGGTGGATCGTGAGGAGCTTGAGCCGCCGCGTGACGTGGTCGAAAACCGCGAGGTCCTCCGCGCGTAAGAAGGCGCTCTCGGGCATCGGCGGTGGCGCGCCCTGCGCGACGGGCAGCCGCTCGAAGTGACGCGCCGTCTCATAGCCGAGATAGCCGACCGCTCCGCCATGGAACCGCGGCACACCTTTCACCGGCGCTGTCGATTCGGCGGCGACCGCACGCAGTGCGGCCAGGGGGTCGTCGATGTCCAGCTCCAACGGCTTCGGCTCCGAGCCGATGAAGGAGTAGCGGGCGAGGCGCTCGCCTCCCTCGACGCTCTCGAGCAGGAAACCCGGAGTGCCCGGCGGGCACAGCAGCGTGTAAGCGCGGACTGGGGTGAGCATGTCGGCCAGCACTTCCCGATACACCGGGATCAGGGCATGGTCTCTAGCCAGTGCCCGGGCTTCCTCCCGGGTAGGCGTTGCTTCTCTCATCTAGTCCCCTCTCTTCTGATCTTTCCGCACGACTCGCTTCGGCCGTGCCGGAGGCCAAACCCTACCAGAAAGCTTTTCACCTCCCCACCTTGTGGGGAGGTCGGGCACCGCTTGCGGTGCCCGGGTGGGGGTCGATCCCTTTGGTTTAGCCGCCCTTTGCCTTCGCCTTCATCGCGCGCTTCACCTCGCGGGCTTGGACCATCGTCTCGACCGAGTCCACGTCCGCGACCGTGTGCCACGAGGCGGCGTGCTTCTCCCACCCGCGCGGCTTGACGCCGAACTTCTTGGCGAGGACCGCAACCAGGATCTTGACCTTCATGTCTCCAAAGCCCGGCAGCTTCTTGATCCGAGCGGCCAGGGCATCCCCGTCGCGAGCCTCCCTCCAGACGGAACCTGCATCCCCGGCGTAGTCCTTGACGATCGCCTGGCACAGCGCCTGGACGCGCGTCGCCATGCTCCCGGGGAATCGATGCAGCGCCGGCCTCTCCCGGAACACTGCATTCAACTTGTCCGGGTCCATGGCCGCGATTTTTCGGACGTCGAGGTGTCCGAGCCGCCTTTTCAATTCGTACGGCCCGGCGAACGCCTTCTCCATCTTCACCTGCTGGTCCAGCACCAACCCGATCAAAAGCGCCAGCGGATCGGCCTCAAGGAGCTGGTTGGCCGCCGGGTCATCGGTCCAGACAATCGGCACACCACGACTGTAACTTGACGGCCCCGCCACAGGGCTGGGTACCCTTTTTCCGTTATAGCCGACGTGTCAGCCGTGCCCGACCAGCCATCGGACACCTACCAGCCCGGCTCGCGAGAGGACTTCGACCGCCTCTACAGGAGTGCGTACCCGCGTGTCTACCGCACTCTGACGGCAATCCTGCACGATCCCGCCGAAGCGGAGGATTGCGCCCAGGACGCCTTTGTAAAGGCGTTCGAGGCCTGGAAGCGCTGGCGGCCGGACGCTCCAGCGGAGGCCTGGATCCACCGGATCGCGGTCAACCGCGCGATCTCGTACCGGCGCAGCTCGCAGCTCCGCACCGTGGGAGAGCTGCTGCGCCGGTTGGGCCGGCCGGCTGGGGGCGACGACCCAGCCCAGGTCGCGACCAAGCCCGACCTGCTGACAGCACTTCGCTCGATCCCGCCGAAGCTGGCCGCGGCCATCGTGCTGCGCCACTACCACGGCTACAACAACCGGGAGATCGCGGTTGCGCTGGGCGTTTCGGAGCGGACTATCGGGACCCGCCTGAGCCAGGCAGCCGAGCGGCTTCGGCCGCTGGTCGAAAGATCCAGCTCAGAAGCCTTCTCACTTGAGGTGAGTTCGGCGTTGTCTTCAGAGCAGGAAACGAGTTCATATGCCGAACACTGAGCACGACCCACTGGACCGCGGTTTCGATTGGCGCCTGAAAGCCGCCCTCGACCGGGTCACACCGCCGCCTTCGAACCCCCGCTACGCGTCATCGGTCATGGGCGGCGCCAGGGCGTGGCCGCTGGTGCCTGCCCTGGTTGCTGCCGGAGCGACCGTCCTCCTTGCGATCTCCGCCACGGCGTTCACCGGCAGCGCCAACCCGCTCGTCTGGGTGGAGCGCGCCGGATCCACCATCCAGACCGTCAACCACACCCCAGAGGCGGCCCCGAGCGCAGAACCAAACCCGACGACTCCACGCAACGCTCCGGCAGCCCAAGCACAGCCCGATCAAGGACCTGACCACCAGGCGAACACCGCAGAGCCCAAGGACAGCCCGGAGCCGACGGAGAGACCTGAGCCAACTGACCCTCCAGAACCGCCCAGCAGCTCGGGAAATCACTCGGGCCAGCGGTCGTCGCCTATCCCCCCGTCCAACTAGAAACTTCCGACTTTCCCCCGGCCAGGCGTTTCTAGGCTATTCAGTCGTATTTCCAAGGAGGAACAAACTTGCCGAGAATCAATCTGTCCAGGATCGGGTCCGCTTCGGCCGCAGCCGCCACGGGCGCCATTTTGGCCATCGCGCCAGCTTTCGCTCAGACGACACCGAGTACGCCGGCACCAGCCGGCAAATCGGTGATCACGATCATCATCACCGCGGCCAACGCGGCCAGCGTGACCTACACGTTCGACATCTCGGCTGAGACGGCAGCCGAGCTGGCCGCCAGGCTAGCCGCCCAGAAGGCGGAGGTCTCCGCAGAGACCACAACAGAGACAGAAGTCGAACAAGAAGGCGAATTCGAGACGGACGACGAGGCCGCGCCGGCCGCAGCCACCAAGAAGACCGTCACGGTCAAGGTGACCGGCCAGCACACGACCGTCACCGCCGAGCACGAGACGAAAGACTAAATTTCGACGTTGACTTCCTAGGAGAGCCGGGCCGCGCCCGGCTCTTCTCTTTTTTTGGCGGGTCGGCTCAAGGGGTCAACGCAACGCCTCGTGAGATCACGAACCAAGGCCGCCAATGAGCAGAGCAGAAAGAAAGGAGAGTGCAATGAAGAGGGTGTGGGGTCTCGCCTGGGTTTAGTCGTGGGCGCAATGGCGGGAAAGGCCCGCCTGGCCGGCACAAACCGGCCTGGATGCGCTGGATTCGACACGACTGGCACCAAACGCGCCTTTGAACTCGCCGATTCGACACGTCTGGCACCAACGGTGCATTTGAAAGACAGGGCTCGGATGTACGTCACCCGGACGGTCTCGGGTTAACGCGGGTTCGCGGCGATGAACTCCTTGATCCGATTCAGCCCCAGCTTCAGCTCGTCCTCCGACTGCGTGTACGCGAGCCGGATGAACCCCTTCCCCGCTTTTCCAAAAGCGGTCCCCGGCAGCACCGCCACCCCCGCCTCGGTCAGCAGCCGATCGGCCAGCTCGTGCTCGTCGAACCCCGTCCCCTCGATGTTCGGAAACGCATAGAACGCGCCCTGGGGCCGGGCGCATCGCATGCCCGGAATCGCGTTGAGCCCGTCCACGATGAGGTTTCGCCGGTGCTCGAAGACCTTGACCATCCGCGCCACCGCATGCTCTGACTCAGGCGCGCTCAGCGCCTCGATCGCGGCCATTTGCGTGAAACCCGCGGCGCATGACGACGAATTGATCATCAGCGTGTCCAGCTTGGCTGCCAGCGCCTTCGGCGCGACCGCGTAGCCCAGCCGCCACCCGGTCATCGCGTATGACTTCGACAGGCCGTCCATCAAAACGGTGCGCTCGCGCATGCCCGGATGCGCCAGCGGCGACACGTGCTGGAAGCCGTAGACGAGCTGGCTGTAGATCTCGTCCGAAACCACAAGCAGGTCGTGTTTGTGCGCGAGCTCGCACACGAACTCCACATCCTCCGCTGTCAGAACGCCACCTGTCGGGTTCTGCGGAGTGTTGACGATCAGCATCCGCGTCTTCGGCGTGATCAATGAGGCGAGCTCGTCCAGGTCCATCCGGAATCCGCTCTCCTCGCGAAGGGTGACGGTCTTCGGGACGCCGCCGATGAAGTTGACCTGCGATGCGTACGCCGGGTAGCCGGGGTCGGGCAGGATGACCTCGTCGCCCGGCTCGATGCACGCAAGGAGCGTGAACAGCAAGACATTCTTCGAGCCAGGGACCAGGACCACCTCGCCCGGGTCGACGTCGGTTTTGAGGGTCCGGGCGACGAAGCCCGCGACAGCCTCACGCGCCTCGAGGATCCCGCTCGCCGGCGTGTAGTGCGTGTAGCCGTTCTGCATCGCCGAGATGCCGGCCTCGATGATGTTGTCAGGGGTGGCGAAGTCAGGCTCGCCGATCTCGAGATGGACGATCTTCTTGCCCTGGGCCTCGAGCCGCCTCGCCTTGGCCAGCACCTCGAACGCCCCTTCGGTGCCGAGGCGCGACATTCGTTCAGCGAAACGTATTGCGCTCACTCTCGAATCTTAATGAACGCCGACGAGAGCTCCGCCGTCTACACCGATCGTCTGCCCGGTCATGTAGCCCGCCTGCCGGGAGCACAGGAACGCGCACGCGGCGCCGAACTCCGATGGATCGCCAAAGCGCCCCATGGGCGTGGCGGCCGCCC
>DASRWV010000030.1:0-11825 GCA_035687505.1 Nitrosotalea sp.
GCCTTCAACGTGCCCTCGCTGTGAAGGCTTCGAAGCACGGTACGTCTCCCGGCCGGCGCCGCCACAACCACCAACCGGCCGAGCTTCGGGCTCGCCTCAGTGGCTGTGATCATGTCCGGCCCAGAGACCCGCCGAATGAGCATGCCGGCTCGCGGCGGCTTCGAGGAATGACACCACCGCCTCCGCGCCGTGCCCGGTCCTGCAGTTGGTGAAGACGAACGGCCGCCCCTCGCGCACCAGCTCGGAGTCCCGCTGCATGACCTCCAGGTCCGCGCCGACATGCGGCGCGAGGTCCACCTTGTTGATCACCAGCAGGTCCGCGAGGACCAGGCCCGGACCGCGCTTGCGCGGAATCTTGTCGCCACCCGCCACATCGATGACGTACAGGTAGACGTCCACCAATTCGGGGCTGAAGGTCAGCGTCAGGTTGTCACCGCCGCTTTCGACGAAGGCGAAATCCGTGTCTGGAAACTGCGCGTCGAGCTCGGCCAGCGCCGCCAGGTTCATCGACGGATCCTCGCGCACTGCTGTATGCGGGCAGGTGCCGGTTTCGACGCCGACCACCCGCTCCTCGGCGAGCACGCCGCGCAGCGTGCGCTTGACGTGCATCTCGTCCTCGCGGGTGAGGATGTCGTTGGTCACCACGACCACCGAGCGCGCGCGGGTCACCAGAAGCGGAACCACGCGCTCGATGAGAGCCGTCTTGCCTGAACCGACAGGCCCCCCGACACCCACCCGAAGCGTTGCGGTCACGACGCGAAGAGCCTCGCGGGCGAGCGCTCGTGGCGGGCGGCCGCCATCTCCAGGCGAGGTGCAAAAGGACACAGCGCTTCCCACGGAAGGGTCTCCGCATCGTCCACCGCTCGCTCGATTTCCGGATGGCTGCGACGGAGAGCTGCCTGCGCCTCACCGTGGCCTATGCGCAGGAGGCGCATCGAGGCTGAGACCAGCGACGACGCGAAGCTGTAGGCATAAGTGAATGCGGATTCGCGGGCGGAGAGCCCCATCGCGAGCCCGGCCAGCGCAAAGGCGACGGCGGCGTTCTCTGGGCTCGATTCGAGGATGGGATGGGGCGCGAGGCGCCTGGCCTCGGTCATCAGCCGGGCGCCCATGCGGTGCGACGCCTGGCGGTCCTCGCGCGTCATCTTTATTGCGGTCAGGGCGGCGTCGATCCGAATCACCAGGTCTACATCCGTATGGGTAGCGGCTCGGTGTGCCGCCAGCATGGCCGGCAGGTCTGATTTCGCAAGGCGGTGACGCAGGTGAGCAGCGAGCACGGCCTCGACATCTGAGGCGCTCAAAACCGCGCGCTCGGCGACCAGCGTCTCCAGGCCGTAGGACTGAGTGAACGCGCCGCTCGGAAACGCGCTGTCGCCCAGCTGGAGCGCGGCCAGCAGCGGGGATGCTTTCATCTCACACCAAGAAGTACAGCTGCGTCATCGGCAGCGTCTCGGCCGGCGGCACGGTGGCCAGCTCGCCATCAAGACGAACCTCATAGGTCTCGGGGTCGACGGTGATCTCAGGCGTCCTGTCGTTCCGGACCATATCCGCCTTGCCGAGCTTGCGGCAGTCCCGCACCGCCTCGACCTTTCGGTCAAGGCCCAGGCGCTCGCGTATGCCTGAGTCGAGGGCGGCTCGCGACGTGAAGGTGACGCAGGTCTGCGCCAGCGCGCCGCCGAGGGCGCCGAACATGGGTCGGTAGATCACCGGCTCCGGAGTTGGGATCGACGCGTTGGGGTCGCCCATCAGCGCCCAGGCCACCATGCCTCCCTTCAGGATCAGCTTTGGCTTCACGCCGAAGAACTCGATCGGCCACAGCACGATGTCGGCCAGCATTCCGGGTGCGATCGAGCCCACCACGTGCGACAGGCCGTGCGTGCGGGCCGGATTGATCGTCAGCTTGGCCAGGTAGCGGAGGATGCGCGTGTTGTCCGCCGCGCCGTCACCCTCGAGCGGGCCGTTGAAGTGCTTCATCTTGTGGGCGGTCTGAAAGAGTCGGATGAAGCTCTCGCCGATCCGTCCCATGGCCTGCGAATCCGACGAGTACATGGAGAGCACGCCCAGGTCGTGGAGCACGTCCTCCGCAGCCATCGTCTCAGGCCGGATCCGGCTCTCCGCGAACGCCACGTCCTCGGGCACGCCGGGGTTCAGGTGGTGGCAGACCATCAGCATGTCCAGGTGCTCGTCCAGCGTGTTGACGGTGAATGGACGCGTCGGGTTGGTGGACGACGGCAGCACGTTGGGGTGCGCGGCGATCTTGATGATGTCGGGCGCGTGGCCTCCACCCGCACCCTCGGTGTGGAAGGTGTGGATGGTCCGGCCCGCGATGGCCGCGATGGTGTCTTCGACGAAGCCCGCCTCGTTCAACGTGTCCGTGTGGATGGCGACCTGGACGTCGTACTCGTCTGCGACACGCAGGCTCTGATCGATGACCGCCGGGGTGGTGCCCCAATCCTCGTGATCCTTCAACGCGCACGCGCCCGCCTCGATCTGCTCGCGGAGCGGGTCCGGCGTGCTGGCATTGCCCTTGCCCATCAATCCCCAGTTCACGGGGAGCACCTCCGCGGCGCGCAGCATCTGCGCGATGTTCCAGGCGCCGGGCGTAGAGCTTGTGGCGTTGCTTCCGTCCGCAGGGCCTGTTCCGCCACCGAGCATGGTGGTGATTCCGTTGGACATCGCCGCCCACACCTGCTGCGGCGAGATCATGTGCACGTGGGTGTCGACCCCGCCTGCGGTTGCGATCAACCCTTCGCCCGAGATCACCTCGGTCCCGGCCCCGATCACCAGGCCATCGGTGACGCCGTCCATGATGTCGGGGTTGCCGGCCTTGCCGACACCCACGATGCGGCCGGCCCGGATCCCGATGTCGGCTTTGACGATGCCGATCAGGGCGTCCATGACCACCGCGTTGGTGATCACTAAGTCGAGCGCTCCTTCCGCATTGGTGAGGGTGGATGACTGGGCCATCCCGTCGCGAATGGTCTTGCCGCCGCCGAAGACCGCTTCTTCCCCGGGCACCGTGAGATCCCGTTCGACCTCACAGATCAGGTTGGTGTCCGCAAGGCGGAAGCGGTCGCCGGTGGTGGGCCCGTAGAGCTCGGCGTACTGGCGGCGGCTGATTCTCACTTCGGCGCCCCAAGATCGAAGCCGGCTTCTTTGAGCCTGGCCGCGAACCGGTCTTTGGCCCCGGCCTCGTCCAGCGAGCCCCCGACGAACCCCTGGAACGCGACCATCCAGCGCCGTCCGCCGAAGGGCACCAGCTTTACCTCCCTCGACTCGCCGGGCTCGAAACGCGCGGCAGTACCGGCCGGGATGTCGAGCCGCCGGCCGTAAGCGGCCATGCGGTCGAAGCGCAGCGCGCGGTTGGACTCCGCGAAGTGGTGGTGCGAGCCGACCTGCACCGGCCGGTCACCCATGTTGGTCACGCGCAACGCCGTCACAGGCTTGCCGGCGTTGATCTCAATGTCCTTTGTGGGATGGATGTAGCCGCCGATCGGGCTCATGGGATCGGGTCGTGACAGGACAAGAGCTTGGTGCCATCCGGGAAAGTCGCCTCAACCTGTACTACATGGAGCAGCTCCGGTACCTCGGGCATCACGTCGTCACGTGTGAGCACCTGGCGCCCGAGAGCCATCACTTCGGCGGCGCGCTTGCCATCGCGGGCAGCCTCGAGCATGGCGTCCGTGATGAGCGCCACCGACTCGGGCAGATTCAGCTTCAGACCGCGCGCCCGCCTGCGCCTTGCCAGGTCGGCGGCCACATAGATCAGAAGCTTCTCCGATTCGCGCGGCGTCAGCTGCACGAGGTCCCCATCCCTCGTCCAGTTTATTTGTCTACGGCGGCGATCCTGACGGAGACCTCGGGAACCAGTCCCGGCGATGCGGAGACGAAGACTCCGCGCAGCGGTGACACGTCGCTGTAATCGCGGCCGACCGCTACCGCCACGTGCCAGTCGCCGGTCTCGCCCTTGTGTGTTGGATCGAGGCCGAACCAGCTGCCATCTGCGGACCCAATTTCCACCCAGGCATGGCTGTACCCTTCCGACTCTGCCTCGGGAACGAGGTAACCGCTCACATACCGAGCCGGCCAGCCGAGATGCCTGGCCAGGGCTATCAACACATGGGCGAAGTCCTGGCAGACACCAACCCGCAGGTCCAGGATCTCCTGCAGCGTGCTCGAGACCAAGGTCGACCCGGGCAAATACTCGAACTGGAGGCGAAGCTCTCGGTTCGCTCGAAGCAACGAGTCCCAGTCTCGTTCGACAAGACCCATCTCGTCGGCCAGCGCTTTGATGGCAGGCAGATCGGGGACCCTCGGCGAAGGCAGTCGAAACTCGACCGCCGGGTTTCTCGAGAGCCGGGCAGGACTCCAGGGAATCGCGGCCAAAGGAGCTCCGGAGCGCGTCGCGATCGAAACCTGGCTTCGAGCCGTCACGCGAAGCTCGGAGTGCGGAGCCTCCACGCTCACAAGCCATGTCGGGTTCCCGAAGTGGTCCACCTGGGCGTCCGTCTCCGCGGGAGGAGTCACCTCGAGCCGGAAGCTCTCGAGGTGGATGCCTTTGCGCGGCAGCGGCTGGAGCCTTACCTCGTTGCGACTTCGGGTCGCATCGCTGCCGTAGTGATGGATGCTCTCGTGCACGATCTCGTAGCGTCGCCAGGGTCCCACCGCACGGGCGATCGCCATCAGGACTCGACCCAGGTGTCTTTCACTCCGCCTCCGGCCGAGGAGTTGACCAGCCACTGATCAGTCCCGGCAGCGACCCGCGTCAGGCCGCCTGGCATCACCCACGGATCGACCTCCATCACGACAAAGGCGCGGAGATCGCAGCGCCGAAATTCAAGACCTCCGGCCGGCGCGACGCACGCGAGTCGCTCGATCTCTAGCACAGGTTGGGCCACCATGCTGCCGGGCGCCGCGTCGAGACTGGCCTCAAGGGCGGCCTTTTCTTCGCCGTTTGCGATCGGGCCGAACACGATGCCTTTGCCGCCACTCCCGTTGACCGGTTTGAAGACGAAATCGTCGAAGCGCGCCATGACCTTGCGGCGCCGGGCGACGGTGTCCAGCTCGATCGTCAGGGGCTGCTCCAGCATCGGCTGCTCGCCGAGGTAGTACCGAATGAGGGAGGGCACGTACGGGAAGAGCCTCTTGTCATCGGCGACGCCACAGGTCGGCGCATTGGCGAGCACGACTCGGCCCTGTCTCCAGGCGGCGAAGAGGAACGGAATCCCGATCAAGCTGTCGTCGCGCCCGCCCAGCGGGTCCAGGTATTCAGGGGAGTAGCGATGGTAGATGCGCGCCACCGGAACATTGCCTCCGTTCTGCCGGAGCCAGCAGCCGCGATGGCTGGCCACCAGGTCGGCCGACGTCACGACGGGAATTCCCATCAGGCGCGCCAGCTCGACATGCTCGTAGTACGCCGCGTTCGCGGGCCCCGGGCTGAGGAGAACCGTGACGCCTTCTTCCGGCGAGCGCTGCTCCATCGCCGCCAGCAAGCGGCGCGGATATTCGCCAAGCGCGCGCGGGCGCGGCCCTGCGAGCAGCTCGGGAGCGACATCGGCCAGCACCCGCCTCGAGGCGAGCGCGTAGCTGACCCCGGAGGGCACACGCAGGTTGTCTTCCAGAACCAGCCACCGGCCATCGACACGGACCAGGTCGATGCCCGCGATGGTGATCTGGCCCGGGCGCAGGGCGGCAGGCCCTCGGCAAGATCGAAACCAGGAGGTCGAGCCGTACACGAGCTCGGGCGGCACGAGTCCTGCCTTCAAGACTCTGCACTCGCCATAGGCGTCCCGGATGAAATGGTCGAGCGCCCGAACCCGCTGCGCCAGCGCGCGCTCGAGCCAGGCCCAGCCGACGGAATCCACGATCCTGGGCAGCGGGTCGAACGGGATCGGCCGCTGAACGACCTCGCCCGCGATCGATACGCCGAAGTGCACCTCGTTCCGGGCGAACCATGCAGTGGTTTCGTCGGCCAGCCGGCGGCGCTGCTCGTCTGTGGCAACCGTCAAAGGCGCCTGGACGGGGACGATCACGGTCTGCTCGGGTAGCGCCTGTAGCATTCATGGCTACCTTGCGACGGCAGGCACTGGGGCGACAGGTCCGAGCCGCACGGGGATGGCGGCCCCGTTTGGTGTGGATCGAACAAGAGCCGTGATGCGTACGCGGCCGCTGGGGGCATCCGGCCTGGCGGCGACGCCGATTGGTCTTGGTTTGGCGGGTGTCGGCCGCCCCGCCTACCTCGGTCTTGGCCGAGCCGACGACCTGGGTGACGATCGATCGGTCGAGTTCATGCAAAAGCGCACCCACGAGCTGCTGGATGCGGCATACGGGGCCGGCGTCCGGTACATCGACACCGCCCGTTCCTACGGCTTCGCCGAGCGATTCCTCAGCTCCTGGCTCACCGAACGGGCGCGACCGCCGGGCGACCCAGTCGTCGGCTCGAAATGGGGCTACACATACGTCGCGGATTGGTCGACGAGTGCTGGTGTGCACGAGGTGAAAGACCACTCGATCGGCGCCCTGCGGCGCCAGTTCGCGGAGAGCCGCACCGAGCTCGGCGACCGCCTTTTGCTCTACCAAGTCCATTCCGCGACGCTCGAAACGGGAGTCCTGAGCGACGATGCAGTCCTGACTGAGCTCGCGCACCTCGAAGAGCGCGGCATCGCGATCGGGCTCTCAGTAAGCGGTCCGGGTCAACCCGACGTGATCAGGCGCTCACTCGAAATTCGAGTCGATGGTGAACCCGTCTTCCAGACCGTCCAGGCGACGTGGAACTTGCTGGAACGCTCGGCCGGCCTGGCGCTGGCCGAAGCCCATGAGGCGGGCTACGGCGTCATCGTCAAGGAGGCCCTGGCGAATGGGCGCCTCACCAGTCGAGGCGAGCTTGCGGCCGGAGTCCTGGGAGAGATCGCGACCGGCCACGGGGTGAACGTCGACGCGATCGCGATCGCGGCGGTTCTCGCGAACGAATCGGTGGACGTGGTGCTGTCCGGAGCCGTCACCGTCGCTCAGCTGTCGAGCAACCTCGAAGCGCTGTCAGTCCAACTTTCCGCGAGTGACATTGAAGCGCTGGCCGCACTCACCGAGCCGCCCACGCAGTACTGGTCGCGGCGGCAGTCCTCTCGATGGAGCTAGCTGGCTTGGGCGCGTAACCCAATCAGGTATCGATGTCTGGCATCCGGTAATCGATTCCTGGGTGGAGGTGCACATGAGAACACTGCGGTTCGCTGCTTACGGAGTCCTCGGCGGCCTGCTTATGGCGTGCGGAGCCTCGCCCGCCACCACCGCAGTGTCGTCGCCGAGTCCAACCGCCACCCGTGTCGTCGTGACGAAGACGGATGCGACGAATGGCACGTTCCTGGTTGCGGCATCCAACCAGATGACGCTCTACATGTTCGCGCGAGACACTGCGGGTGTCAGCAATTGCACCGGCGCATGCCTGACAAGGTGGCCCGCGTTATCCGTCTGGGAAGGCACCACGATCGATACCGGACCCGGGATCACCGGTCAGGTGTCCACCATCACCAGGCCGGATGGCTTGACGCAGGTCACCTACAAGGGATCCCCGCTCTACTTCTATTACAAAGACGTCGCCGTCGGCGACACTACTGGCGCCGGCATATCCAACTGGGCGCTGGCGAAACCCTAGGCGAAACGATCGACGCCGGAAGCACGTCCGGCATACGCTTGTTGCATGGCGATCCCGATTGACGCCTTCGGGCGAACGGGGCACAAGAGCAGCCGCACCCTGTTCGGCGCGGCTGCCCTCTCGCGGGTCACCCAGGACGTCGCCGATCGAACGCTCGAAGTACTCCTCCGTCACGGCGTCAACCACATCGACACCGCCGCCAGCTATGGCGACGCCGAGCTGCGCATACGGCCCTGGCTGAAGCGCGAACCCGGCCGCTTCTTTCTGGCGACCAAGACCGATGCGCGGACCAAAGCGGAGGCGCGAGACGAGCTGCAGCGGTCGCTCGAGCGGCTCGGTGTCGATCACGTCGACCTCTGGCAGCTGCACAACCTCGCCGACCCGATCGAATGGGATACGGCGCTCAGCCCCGGCGGTGTGATCGAGGCCGCGGTTGATGCACGAGCCGAAGGCCTGGTGCGCTTCATCGGCGTCACCGGTCACGGAGCGCAAATTGCGGCCAACCACCGCCGCAGCCTCGAGCGCTTCGACTTCGACTCCGTGCTGCTCCCCTACAACTTCGTGACGATGCAGCTGCCTTATTACGCCGAGAACTTCGAGGCCCTGGTCAAGACGTGCGCGGAGCGCAGGGTCGCCGTGCAGACGATCAAGTCCATCGCTCTGCGGCCGTGGCTGGGGCGTCGGCGAACACGTACTACCTGGTACGAGCCCCTCGAGAGCCAGGCTGACATCGACCTCGCGGTGTGGTGGGTGCTCGGGCGGCCTGGGGTCTTTCTCAACACGGTCGGGGACGTCGACCTGCTGCCGCTGGTCCTCGACGCGGCCGAGCGCTTCGAGAGACGTCCCAGCGACACCGATGTGGCCGCCATGCTGGAGCGCTCAAAGACACAACCACTGTTTGTCTAAAGGCCCTCAGGCGTCTGAAGCTGCCGAACTATCCTTCTCGGTCATGAACCCGCGATGGATGGCGGTGGCGCGAGGGGATCAGCCCGCTGACCTCGTGGTGACCGGCGGAAAGGTGCTCTCGGTCTTCACGAAGGAGTGGCTCGAGGTGGACGTGGCCATCGCGGACGGCCACGTTGTCGGGCTCGGCCGTTACGACGGCGGCGAGCGAATGGACGTGGCGGGGGCCTACCTGGTGCCGGGTTTCATCGACGCGCACATGCACATCGAGTCCTCGAAGCTGACCGTCGACGAGTTCGCCCGGGCCGTCCTGGCGCACGGGACCACGGCGGTGGTCGCCGATCCACACGAGATCGCCAACGTGCTCGGGACCGACGGCATCCACTGGCTGCTCGACAGCTGCGCCGACCTGCCCCTCGACGTCTTCGTCATGGCCTCGTCGTGCGTGCCTGCCTCACGGTTCGAATCGCCTCACCGGCCGTTCACGACCGGCGACATCGAGAGTCTGCTGCGCCGGCATCGCACGATCGGCGTGGCCGAGATGATGAACTTCCCGGGCGTCATCGCGGGCAGCGAGTCGGAGGTGGCGAAGCTGCAGACAGTTCTCACGGACCACGTGGACGGACATGCACCTGGTGTTCGCGGCCCCGCTCTCAACGCATACATCGCGGCTGGCATCCGCTCCGACCATGAGGCCACCACATTCGAGGAGGCTCTGGAGAAACGCCGCCTGGGCATGTGGGTGATGCTTCGCGAGGCGAGCATCGCCCGCAACCTACGCGACCTTCTGCCGCTGGTCAAGCGCTACGGCACCGAACGCTGCATGTTCTGCACCGACGATCGCGAACCCAGCTTCATCGTCGAGGAGGGTCACATCGACCAGATGGTGCGCGTCGCGGTCGAGGAGGGTATCTCGCCCGAGGACGCGGTGGTCATGGCGACGCTCAACCCCGCCTTGTATCACCGACTTCGCAGCCATGGCGCCATAGCCCCCGGTTACCAGGCCGACATCCTGGTACTCGACGACCTTCGATCCTTTGTGCCGCGGCAGGTCCTCAAGCGCGGGGCGCCGCCTCGATTCGTCAAGCTCGAAGTCCCCGAATGGGTGCGCCAGACCGTACACCTGGCCGAAGTCAGCGCCTCGTCCTTTAATGTGGCGGCCGGCCCCAAGCGCATCAGAGTCATTCGGGTCATCCCGTCACAGCTCCTGACCGGGACAGAGCTGGTCGAGCCGACCACGCGCGACGGGTGCATTGTTTCCGACCCCAAACGCGACCTCGTCAAGATCGCGGTGCTCGAGCGCCATCACGCGAGCGGTCGCGTCGGCCTGGGCTTCGCCACCAACGTCGGGCTGAAGCGCGGCGCGTTCGCTTCGACCGTCGCCCACGACGCGCACAACGTCGTAGTCCTGGGGGTCGATGATGCCGACATGACAGCCTGCGCTTTGCGAATGCCGGAAATTGGAGGCGGCATCGTGATCGCCGAAGGAGGCCGCGTGGTGGAGGAGCTTCCGCTGCCGGTCGCCGGTTTGATGAGCGACCAGCCTCTTGCAGCAGTCCATGCGCGGATGCGCTCGATGGAACAGCGCCTGGCCGGCATGGGCGTGACCATGAACGCTCCATTCATGACCCTGAGCTTCCTCGCGCTCTCGGTCATCCCCGAGCTGAAGATCACCGACCGTGGCCTGGTCGACGTGACACGGTTCGAGCTGGTGCCGCTGGGTGTTGAATGAGCTCAACCGCCTCCCGCCAGAAGAGGCACGGCAGCGCCTATATGCCTGCTTCGCCTCACACAGGTGGGCGCGGATGGTGGCGGAGCGACGACCGTACGCGGATCTCGACGCCCTGTTCGTCGCAGCCGAAGGAGCGTGGTCGGAGCTCGACCCGAGCGACTGGTCGGAGGCTCTGATGGGGCATCCACGAATCGGTGAGCGTGGTGGCACCTCGCCGGCCGCCTCCGAGCTCGAGCAAAGCGGCGTTCGAACCGCGGATGACGAGGTGCTTGTTCGGCTGGCCGAGGAGAACAGCCGATACGAAGCTCGCTTTGGTCATGTCTTTCTCATCGCGGCGGCAGGGCGCGACGCCGACGAGATCCTGGCCGCGATGCGCAAGCGCATGGGCAACGATCCGGTGACCGAGGCACAGACGGCGGCGGCCGAGCATCGCAAGATCGCCCGCCATCGCATGGTGGCTCTGTTCCAATCGTGAGCATCTCGACGCACGTTCTCGACACCGCCCGCGGCCGCCCCGCGCCTGGACTCGACGTCACCCTCAGCCACCGCGGCGAAAACGGCGCCTGGACTGTGGTCGGGAAGGGCGTAACCGATGACGACGGCCGCGTGGCGGACCTCGGGTCAGGCCGCGTCGAGCCCGGAGACTACAGGTTGGAGTTCGCCACCGGCGCCTACTTCAAGTCGGCTCGGATCAAATCCTTCTACCCGGAGGTTTCGGTGGTCTTCACGGTGACTGACGCAGGTGCCCACCACCACGTCCCACTCCTGCTGAGCCCCTTCGGTTACTCCACTTACCGAGGCACATGACGACGCGCCTCGGTGCAAACCAGTACGGGAAGGCGGAGACGCACGTCGTCCGAATCACCAAGGGTAGGCCTGGCGGTACGGTCCACGAGATCAAGGACATGACGGTGAGCGTCATGCTCGCCGGCGACTTCGAGGCCACGCACCTCACCGGCGACAACAGCATGGTGGTGCCGACCGATACCCAGAAGAACACCGTCTTCGCCTTTGCGAAGGAGGACGTGGGCGAGATCGAAGAGTTCGCGTTGCGCCTCGCCCGCCACTTCGTAGGCGACTATGCGTCGGTCCACCGCGCTCGAGTCTCGATCTCAGAGCAGCCATGGACTCGTATCCATGCCGAGGGCGGGCCGCACCCGCACGCCTTTGAACGCGCGGGTTCGGAGCAGCGCATTGCCAGCGTGACCTGCACGGGCGATGCGGAATGGGTTGTCTCAGGTCTCACCGATCTCACGCTGCTCAAGACGGCCGGATCGGAGTTCTGGGGGTATCCCAAAGATCGCTATACAACGCTGCCCGAGACGCATGAGCGCGTCCTCGCGACCGCAGTCGACGCGCGCTGGCGATACCTGGGCGCGGACGTCGACTGGGCAGACGCTCGCGCCGAAGCCAGGCGCGTCCTCATCGAGACGTTTGCGACCAAGCACAGCCTCTCCCTGCAGCAGACGCTGTATGCGATGGGTGAGGCGGTGCTCGAGGCGCGGACTGAGATCGGAGAAATCCGCTTTTCGATGCCGAACA
>DASRWV010000031.1:0-5049 GCA_035687505.1 Nitrosotalea sp.
CGAACCCCGGGGAACGTCGAGGCGATCCTCCCAGCCCTCCCCCAGCGGATCGCGGAATGGCGTCGTCTCAGCGCCGCGCTCCTTGAAAACCCCGCAGAGCCAGTAGACACGAGCGCCCGCAATGTGGCTCACGATCGCCCAGATGGGCCACCCGTCCGGTGACGCCCTCAAGCCTAGTTCTCGTGGTCCCAGCTTCGGCACACGGTGAATCAGACTCGCCTGGGTCCTCTGCCAACCCTCATACGTCGGCGCCACACTCATGCCGAGGGAAAGCATCGCACCATGTCGCCACTGATCAGCGCTCACCACGGTAGTTGCGGGGTGGATGGCCTACCCACGACGGAACGCTACCGGCGCGCGATCGATCAAGGGGTGGATTTCGTCGAGTTCGACATTCGCCGGACGGTGGACGGCCAGTACGTCATCTACCACGATCCGCGGACTCCTTCGGGACGTGGCATCGCCGAGATCTCAATCGCCGAATTCAGGACCGAGCTGGGTCCCGACGCTTTGGATCTCCCCGAGCTGCTGGAAATGGCGAAGGGACGAGTCGGTTTACACATCGACCTCAAGGAAGTGGGATATGAAGCCGACGTTGTGCGGGTAGTGCTCGCCGATTTCACCGAGAGCCAGTTCGTCATCACATCGCTCGAGGTTGTCTCGATCCGCGCGATCAAGGAGCGATTCCCAACTGTTCGCGCGGGCCTCTCGTTGGGCAGGGACCTCGATCACGCCACTCCATGGCACTGGCTCGGCGTTCGCCTGAGCGAGCTCTTCCCCGCAAACCGTCTGACGGCCTGTCGGGCAGACTTCGTTGCGGTACACAAACGCCTGGCCACCTTGCGAGTGCTCGCCTTCTGCGCCCGCGAGAAAATCCCGGCATGGGTATGGACGCTGGAGGATGAGTTGGACACCGCTCCCTTCTGGTCGGACCCGAGGGTCGCGGTTGTGATTGCCGATCGCCCCGACCTCGTCCCCAGACTCAGTCGATAACTACTCCGCCATTCGCCGCCTGATGGCGGCGACCAGGTCTTCCAACTCGACGGGCTTGACCAGATAGTCGCTCGCTGCGAGTCTCTCGGCCAGGGCACGCGAGCCAGGGTCAGTGGCGCCCGTGACGACAATCGGCCGGGAAGCAGTCAGAGCCGAGCGCGCGCTTTCGTCAAGCCCCGAGGCCAGGCTCAGATCAAAAACGACCACCTCATTCGGACGTAGCTCTCGGAGCGCTCCCGCCGACTCGGCCTCGTAACCGGACCGTCGCAAGCCACGCGCAGTGAGCTCCGCCAGCCGCTCGTCGTCGTCGACCACGAGGACTTCGATCAGCCCGAAGGCCGCTACCTCGACCGCGCGGAGAAGGGTGAACGCCTCATTGAGATCCTCGAGCGCGCGCTTGACCGGCGGTGCGGTCTCGTCGGATTGCGAGAGCTCGAGCTCGGCCTTCAACCTGGCCAGCGTCGAGCGCAGCCTGTGCAGGGCCGCCGCCAGCTCAGGGCTGGGCGACGAACCTGTAGCCAATCCCACGGACTGTCTCGATCCAGGCAGGGTCCTTCAGAGCACGCCGTATCTGGTGCGCAGCCTGCTCGACGCTGTGCTCGAAACCCGCGTAGTTCGTCCCCCAGACCCGCTCGAGCAGCTCCGCCCGCCCCACCACCTCGCCCGGCCGGCTGGCAAGCAGCTGGAGCATGTGAAGGGGCCGGCGTTCGAGCTTGAGGGCACGCTCGCCGAGCGATGCCTCGCCGTGCGCCAGGTCGATGCGCAGCTGTCCGCTGACGGTAACGCGCGCCTCTGGAGCGTGTTCGCGCAGAGCTCCTCGCACGCGCGCCAGCAGCACCTGCCGATCGGTGCCCTTGACGATGTAGTCGGTCGCGCCATGCTCGATGCCGACGACCTGGTCCCCGGGCGCGTGGCGCGCGCCGGTCAGGATGATGACCGGGAATGCGATCCGGTCCGCACCGGAGCGCAGCGAGTCGAGGACCTCAGGCGCTTCCATGTCAGGCATCTCGTAGTCGAGCAGCATCAGGTCAGGCGAGTTCAGTCGAACGCGCTCGAGCGCGTCGGTGCCGCTGATGGCGACCTCGACCGTGTAGCCTGCGCGCCGGAGCAGCTCCGCCGTCAATTCGGCGGTGCGTGGCTCGTCGTCAACCACAAGCAACTTGGCCATCATTCAAAATGCGCCCAGCGCGCGCCCGGCACCCTATTAACCCCTCGGCAACCTAACAGGTTCAAAGTTTCTTTGGTCGCCAGGGGAACCTCAAGGTTTCTTGAGGAAACGCTGAACCTGCGGTGAGGTCAGGCTCGCTAGGGGGTCCTAAGGTCCAGACATGGGCCAGCTTCCTCAGCTCCAGCAAGCCAGGCGCCGTTTGGGACTGGCCCTAAACGGCATCAGCCACGACCGGTGGGTGCTCGGCTACCTTCGCGCCGGCTGGGTTCAGCCCATCGCCGCGTCAGAGGTTTCGCGCCGCTTCCTCCAGGGCCGCCCGCTCATGCCACTCGCCCGTCGCGCCCTGTACGAGAAGCGCGCGATGGTCATGAACTCATTGATCGAGAACCCAAACCCATCGGTGGCGTACGACTGGGAGCTGGATTGGCCGGCACTGCTCTATGCGCCGGTTGGGGATGCGGGCGAGCGGCCGATTGGGCTTCTCATCGTTGGCTGCCGGCGCGACCACTGGTATACGGACGAGGACGTCGAGTACGCGAGCAACCTCGGCGTCTCGCTAACGCCGTTGGTGACAGCGCTCCGCGGTCCGCTGGGTCGTCTCAACGAAAGTGAGGGCGAGGTCGCCCAGCTTCTGAGCTATGGGCTCTCTAACCAGGAGATCGCGCGGGCCATCCAGGTCGATGAACGCAAAACGCACTCACTTGTCGAAAGCGTCACGCGCAAGCTCAACTCTGTGATGACCGACGACCTCGCATTGCCGCTCGAGGAGTTGCGACCGCGACGGCGGTCGTTCCGGCTGTGACCTGGAGTTAGGCCGGGCCGAACAGGAACACGGTGGTGCCGCGGCCCTCGGTGCTCACCACCTCCAGGCGGCCGCCGATGCCAGCCGCCCGTTCTCGCATCCCGACCAGGCCGAAGCCAGGTCTTCCGCCGGCCACCATGCCTCGTCCCTCGTCGGACACCTCAACCAGGAAGGGCCGCGCGTCGAACGCCGTCTTCACCCTGCAGATCGAGGACCCTGAGTGGCGGCGCACGTTGGTCAGGGCTTCACGAACTACCTGCGCCACGACCTCCCGCTGGTGCGGCGAAAGCTGGTCTTCGGTCCCATTGCTCGAGAGCTCGACGCGAATTCCATATAGGCGGGCGAACTCGTCAGCCTGACTGCGAAGGTCGCCGACCAGCCCATCCGGCCCGATCCCCGCCGGCCGCAGATCCGCCAGCGTTTCGCGGACGTGCTTCAGCAAGCGCTCCAGGATCTCGAAGACGTTTTTCAGGTTCGGGTCGGGCTGGCCTTTCCTCTTCTCCATGTAGACCTTGAAAAGAGAGATCGCACCGGCCAGGTCGGTGGCGACCCCGTCGTGCAGCTCACGGGCGATGTGCGCTCTCTCGCGCGCTACCGCGTCCTCAACGGCCTGGTGTGCGAAGCCGTCATCGGTCATCGACCCACTCGCCGCCCCGCGTAGGACTGCATCAGCGCGATGGTGATCGGATGGCGCAGCCACCGCAAAGCGCGGCGGTACGGCCGCCACAGCCTTCTTGTCTCCTCGAGGGCTTCCTGCAGCAGTTTGAGATCGGCCTCGATCAATCCACGCTCGGTCTCGACACGTTCTTGCAGGGCGCGCGAACGCCTGGCGACTGCCATGCCCCAAACAACCGCGAGCACACCCTCGGCCACGATCACCACAACGCCGGCTACCAGAAGCCAGACGCCGATCCAGCCGAGCGGAGTCACTCCTTGCCGTCGCCCTCTTCGATTGCGGCCACCGGCGCGATCGCCACGATGTTGTCATCGGGCGCGATGCGCATCACGATTACGCCCTGCGTCTGGCGGCCGATCTGCGAGATGGCCCCGACCTGCGTGCGCAGCACCATACCGCTGGCGCTGATCACCAGCACCTCTTCCTCGGGATCATTCACGACGCGCATCGCCGTGAGCTTGCCGACCCGGTCGGTGATCTTCAACGTGAAGACCCCCTGCCCTGCTCGGTGGTGCATCGGATATTCGGAGATCGGCGTGCGCTTGCCGTAGCCACGCTGCGTGACCACCAGCAGGTCGCCGCCGGGTGTGGCCACCGCCATTCCGGCAACTGCGTCGCCCTTGCCGAGCTTGATGCCGATCACGCCCTGGGTGTCGCGGCCCATCGCGCGGACTTCGGTCTCGCTGAAGCGGATCGCCTTGCCCATCTCGGTCGCGATGAGGATCTCGTCGGAGCCGCTGGTCGGCGTCACCCAGTCCAGCTCATCGCCCTCCTGGAGGTTGATCGCGATCAGCCCGTTGCGCCGGACGTTGGCGTACTCGGCAAGCGCGGTCTTCTTGATGTAACCGTTCTTCGTGACCATCAGCATGTAGCGCGCCTCGGTCTCCGTTTCGGGCCGGACGAAGACGGCTGTGATCCGTTCGTTCGCGCCGATGTCGATCAGGTTGTTGACCGGCATGCCCTTGGCCTGTCGTTCTCGCTCAGGCACCTCATGCACCCGCAGCTGGAATACGCGTCCGCTTTGCGTGAAGAAGAGCATCGACGCGTGGGTATGCGTGGTGAGCAGGTGAAGCGCGTAGTCCTCCTCGCGCGTGCCGCTCGGCGCGTCGCTGCCGGCTGTTGGTTTCGCGCCTTTGAGCCCGACGCCTCCTCGTTTCTGCGCACGGAAGACGCGCAGAGGCTGGCGCTTGACGTAACCGCGATGCGTCAGCGTGACGACGACCTCTTCCTTTGGGACAAGGTCTTCGGCCGAGAGCTCCGAAGCCTCGTCCTCGGTGATCTCGGTGCGGCGGTCGTCGCCGTACTTCTTGACGAGGTCGTCCATCTCGTCCTTGATGAGCATCCGGACTTTCTGGTCGCTCGCAAGAATGCTCTCGAGGTACGCGATGGTCTTGATGACCTCCTCGTACT
>DASRWV010000032.1:0-18768 GCA_035687505.1 Nitrosotalea sp.
CTCCGCGAGCAGCTTTCGGGAATCCGAGTGGTGCGCGCGTTTGTTCGCGAACGTGACGAGGCCCAGAGGTTCGCAGAGGCCAACCGCGCGCTGACCGAGACCGCCTTGCGCGCCGGCCGCCTGATGGTCCTGATCTTTCCGACAGTGATGCTCATTCTCAACGGGTCCAGCCTCGCGGTGCTTTGGTTCGGCGCCGGACGCGTCAACAGCGGTGAGATGCAGATCGGTGCCCTCACTGCATTCCTGATGTACCTGATGCTGATCCTGGTGTCGGTGATGATGGCGACCTTCATGGCGATCATGATTCCGCGCGCGGCCGTGAGTGCAGATCGCATAGGGGAGGTGTTGAAGACCGAATCATCGGTGGTCCCGCCGGCGCACCCGGTTCGTGAAGTGAAGGTTCGCGCTGAGCTAGAGCTGCGAGACGTCGAGTTCCGCTATCCAGGTGCTGCAGAACCAGTGCTGCGAAACATCTCGTTTCGCTCCACTGCAGGACAGACCACCGCCATCATCGGCAGCACAGGGGCAGGAAAAACGACGTTGGTGTCGCTGGTGGCGAGGCTGTTCGATGCCACGTCGGGCGATGTCCTGATCGACGGGGTCAGCGTTCGCGACCTCGATCCCGAGCTGCTCTGGAATCGCATCGGGCTCGTGCCGCAGAAGTCATACCTCTTCACCGGCACGGTCGCGAGCAATCTGCGCTACGGCAACCCGCAGGCTACCGACGACGAGCTGTGGGAAGCGCTCGAGGTGGCACAGGCCCGGGAATTCGTCGAGGCGATGCCTGGGGGCCTCGATGCTCCGATCGCGCAGGGGGGCACCAACGTGTCAGGCGGACAACGCCAGCGAATGTCGATCGCCCGCGCGCTGGTAAGGAAGCCCGAGATCTACCTCTTCGACGATTCGTTCTCGGCTCTTGACCTGGCCACCGATGCGCGGCTGCGTGTTGCGCTCCGTCCACGCACCGCTCAGGCCACCGTTGTGGTCGTCAGCCAGCGCGTCTCCACTATCGCGGGAGCCGATCAGATCGTCGTCCTTGACGACGGGGCCATCGTCGGTCTCGGCACCCATCGGGAGCTGCTCGAGAGCTGTCCGACGTACGTCGAGATCGTGTCCAGCCAGGCCGCCGAGCCCGCCGCATGAGCGAGCGATCCCCGACGAACGGTCGCTCTGCGATGAGCCCGGCGCCGCGCCCGCCTGCGCGCGGGCCTTTCGGTGGAGGGCCTTGGGGTGGAGGCGGCATGCCCGCCGAGAAGCCCATGACCTTCGGCCCCTCCGTGCGGCGGCTGATCAAGCGCCTGAGCCCTGAGCGCCTGAAAGTCCTTGCGGTCATCGGGCTGGGCGTGACCAGCGTCGCTTTCCTGGTCATCGGACCGAAGATCATCGGGCTCGCGACGGACATCATCTTCACCGGTGTCATCGGCAAGCGGCTGCCGGCCGGGATTACGGGGGAGCAGGCGATTGCGACCCTGCGCGCGGCCGGGAACAACAACCTCGCCGACCTGATCGCGAGGATGCACGTCGTTCCGGGCCAGGGCATCGACTTCGGGGCTCTGGCCTCAGTCCTGATGCTGGCAGTGGGTCTGTACATCGCTTCGTCGGTGTTCAGCTGGATGCAGGGTTATCTGCTCAACGACCTGGTCCAGAGGACCGTGTTTCAGCTCCGGCAGGACGTCGAGGACAAGCTGAACCGGCTGCCTCTGCAGTTTTTCGACAAGCAACCGCGCGGCGAGCTCTTGAGCCGTGTCACCAATGACATCGACAACACCGCCCAGTCTTTGCAGCAGACGCTGAGCCAGCTGCTCAGCGGCGTGCTGACCGTGATCGGTGTGCTGGCCATGATGTTCGTGGTTTCACCACTGCTCGCGGTGATCGCCCTGGTCAGCGTGCCGATCTCTGTAGTAGTCGCCACCCAGGTCGGAAAACGCTCGCAGAAGCTGTTCGTCGCGCAGTGGCGTCAGACCGGCGCCTTGAACGGGCACATTGAGGAGGCGTTCACGGGTCACGAGCTTGTCAAAGTGTTCGGGCGGCGGCGTGAGGTTGAGGAGGAGTTCCGAAAGAAGAACGACGAGCTGTTCAAGGCCAGCTTCGGTGCCCAGTTCATCTCCGGGCTCATCATGCCGTCGATGATGTTCGTCGGAAACCTCAGCTATGTCGCGATTGCCGTCATCGGAGGGGTGAGGGTGGCCACCGGGGCGATGACGCTGGGTGACGTTCAAGCTTTCATCCAGTACTCACGGCAGTTCACCCAACCGCTTACGCAGGTCGCTTCGATGGCCAACCTGCTGCAGTCCGGGGTGGCGTCCGCCGAGCGGGTCTTCGAGCTCCTCGACGCTGACGAGGAAAGCGCGGACCCCGCGAACCCAGTCGTGCCAGTCACCCGGCAGGGCCGCGTCGAGTTCGAACACGTTTCGTTTCGGTATAACCCTGAGCAGCCTCTGATCGAGGACCTGTCGCTTGTCGCCGAGCCTGGGCATACCGTCGCGATCGTCGGCCCGACAGGCGCCGGAAAGACAACCCTCGTCAACCTTGTCATGCGGTTCTATGAGCTGGGCTCAGGGCGGATCGCGCTCGACGGCGTCGACATCACCAAGATGCGCCGGCAGGACCTGCGCTCGCGCATCGGGATGGTGCTGCAGGACACGTGGCTGTTCGGTGGCACCATCCGCGACAACATCGCTTACGGAAACCCGCGCGCCACCGATGAGCAGATCCACGCCGCGGCGGAGGCAACGTTCGTAGACCGGTTCGTTCACAACCTGCCCCTCGGCTACGACACGGTCATAGACGAGGAGGGGAGCAACATCAGCGCCGGGGAGAAACAGCTCATCACCATCGCGCGCGCTTTCCTCGCGGATCCGTCACTGCTCATCCTGGACGAGGCGACGAGCTCAGTGGACACCCGCACTGAGGTCCTCGTGCAGCGCGCGATGGCTGCACTGCGCACCGACCGAACGAGCTTCGTCATCGCCCACCGGCTGTCCACCATCCGAGATGCCGACCTCATCCTGGTCATGGAATCCGGGCGCATCGTGGAGCGAGGCACGCATGACCAGCTGCTCGCTGCCCGCGGCGCGTACCACCGCCTGTACGCAGCGCAGTTCCTCGGCGCGACTGAAGCTGCCGAACAAGAGGCTTCAGGAGTTCCGACGGCTGCCGCCTGAGCGCTCCCCCAAATGGGGAGGGCAAAATCGGTCAGCGCGTCCCAGGGAGGTAGATGCCGGACCCTCGGTGCTCCAGGCCTGGGGGCTCGGGGTACCACTCGTTGCCGGCGCCAAGAGCATCCAGGGCGTTCTGCATGTACTGCCGAAACATCGGCGCCGCGATGAAGTAGCTGTCTGAGTCCTTCGTCATCTTCCGCCGCCAGTCGGGGTTGCCGCCCCACACCGCGGTGGCCAGGCGTGGCGTGAAGCCCACAGTCCATGCGTCCGCGAAAGAGTCCGACGTGCCCGTCTTGACGGCAATGGTTCGGCCGGGAAGGGTGAGCAGCGAGTTGCGCCCGAAGATCATCGCGCGGTTGTTGTCGTTGGACATGATCGTCTGCATGATGTACGCGACGCGGGGATCCAGCACCTGACGGGCGCCCGCATCCGGCTCGTGCGCGTAAACAACGCTACCGGACCGGATGACGAGGTCGATCGCATACGGCGGGCGAAGAACGCCCTGCGTGGCCAGGACTGACGCAGCAGTCGCCATCTGGAGCGGGGTCTCACCGTAACCGCCCAGCGTCAGTGACGGCCCGTACGTGTTGAGCGCGTCGTCGGTTGTGAAGGCCGGGTCGCCGTTCGGGTCGGAATGCTGCTGGTACGGGGGCGCGCCCATGGCTCGCGCCATGTTCACCACGCTCGAGACACCGACCCCCAGCTCGACTTTCACCGCAGGGATGTTCAGAGAGTTCCCCATGCAAACCTGCAGCTGGCACGTACCGTGGTACCTGCTGTCGTAATTCTTGGGCGTGTACGACTCCGTCCAACCGTCCTCCCGGTACGAGAACGGCGAGTCCGCGATCGGCGTCGTCATGCTGTATCGACCGCTTGCGATCGCCGCCGTGTAGGTGAAGATCTTCATCGACGAACCCGGGTTGCGGGGTGGCCAGACGGCAAGGTTGTACTGGCCGCCGGCACCATTGGGATTGGCCGAACCGACCATCGCGACGATTGCCCCCGAGGACGGGTTGATCGACACCAGCGCTCCCTGGCTCACATTGCGGTAGGCCAGCCTGGCGATGTTGCCGCTCACAGAGTCTTGGGCGATCGTTTGGAGCCGCGTGTTGAGCGTGGTCACCACCTGGAGCCCGCCGCCATACACGACAGCGGAGCCGAACTGATTGACCAGGTCGTCGACGGCGTAGCGGACGAAGTCGGCGGCCACGATCTGGTTGGCCGGCCAGAACATGTGCGATGGAGGCGAGATGTCCTCGGCGAACGCTTCGGCGGCGTCCTGCGGCGTGATCTTTCCGTCGCGCAGCATCGCTTGCAGAACTTCGCTCTGGCGCTTCTTCGCCGACGTCCAGTTGAGCAGTGGACTGTACAGTGTCGGACCGCGGATGACGCCCGCCAGCATCGAGGCCTGGGCAAGGTCGAGGTCTTTCGTCTTCTTGTGGAAATAGATTTGCGCGGCGGCCTTGGTACCCCACGCCGTGTCGCCGAAGAAGACGCTGTTCATGTACATCTCGAGGATCTGCGCCTTGGTGTAGCGACGCTCGATCTCAAACGAGAGGAGCGCTTCGCGCATCTTGCGGTCGATGGTTGGCTTGTTACCTACCAGGCGCAGCTTTACGAGCTGCTGAGTGATGGTCGAAGCTCCCTCCACTGAAGATTTGGCCCGCCAGTCGATCATCGTGGCGCGAGCGATGGCCTGTGGGTCGACACCAGGCTCCTGGTAGAAGTTGCGGTCCTCGATCGAAAGCACCGCCGCGGGCAAAAGCGTTCCGAGGTCGGACAGAGGCTCGTAGTAGTGCTGGTACCCGGGCTGGTGCAGATCGGCAAGCAACGTGGTGCCATCCGCGGCATAGATCATGGTGTCCTCCGGCTGCTCGGAAGCCACCTGACTCGGGATCGGCAATTTCTCGGCGAAAGCCACGTAACCAGGTGATGTGACAAGCAGGCTCGGGACAGCTACCACGATTAGGACTAGGAGTCGCAGCATCCACCCTGCGGGCCTCGATACCTTCCCCTTGGTGAGCGCCCGTGCGGCGCTGGCGCGCCGCCTCATCCCGTTCGGTCTACGAGGCCAGGCGACGGCCGTGTCCCGAAGCATCCTCTTCTTCCTCCTCCTCATTCGGGACTGCGGGCGCAGGCCTCAGCGGGCCGTACCAGCCAATCGAGTGCGCACCCCGCAGCACACTGATGTCGACCACACGACCTGTCGCGGCTGCCGCGCCGCTGACTACCGGGACTCCGGCCGCCGCGTACCAGGCTCGAGCGGCGAATTGGAGTTGTGACGCCGTGTCACGAAGTGACTCGAGGCGAGCACGCGACTCGACCCGTCCCACCGCAGCAGCGTGAGCGAGACGCTCCGCTTGCCTGGGCAGCAGCACGTCACGCGCCCAGATCGAAAGTCGGATCAACCCAGTCAGGATTGCGGCGCCGGCCACCGCGGACGCGGCCGCCCACTTCCGGTTCATCTCGTCGATCGCGTAAGGCACCACGACCGGCTGTAGTGCGGGCGCGGTGAGGCGGGGAAGCTCCATCCACTCGCGGAGTAGGACCTGCGGCTGCCAGCTCCGGCTCTCTCTATAGGAGCCGAGCAGGGCGAGCGCCATGACGTCCGCGAAGTACACGACCACGACCCAGGTCGCAATCGGGAACCGATGCTCGGAGATCCAGCCGGCGATTCCTGCGGCAAGCAATCCGACCATGGTCCCGATGATCTGGTCCACGCCCCAGATGGTCGACCCGGTGAGCTCGCGGACGACGGGATTCGTGATGGCCGCCACGGCGATCACACATACCGCGATCAGCGCTATCCAGAGACCCACCTCGACCGGCCGGGGAATCGACCTGCGGAGCGGCGGCACGAGCGTGGCGGCCACCATCCCGGTGAACAGGACGATCCAGAATTGAAGGAGCAGCGGCACTTCCACGACTTGAAAACGCCGTCGACCCCGCAAGTATTGGCCGAGGCGGGCGTGGTTGACGTCTCGGAAAATAATCGGGTCAAGAGTTGTTCACATTGGCCGTCCGGTGCGTTGTCTGATTGGCGCGGCTTGCTGACCCGCTCAGCAGCCGCGCCGTTTACGCCATCCCCAGGTGCGTTGCGGGCGTCAAACCCAATCTCCACGCCGGCCTTTCCGGCCAATTCCGATGAATGGGGAGATACGTACACAGCGCGCGTTCTCAGATCGAGGTGGCAGCGTTACTCATCATCTTGTTGGTGACGATGGGATTGGCGGTCAGGGCCGGCGCCTACGCCCGCCACTGGAATCCTGCCGGGATCGAAACCAACCAGGAGACTGGAGCCCAAGAAACGGGAGTGCTGGACACGTTTGCCCGCACGTTCGCCCTGGTTCTCATTTCCCTGCTGGGCCTGTTAGCGCTGGGCATGATGTACGGAAACGTCCTCGGCTCGGCCAACGCCGGTCACTAATCTCGCCAAGCTCGGTAGCAGTCCGCCGCAGAGCGTTTTCTCAGTAGAAGCAGCCCCCTGCCCCGGGCTGCTTCGCCATATTTCCCGCGCCCATCGCACCGGCAGGGAGGGACCAGAAGATGAAGCACCGGATCCAGGCAATTAGATGACCCGCTTGAGCCAGGAGGTGGACGGGCTCGCGCTGGACCTCGCCTGGAGCCAATGGGCGGAGCTTGGCGTTGAAGGCACAACCCGCCGCCACGACTGGCAGGCGATCGACCTCGAGCCGCTCATCATCTTTACTGCTCACCTCGGGGGCGCTGACGGCCGCCTGCGCGCTGGCGCCATCGACTGGTGTATCACGCACTCCCGATTCGCCTCGACGTTCAGGCTGCGCAACCTGGCAGAGCAGGCCAGCCCAGCCACCCGTGCCGCATTCGGACAATTTGCGGCGACCGTACGGGCCCACAGCAAGGCTCCGTGGCCCGGTCAAGGCGACCCACTGACCCTCCTCCGTCCGGAGCGCATGGGGTCGCCAGACCTACGACGTCCGTCGCTGATCCAGCTGCGGCTACGCGCGCTGGTCGGCGTTTCGGCGAGGGCCGAGATCCTGAAACTGATGCTGGCCGAACCGGAGCGGCCGCAGGCGGCCTCGGCGCTGGCGGAAGACGCCGCTTACGGCAAGGGCAGCGTGGCCCAGGCGCTCGACATGCTGACGCAGGCCGGCATCGTTCAAGTCCAGCCTGACGCCAACCGGTTGCTCTATCGGCTGTCGCGGCCCGGCGAGCTTGCACAGACCTTGCAGTGGTTGCCGGCAGTCTTTCCCCTCTGGTGGCCCATCTTCAGGATCACCGAAGCGATCGCGGATTACACGCGCGGCGTGTCTGGCCCGGCTTCGACTCGAACGACCGCTTTGCACGGGCTGCTGCACCGAATCGATGAAGACCTCCACCGTCTCGGGCTGGCTGAACATGTGCCGCGGGCTCTCGGGCCCGCGTCGGTGACCGAATTCGAACACTGGGCGCTGAACTTCCTCGCAGAACAGACCGGCCACAGCCAGACGGCGAACGGGTCGCGCGAGGTGAGCTATGTCATCCATCACCTTTCGTTCGGGGGATGGCTAGGGACCGTCAACTCCGCGGGACGTCAGGCGCGGTCTCTGGATTCGGAGCAGGATCAACTCGACGAGGGGACAGGTGCGGCTGGGCTTGTACATCTCATGTTCAATGAGGTCGTCGGCAAGGGCCACCGGCGAGGCGCTCCGAGTGCGCAAGAGACTGCTCAGATCGAGGTCATGAGCCATGAGTTCGCGCAGGAGCTGGTGCGCCCCATGCGCGCAGGCCAAGAGGCGACCTTCACTGCAGAATTCGTGCGCCGCTGGTACGAGAATCGGCGCCAAAAGTTCGGCGCGACGGGCTAGCGTCCGGCGCCGCAAGGTTCGCCGGAGATTTCGCGGCATCGACGGGCGGAGGATGTTGGCCCTCCTGCTTACCGCTGGTGTAGGAGGCCAAGAGTCTTCGGCGAGCGAATCGCCCATGTAGCCTGAGCGAACGGGCTTGAATTCGGCTTTTTCATCGCATTCGCGCCCAATTGACAACCCTTCAGGCTAATTAACCCAACCGCGGGAGGCCCGTAGCAAGGCCGCCGGTACTTTCTCGAGTCAGACGCGCCGTCTCTGGCTGGGCTGCGCCTCGAGGAGGATTCGTGCACTTACTGCAACAACTCGTATCTGTCTTCATGTCTCGGCCCAAAGCACACCTCGCGCTTGCATTCTTCGTGGTCTCGAACCACCTGAGTGTCGTGGCTCTAGCCGCCGTATCGCCGTCAAGCCTGATCGTGGCCCAAGCGGTCAGCCAGGTTGCTACCGTTTGTGCGGTTGGGCTCGACGGGGTGCCGGACACCCAACTGGGATGCGCCCATACGGCACCGGCAAACGACGCCCGTGTCAGCGTCCCAGCGGGCGCAGAGCAGTGCACGGCATCCGGACTGGGCGCAGCGTGCAGCATCAAGGAAGGCGTCGGGACCGCAGTGCCTGGGGTGGCTTCCACCCCCGACGGCAAGGCCCCCTGCACATCGGCCGCCAGCAGCCCTGGGCTGAGCAGCCCGGCTGCATGCACGGAGGTCTTGCTTCCCATCGCTGGTCCCGTGGACGCGGCGACTCGTGGCAACTCGATTGGGCTTCCCCTCGTCCCGCCTAGCGTGCCTGTCGCCACTCTGCGGCCCGACGGATCGGCGCAGCGCCTGGACCTCAATGCCATCAGCACCTTCATGGTGCCTGGTGAGAAGGCGATCCTGACCGCGACGGCGAACGCCAGCGTGACAGGAACCAATACCGCGATCGAGATTTTCGACCAAACCACTCGCACGCTGGCCGGGTCCTGCGTGCAGGCGAGCCAATGCATCGTCGCTTACGCTGCAGCTTCCGGCGTTCACACATTCGCCGCCTTCATCATGCGGCTGGGCACCGAGCCGCCAGCCGATGTAGCAAGCCTTGCCTCCAACCAGGTCAGCGTGATCTGGTCTGGGATCACGCTCGCCGCGAACGAAACTGTCGTTGCCCCCGGCAAGCCGGTTACGTTCACCGCCAACACCGCGTTCGATGTGAGCAAGACCGGACGGACGATCGTGATCTACGACAACACTGCCAAGCAGGGGCTCACCTATTGCAGCCGCGGCACTACGTGCAGCACATCGTTGACGCTCGCATCCGGTGGCGTGCACGAGATCGTCGGTCTGGTCTCTGGCCAACCCCAAGCCACTTCGCCGGGAATCACGACGACCTGGCTCGCCGCCTCAGTGTCCGGCAAGACCACGCAACCGCAGATGGGTGGCACCGTCCACCTCACTGCCAAGGCCAACACCGACCTGACGAACACACCCTGGAGCCTCGCCATTTACGACCAGCATGGCAACGTGGTGGGCAAGACCTGCAAGTCTGGGAACAGCTGCAGCGCAGACATCACGCTCGGGTCTGGGCCCGCACCCTTCTTCACTGCCGTCATCGGCGCGCTGCCTCAGGACACAGTGTTCGGCCAGCTCCTGCGCAAAGTGGAGGTCCCCACCTCATTGGTGAACATTCAGGCGCGCTCGGCCGCGACGCAGCCCACCCGCATTCTCTGGGGCGTCGACTCGTGTAAATCTCTTACGACCATCTATGCGCAGGTCGCCGGTAGGTTCGGGACACCGGACTTCTGGGGTCGCTATCTGACCGACACCGGATGCCCTGGCATCAGCGCCGCCGAAATCGCCACCGCCGCTCGCCTTCACATGGGCCTCCTGCCAATCTACAACGACTACAACTGTTCGAGGGTGGCCAGCTACCCGACGGGCCACAGGTATGCCGTCGAAGCGACCAACGCCGCGGCGAGCCTCGGCATCCCCAAGGGCCGTGTGATCGCCATCGACATCGAACCGTATGGCGACCAGTGCCCGGGTGCGGTCAACGTGGATGCGGCCTTCGTTCAAGGATGGTTTGACGGCGTGTCCGATGCCGGTTACGCGCCCACCTACTACGGGAACGGAACTGCGGGAACCGAGTTTGCGACGGCCTGGTGCGCCGCGGTCGCCGACCAGCCAGAGCTCGCAACCCGCTCGTACCTGTGGTCATTTCAGCCCTCGCTGCTCGGCAACTTCAACAAGGCCAACGCTCCCGGCTTCGCACCCTATGAACCCGGATGCCCGGGTCAGATGGTTGCGTGGCAGTATCAGATCGATTCATCGATGTCGGGTCCCAACTCGGATGTGGACCACGACGAGGCGCTCTCCACGATGCCGCTCTGGTACCCGTGAACTAACTCCGACATCACTCAGAACGCCGTGCCCGGAGTGCTCCAGCCAGAGCCTCCGGGTAGCGGCCGCCTCTCAGGCGTTTTCTATTACCTACTAGCCTCGTTCCAAACCAACTTTGTACAAGGGGGCGCCAAAAATGGAGCGCAGAGAAACCGAAATCGTTCGTGACGACGCGACAGGTACCGCGCGAGAGGAGTCGCGCGTAACCACCACCGACGCCAGTGCTTCAGCCACGGCGGACTCGGCTGAGGTGGTCAGCAGCGTCAGCCCGGGGCGTCGGGCCGTCGAGGTGACGTACCTGGTCTTCGGCATCATCGAGGGGCTGCTGGCGATCCGGTTGGTGCTGAAGCTTCTCGGAGCCAACCCGCAAGCCGGCTTCACGAACTTCATCTACGGCCTGACCGATTTCTTCATGGCGCCGTTTCGCAACCTGCTGCCGGCGGTAGGCACCGGCAGCTCTTCAGGTGCCGTACTGGAGACGTCGGTGGTCGTCGCGATCATCGTGTACGCGCTGATCGGGTGGGTGCTGGCGCGACTGATCGTGATCATGTTCTTCCGCAGCGTGACGGTTTCGCGTCGCAGCTCTCACGGAATTGGCGGGCCGCGGCCCAACTAACGAGCACACATAGTCGTGGCGCGACGCTCGGCGTCGCGCCACGAGCGCGTTAACCAGTTTTAGCGCGCTGGCCTGGCGTCGCTGCAAGGTCACGAATGTCCTGAACCTGACGAGTGATCCATCGCGAGATGTCATTGGTGCGGACCACCTCTCGCGCTCCCTCGTTGAGGCGCTTCCTGTCTTCTGCGCTCATCACGATGCCGCGATGCAACGCGTCCGCCGTCGCCATGATGTCGAAGGGGTTGATAGAAAGCACGTTCGCGTGAAGCTCTTCATGGGCGCCTGCGTTCTCGGAGAGCACGATCACGCCGTCTGTACGGTTGACGAGCGCACCTTCCTTGACCACGAGATTCAGCCCGTCGTAGACCGGGTTGACCATGAGGACATCGAAGTTGCGAAGGGCTGCCATCGCCTTGCGAACGCTTTCGCCGAACTCGAGTCGCACCGGCTGCCACGCCTGGCTGCCGTACTGCTTGTTGATGCGCTGCACCACCTGGCGGACGCGGCGAACGTAGTTGCGATAAACGGCAACGTCCTGCCTGGAAGGCTGCAGGAAGGCCCAAAACTGAACTTTGCCTTTCAACTCGGGGTGTTGAACCAGGAGCTTTTCGTAAGCAAGGAAGCCGCGCACGATGTTTTTCGACGGGTCGGTCCGGTCGATCCGCACGATCAGGTGCTCCGGCCGCCAGTCACGCAGCTTCCGCTCTTCCACCATGACGCCGTGTGAGAACGACAGCCGCGTCGTCGAGGCGACGTCGATCGAGATCGGATAGTTGCGGACGTAAACGACGCGCCCATCGACCAGCACTGCTCGCTCGCGCTCGTCGACCGCTAATCCCCCGTTCAGCTCGCAAGTCATGAGGAAATTGCGCACGTCGCCACTCGACTGAAAACCGATGATGTCGCAGCCGAGCAGGCCATGGAGAATGGCATCTCGCATCTCGCGCGGCAGCACCTTCCAGTACTGGGGGGTTGGCCACGGGATGTGGACGAAGTGCTGGATGATCGCTCCAGGCACTTGTTGTCGAACGAGCTGTGGGACTAGGTAAAGCTGGTAGTCGTGCACCAGGACTAGCGGCCGCCCAGGCATCCGGCTCGCGACCTCGGCGACGCGCCGCGCGACCTGCTTGTTGACCTCCACATAGCCGTCGGTCCAAGCCCGGTGTATGCGACCGTTGATGATCGGCTGCTGAGCGAGGTCCCAGAGGTAGTGCTGGATGAACCACAGCACCGGATTCGAGATCACCGAGTAGTACTGCTCGTATTGGTCGGGGGTCGGCGTGACGTAATGAAGCTTGGTCTCGCCGCGAATGAGCGGGACTGTCGAAGTCGGCCCTCGTTGTGCGACCAGCTCGCGCTCCTGATCAGTTCGTGCGCAGGCCACCCACTCGGCTCCCGTCACCTCCGCCATGGTCAACAGCGCCGTGATCACCCCGCCCGCACCGCGGGTGAAGCCGCCCTCCGGCCGCGGTTCGTGAGGAGCCCGATTGGCGACCACGATCGCCGAGCTGTGCGGCAGGGTGCGCATGACGTAAGCGCGCATCGATGTGCCCGGCCGGCGGCGCTCGACACTGGCCATGAAGGGGCTGTCACTCATGGTGAGGGGGTTGGCTTGGGCGCCACCGGTGACGGGGACGCTGGAGGTGGCGTTGGAGTCGGAATCGGCGATGGGAGCGGTGAGGGGCTCGGCTGAGCGGACGGAGACTGTGACGGCGACGGGCTCGCCGAGGGCGAGGCGCTCGGCGAAGCCGAGGAAGTGGGTGCAGCCGCGCTTGGCGTCGCGTTGCAGCCGCCGGCCAGGAAGATGTACTGCGTGTTGGCGCCGTTGCAGCCCCTCGTGATACCTGCCGGCTGCTGATACCAGTTGCGCGAGGTCGCCGGGAGTGAATTGACGAAGCGCTTCATCACGCTCTTGCCCACCTGTTCGCCGATAGCCGTGATCAGGCCGCCGCCACCGTCCGGCGCGGTGTTGCCGACCCACACGCCGACGACCACGTCCGGGTTGTAAGCCATGATCCAAGAGTCGGGGATTCCACCGCGGCCGTTGTCGCTGGTGCCGGTCTTGCTGGCCATCTGGCGGTTCCAGCCGAAGCCCCACTGGTTCTGGTAATCCTGCAGCACACCTGTGATGAGGTAGGCCTCCGCCGGCGTAAGCACCGCAGCTGCCTTCGAAGTTTCGTGCTTGTACACGGTTCTGCCCGAGCCAGCGTCGACCTGCCGGATGACGCTCAGGTCCACACGCTGTCCCTGGTTGGCGAATACCTCGTAGCCCTGCACATGCTCGAACAACGTCACCTCGCTGCCGCCAATCGCGGTGGACAGGCCGGGTTCGAGCTGGCTCTTGATGCCCATCTGGTGAACCAGCGCGATCACGTTCTGCATGCCCTCCATCCGGCCGACCTCGACAGCGGGAATGTTCCGCGAGTGGAGAAGCGCTGTCCTGGCGGGAATCGGGCCCATGGCGCCGTTGTCGAAGTCATGCGGTGTGTAGCCGCCGAAATTCGTCGGAGAGTCGTGAAGGATGCTGGCCCAGGTGATCTTGTGGTCACGCAGCGCGGCCTCGTAGACGTAAGGCTTGAACGAGGAACCCGGCTGCCGTTTGGCCTTGACGACGTCGAATTGGCCGGCGATCGAGTCGTTCCCGTAGTCCGCGGAGCCCACCCAGGCGAGGACCTCACCGGTCTTGGGGTCGGCGGCCAAAAGCGCCGAGTTGTTGACCTTTGTCGAGGCGAGGTCCTGGACGCCTCCCTTGACCGCCTGGTCTGCAATCTGCTGAAGATTGAGGTCCAGAGTCGTATGAACCACGAGTCCACCCTGCTGGACGGCGGCCGACCCGAACATCGTCTCCAGGGTTCCCAGCACATGTTCGACGAAGTGCGGGGCCTTGCTCTGGCGAGCGGTGGATTGAATCTGCAGCTGGGCCTTGACATCCTCGCTGGACGCCTTGGCGCCTTCCGCCGAGCTCAGCTTGCCGGTCGCGACCATGCCCTGGATGACGTAGAGCTCTCGCTCGTGCGCGAGGTTGTAGTGGGGGACCGGGTCGTAGGCGGTGGGCGCCTGGATCAGGCCGGCGAGTAACGCGGCCTGGGCGGCCGTGAGGTCCTTGGCGTCCTTGTTGAAATAGGTCTTTGCCGCCGCGCCGACTCCGTAGGCACCATGGCCGAAGTAGACGCGATTCATATACATCGTCAGGATCTGGTCCTTCGAGTACCGCTGCTCGATCGCAGTCGAGAGCACCACCTCCTGGACCTTTCGATTCACTGATTTCTGTGGAGTGAGCAGCTGGATCTTGACCAGCTGTTGAGTGATGGTGCTTCCGCCTTCGTGCAGCCCACCAGATGTGACGTCGACCCACAAGGCTCGAGCAGTCGAGCCCAGGTCCACAGCGCCATGGTTGTAGAAGTTGCGGTCTTCCGCAGCAAGGATTGCAGCCTTCGCAATTGGGCCCATGTCATTCAGGCTGAGGTTGATGTGGTAGTGCCCGGCTCGGTTCCAGTCTTCGATGAGCTTGCCGTTACGATCGAGGACGATCACGTCTCCCGCGGCAAGGACGTCCTGGCTCGGATCAGGCAGGTCGCGGACGGCCCAAAGCACATAGACAGTCGTAAGGATCAGAAGGGCGCCGACGCCTCCTGCGATCCACGCTTTCTTCGCCCACAGCCACATGAGCGGCTGGGTCCAGGGCGCTCGCTGCCGAACTCCCTCTCCGGGTTCGGAAATCACCCTTCGCGTTCCTCCTCAGAGGGCGCCTCTTGGGCCGGTCACCGGCCGCACACATGGCGCTACGAGAGGGAAACGCCCGGGATCAACGGGCTACTTGGCTAGCTGAACTCCACGGCGATGTAGCCGTAGCCATTCGCGGCGACGACCCAGGCGGTGGCCACGTAGTGGTATGGGCCGAGGATGTTGGCACGGTGATCGGGGCTGTTCATGAACATCGTGTTGAGCTGAGTGTCGTTGACGCCCTTCGACCACCAGCCGACGTTCTCGCCCGCCTGGTGACCCAGACCGCAAGTGAGGTCGACGTTCGGCCCGTTGGCGTGGGAGATGAAGCCCTGGGCAGCCATGCGGTTGGCGTTGCTGACCGCGACGTTGTAGAGGCACGTGCTCCAGGTCAGTGGACCAAGACCCGCTGCAGCGCGATCCTGATTGATCAGCGCCTGCTGCGTGGAGCCGACGACGACTGGCGGCGGAGCCGGTGGCGGAGGAGGAGGTGGCGGAGCGGGAGCAGGCGCAGCCGGCGGAGCTGCAGCCGGCGGTTCCGCTGCCAGGACAACCGGTTCCGGCGTCGGAGTGGGTTCTGAAGTCTGTCGAGTTTCGTGCCTGGGCGGATCGTCCGGCTCGGCCGTGTTGTACGAAGCGGCGGCCGGTTTGGCGGCGAGCAAAGCGTGAGTCGGGTTCGAGTGCGCGCGGGCCACAGACGTGGCGCCGACTGCCAGCGCCACCACAACCACGATCCCAGCAAGCCAAGACAGAATTCGCATGACCATCCAGAGAGGCTGACGGCCACGTCACGAGATCCCGGCGGGAATTGGGTAAAGGCTTGTAAAAGGGATCGTTGGGGCGCCTTGCCACCCCGTTCGGACTGTTAAGGATTATTTAGGCAGGGGCGTCTTCAGCCGCTCGAAGGCCATGACCAAAAAGGTCTCGGCGATGCCTTCCCAACCGCGCGTTTGAACCCACATGAAGGACATCGCCCGGAGCGCCAGCTGGAGCGCTTCATAGACGCCGAATCGCTGGAGCGTGGCGTCGGGCCGAAGCTCCATGTATCGGCGAAGGAAGAGATCTCGGGTCTCCTCGGCAGCCGCCGTTTCCTTCCAGTCCTTAGGCGATGAAGGGATGAGGTAGGCGCAGTACTTACCGAGGTCGTAACTGGTCTCAGCCTGGGCGAAGTAGTCGAAGTCCAGCAGCGTGAATTCATCGTTGTGAAACATGAACTGGTCGTACTTGAGGTCGCCGTGCGTCGGGAGCAATTCTTCTTCCTCAGTCTTGCGGAGACGATCACGCATATGCGCAACCAGGTCTTTGAGCAAGAAGTGGCCCTCCGGAAGGACGTACCTGAACTGATCGGTGACCTTGTCAAGGCGCGCGAGCTCGCGCTCGATCTCGATCTGCTCATCGGATTCGACGCCGGACTCATGAATGACCGCGAGCGCCTCTGCCGCGGCATTGCCGGCCATCATGAATTCGGTGCTCGTGCGGTTGCCGTTCACCGGCCGCCCTTTGACATTCGCCTCGAGCAAAAGCCCCATCTCATCGAAGTAGCCAAGCGGGCGGGGAAGGTTGAGGAGTCCTGGATATCGGGCCGCGGCTTGCCAGAGGCTCGTCACGGCCTCATACGTCCGCCGGCCTCGTCCCCCCGGTTGGACCTTGCCGTACATCTTGGCCGGAGTGCCGTCCATGTCCAGGGTGTAGCGCATGATGGCGCCGACCTCAGGCACGTAGCGGACTCGCTCTATGCCAAGGCGGCCCGCAGTCGCAAGGATGTCTTTGGTGTTGGCCTCTTCTCCGAGCAGGACGGCCGCCATCCTCACTGAATCGTTGGCCTGAGGCAGGTTGGGCATCCCGGGGTCGAAGGGGTAGAACCAGAACGCGTGCTGCGTTTCTGGGAACAGACGCGGATAGCCCACCCCGTCAATCGGTTCGCAAGGCCTACCAGCACCGTGGCGGATGAGGCGGCTGCTGAGCCTTTCCCATGCCTCCGAGTTCAGCGCGCCCTTGGCGACGAGGCGCAGGCTGCGGTCCTCCCCGTCCTTATTGATGTCCACTTTGAACAGGGACCAGTAGGACTCGGGTGGTTCCAGCCTGGTTCCGCGGCGACGGATGGACTCGATCTGCCAGCCGGTGCCATCGAGAACTTCGTCGAGAAACCCGACGACCGAGTCTTCACTCGTCGCCGCGTCCATGGTTACTAAGGATGGTGTTTGCGTTGTCATGTCAAGGGATTGCCCTGATAGGGAACGCCGAGCGGGGCGTTCTGCGACATATCCGCATCAAATTTGATGAGGTCCATGTCCAGGATGACGGCGAGGCAATCGCTCATATCCACGTGGAGGTGGGCATTGGACACGCTCGGCAACTTTTTAGCAAGTCGACCTGCGCTTATGAGGCGTTTAGTCGCCAACGCGTTCGTTCTCATGGCGGGGGTCCTTCTCATGCTGGCGCGGACATCGCCTGCGCTCGCGGCGGACAACTCCCATGGGCAAGGCAAGGCGCAGGACAGGACCAGCGCGTCGGCGGTGACTCAGCGGCACGACAGCCCCAGCCATTCGAGCGACCAACAGATAGGTGGTGGCGATGGCAATGACAATGCCAAAGCAGCTGCGCGCGCCGCGGCCGAGGCACAGGCCAGGGCAGCCCTGGCGGCGGCGGAAGCGCAAGCCAGGGCAGCCGCTCAGGCTGCAGCGGAGGCCCAAGCCAGGGCAGCCGCACAGGCAGCGGCCGAAGCCCAGGCCAAGGCAGCAGCTCAGGCTGCGGCGGAAGCCCAGGCCAAGGCAGCGCTGAACGCCAGCGCAAAGTCATCGGCTCAGCCTGCTGCGAAAGCAAGCGGCAACTCAGACCAGCACTCGCAGGCCGCCACTACGGTCAAGGCGAGCGGCAGCTCCGACTCCACCGCGAAGGCGGGCGGCAGCTCGGACAACCACGGCAAGGCCGACACCACCGCCAAGTCAAGCGGCAGCTCGGACAACTCCGCCAAGGCCGACACCACCGCTAAGGCGAGCGGCAGCTCGGACAACACTGCCAAGGCGGACACTACCGCCAAGGCGAGCGGCAGCTCGGACAACACCGCCAAGGCGGACACTAGCGCCAAGGCGAGCGGCAACTCCGACAACACCGCCAAGGCCGACACTACCGCCAAGGCGAGTGGCAACTCCGACAACCACGTCAAGGCCGACACCACTATCAAGGCTGTGGTCGATGCTGCCCTCAAGGCTCGCATCGAAGCCGCGCTTACCGGTACTTTGACGGTCCAGGAGCGAGCTTATCTGCAAGCGGCGCTCACCGCTAATCTGACAGCCCAGGAGCGGGCCGCTCTCATAGCGTGGCTCGACGCTCATGTGAAAGTCGGGATCAGTGCGTCCCTCAAGGCTCAGATCGAAGCCGCTCTCAAGGGTAATTTGACAGCCCAGGAGCGGGCATCTCTCCAAGCGGCGCTGACGGCTAAATTGACAGCCCACGAGTGGGGCGCCATCGAGGCGTGGGTCAACGCTCTTCTGAAAGCCGAAGAGAACGACTCGATGAGCTCTGGCAGCACCGGCAGCGTCGGGAGGAGCACCGGCGCGACGACCGGGACCGCACCCGCCGTCCACAGCACGGGCAGCAACGGATCCAGCGTCGGCGCAAGCACCGGCGCGACGACCGGGACCGCACCCGCCGTCCACAGCACGGGCAGCTCTGGCGGCAGCGTCGGCGCGAGCAGCGGCGCGACAACCGGGACCGCACCCGCCGTCCACAGCACGGGCAGCTCCGGCGGCAGCGTCGGCGCAAGCACCGGCGCGACAACTGGAACCGCACCCGCAGTTCACAGCACGGGAAGCAACGGCAGCTCGGGCAGCGTCCTGGGCAGCACCGGCAAGACGACCGGGACCGCACCGGTCGTGAGCACGGGCACCAACGGCAGCTCGGGCAGCGTCCTGGCAAGCACCGGCAAGACGACCGGGACCGCGCCAGTCGTGAGCACGGGCACCAACGGCAGCTCGGGCAGCGTCCTAGGCAGCACCGGCAAGACGACCGGGACCGCACCGGTCGTGAGCACGGGCACCAACGGCAGCTCGGGCAGCGTCCTAGGCAGCACC
>DASRWV010000033.1:0-13374 GCA_035687505.1 Nitrosotalea sp.
GCTCATTCGGCGGGTCTCTGGGCCGGACATGATCACAGCCACTGAGGCGAGCCCGAAGCTCGGCCGGTTGGTGGTTGTGGCGGCGCCGGCCGGGAGACGTACCGTGCTTCGAAGCCTTCACAGCGAGGGCACGTTGAAGGCGATGCGAGCTCACCACCTGGACCCCGCGCTGCCGGCGATGGCGTTCTTGACGATCTCCAGTCCTGGCGGTGGGGTGCTCCAGGGCGACCGGTTGGAGATCGACATTTCGATCGAGGAGGGCGCCCGGCTCCACGTCGGAACCACCTCGGCGACACGCATCTACGGGATGCCGAACGGCGCCGCGGAGGCGATGACGCAGTTCACCGTTGCGCGCGGGGCTTACTGCGAGTACGTGCCCGACCCCTTCATCCCATATGCCGGTTCGCGGTTCAGCGGTCGCGCGCGCCACGTGGTGGCGGAGGATGGCGCACTTCTGCTCGCCGAGGTCGTCGGGCCGGGCCGCCAGGCGCGCGGCGAAAGCCTCGCCTACGACTTCTTCCACAGCGAGACCGAGGTTCGGCGGCCTGACGGCCGCCTGCTGTTCCGGGACACAACGCGCCTTACTCCTGCGGATGACCTCGCATCACTTGGACTGCTGGGCGCTTGGCGAGCCATCGGCACCCTGTACGCGATAGCCGGCGAAATGGACGCTTCGGTCTTCGACTCGACCATCGCTCACTGCGAGGAGAGCGGGTTGCTGGCCGGCTGCAGCGAGCTTCCCAATGGGGCGGGAATGTGGTTTCGCGTCTTGGCTCTTGACGCCCCGTCGGCATATGACGCGATCAAAGCCGCGTGGGCGGCAGCGCGAATGCAGATGCTGGGTTTTGTCCCACCGGAATCTCGCCGCTATTGAGCGAGAAACACGAACCGCGGCGGAGTCTTACGGGCGCTGTACACGATGACGGACCCGGGACAGGTGAGGAGGATGACCCGCATGAGAACAGTTGTCATCCTCGCGACGCTCTCGTTCGGCGCCTTCCGCGTGATGTGGCGTGCAATCAGCCCGGCTGATCCGCTCGGCTCCGGCCCGGAGTGGACCGCGGACGAGTAGCGTCCGGATAGTCTCGGCGCCGTAGCGCCGCCGCGTGAGCGGTTAGATTCAGTCGCGCACTCGTGTCGACTACCAAGGGACAACGTCCGATTGCGCTCGTCATCGCCCTCGAGCTGGAGGCGCGGGCTTTGCTCCGGCACCTCACACCCTCACCGGTTTCGTCTCCGCAACTTTCCATTTGGGAAGGGGTATTCGAAGACAAACCTGTGGTGCTCGTCATCACAGGCGTCGGCAAGGTGGCGGCGGCCCTCGCGACGCAGTTCGTCTGCGATGCCTTCGAGCCGCGATCGATCATTACCGTCGGAATCGCCGGAGCGACCGACAGCGATGCAACGCCCGGCCGGCTGATCATCGCGTCCGGCGCATTGCAGCACGACATGGACGCGCGGCCTTTCACCGCTGCCAGAGGCACGATTCCATCGCTAGGCATGGCCACGATTCCTGCCGACCCGGCGTTGTCCGACCAGCTCCGCCGGGCGACAGAGAGTGTTGTAGACCGGTCCGTCGAATCCGGCGTCGTCCTAACGGGAGACCAGATCGTCACGTCGCGAGAGGTCCGGGACGGCATCCTGCGCGATTTCCCGGAGGGGGCGTGTTTTGACATGGAGACCGGCGCGATTGCGCAGGTGGCGAGCCAAAACGGGGTGCCCTGGGCGGCTCTGCGGATGACCTCCGACGCCGCGGACGAAAGCTTCAATATCGAGCAGGTCGTCGGGTTCGGCATCAACACCGCGACGGATCTGTTTGAGCGTGTCATCCGAGCTCTGCTCAGAGCGCTCTAGAGCCGTTCCCTCCCCTGGAGGGGGAGGAAATGAGACCTGAGAAAGAGTTTGGAGCGCACTCGGAACGGGGACGTATGAATAGGAAAAATGAGCGAGCCCAAGGTCGTCACGTGCCCCAACTGCGGGCAGAAGACGCGCATCCGGTCTGCCGCGGAAGGTGTCCCACACTGCCCGAAGTGCAGCCGGCCGCTCCCGTGGCTCACCGAAGCCGACATGTCGGACTTCAGCACCGTAGCCGAGAAGAGCCCGATCCCGGTCCTCATCGACTTCTGGGCTCCCTGGTGCGGGCCCTGCCGGATCGTCGCGCCAGCGGTCGAGCGGCTGTCCGAGGAGCTGGCCGGTCAGATGAAGGTGGTCAAGGTCAACACTGACCTGGCGCCCGGCCTGCAGGAGAGGTTTGGGATCCGCGGTATCCCCACCCTGGTCCTGCTGGACGAGGGCAAAGAACGCGACCGAGTGGTCGGCGCATTGAATCTCAACGCTCTGCGCCAGTGGGTCGAGCAGCGGCTTCCGGCGCGGGCGCAAAGTCGGCCGAACGCCAAACATAACGTCCCCGGTTAGCTCCGGCCGGTGAACTCGGTCGTGCGGTGGCTGCCGGCCTCAGGCCTGCTGGCCGTAGTGGCAATGGCATTGACCGGGCTCATCGCACCTCCACCACCGATTGCGGGAGCGCCCGTCGCTGAGATCGTCGCTTACTACGCTCGCCACCACACCGGCCTCGAGATCGAGAGCCTCGCCGATGGAATCGGTGCGATGCTCCTCCTCACCTTCGCGGCGACCTTCCACGCGCGCATCCGTACAACTCCGTCGCTGACGGCCCTCGTCGCAACGGCAATCGTGGCCGCATGCATGCTCGCCGAGGTGGCCGCCTTCCACGCGCTGGCTTTCCGCCCCAACCCGGATCCCACGCGCGCCGCCCTCCTCAACGATCTGCAGAGCTTTTCATTCCAGGTGACGACCTTTCCCACGTTCCTGTTCCTTGGGGCCGCCGGCACGGCGAGTCTGCTCTCGGGGATGCTCCCCCGCTGGCTGGGACTGGCTGCCGTGGTGGCGGCAGCTCTTCAGGTTGTCGCCTGGATCTCCTTCTTCGCGCCGCCGGGGATTCTGGCCGCTGGCGCCCTACCCGACATCGTGGCCTTCGCCGCGCTGCTGGCCTGGCTCGCTGCCTGCTCGATCGTGATGCTGGTCGTAGAGCGCCGGCAGGCGAGCTGAACTAGAAGCGGATCCAGGCCGGCTCGAATACCGGACGGGGGCTGGGCGTTACCCGACTGAACACGTCGCGGTATCGGGAGAGAGCGAGAAGGATGGAACGGAAACACGGCGCCGGCGCTTGGCTGCTATTTGCAGTCCTGGGCGCCTTGGGCTCGCTGCTCATTTCGGCGTGCGGCAGCTCTGCAGTCGAGGTCGCCAACACGCTCGTCCCGACGCTCAACGGCCAGGCCGGCAATTTCGACAACATCGAGATCGACCAGGGGAATCACCGCCTCTACGTTGCGGACCGCACCGACCAGGGCGTCGACGTCTTCGACATCTCAGCGGCCACTGCCAAGTTCATCAAGACGATAGCTCTGTCGTCGCCACCCAACGGACTGGCGATCTCCTCGGACTATCGCCTCTACGCCGGCATGGCGTCCGGGTCAGTTGCAATGATTGACATCAACAAGAGCTCACCCAGCCTGCACACCGTCGTTGCCGAGGTGAAGACAGGAGGAACCCGAGTCGACCTGCTCGATTACAACGGCCCCAATCACATGCTTTTGGCCAGCAACGGCGCCGATGGTTCGATCACGAGCATCGACACGATCACGAACGAAATCAAAGACCAGTTCAAAGTCGGGTCAGCCCTGGAACAACCTCGGTTCAACGGGGGCGACGGGTTGATCTATGTCACGAGCCCTGATGCCGACGCACTGATTCAGATCGATCCGAAAGACGGCACGATCAAGAACACTTTCGCGCTCGGCGGATGCAACCCCACCGGGCTGGCGATCAACGTCCAAGCGAATTCAGCTGTCATTGCGTGCAAGAGCTACGTCATCAGCAGAGACCTGAAGACCGACAAGACGCAGAAGTTCGACCAGGTCGTGGGCGGCGACATCGTCAATTACAACGCCAAAGTTGATCGCTTCTTCGTGGCTTCGCCGCACAAGACTCGCCCCAGCGTCATCGGCATGTTCGGAGGCAGTCCAATCACCTACATCTCATCGATCGCCGCACCTGGAGCGGGGAACTCGGCAGTGCTCGATGAAACAAATGACAGCGTCTACAGCCCCGACACTCGGCCCAGCCAATCCGGCGTATCGGGCACTCCGCGCCTATCGAGCCTCCAGAGCGCCTCCCCCGCAACAATCGCTATGTATGCCGCCGCTGCCGTGGTCTTCGCCGTGGTGTTCTTGTTCGTGATGCGCAAGGGCGATCCCATCCAGCGACGTGGGCCCGCACCGACTCCAGCGGCTGAGCTCGCGCCGGCTGTGAAGCCGATGCGATCGTGGCGCCGGACTCAAGTCGAACCTGCGATCGAAGGACCACCCGCACCAAGCGTCCAGCCTTAGCGCACACCTCGGAAGTCCCATGCCGCAGGCGTGGGCGAGTACGCCGCTTCACATACGCTTGAGCGGTGACTTCGAAAACCGAGGATTCCATGGCCTGGCTGCCGGCGGTCGAGATCGCCCGCCGCGTCAGCGCACGCGACCTGGATCCGCAGGCGGTTGTTAGTGCTCATCTTGCCGCCATCGACCGTGTCGACTCGCGTATTCACGCCTACATCCACGTCGATCGAGCCGCCCATTCATCACCCGGGCTTTGCGCAGGCGTAACGATGGCGGTCAAGGACAACATCCCCGTGGCCGGTATGCCCTGGACCGACGGCACCCCCATGTTTCGCGATCGCATCGCCATCGCGGACGCCGTCCCGATCGCGTGGGCGAGGGCGGCGGGGACGGCCATCCTTGGCAAGACCAACCTGCCCGAGCTGGCAGCCTCGGTCGGCACCGTCAACACCCTCTTTCCCGCGACCCAGAACCCATGGCGAGAAGGCGTCACGCCCGGCGGGTCCAGTGGTGGGAGCGCCGCGGCGGTCGCGGCGGGCATGGCCACTATCGCGATGGGTACGGACATGGGCGGCTCGATCCGCATCCCATCTTCGTGCTGCGGAGTGGTCGGCCTCCGGCCGTCGCCCGAGCGTGTGCCATGCGAGCTGATCGACGCCGCGGGCCTCTCCTCGCGCGGGGCGATGGCGCGAAGCGTCGCCGACGCACGACTTTCGTTCTCGATCATGTCGGCGACCCAACCGACTCCAGCGCGAGATTCCCGCAAGCGCTTTCGGATCGGGGTCGCTGACTCGAGCTCCCTCGGCGGGGACCCGGCCTGCCGCGACGCCTGCAGGCGCGCCGCCGATGCGCTGGAAAATGCCGGCCATCGCCTCGAGAGCATCGGCTGGGATCCAGAGCCCGTGAGTGCGGGCTATGGGGTCGTGCGGCGGGCCAGCATGGCGGGATTCCCTGCCGATCCTGAAAAGCTCGGACCTGGCATCCGCCAGCTCGTTGAACAGGGCCGCCGCCTGACCGCAATCGACTATTTCCATGCGTTTGAAAGTGCAACCCTTGCGGCGAACAAAGCCGTCGCCACCCCTCTTCAAACAGGTTTCGACTTCCTGCTCACCCCCACCTTGGGCACGCTTCCGATGCCGATCGAGAAGGTGCCTTCATTTCTGGCAGAGGAATGGGCGCGCTACGTGCAGTTCGTGCTGCCGGTGAGCTTCGCGCGAGTTCCCGCGATCTCGATCCCGGCGGGACTACATGACGGACTGCCAGTCGGCGTGCAGCTCGTTGGGCAGTATGCGCAGGAATACGAGCTGCTCGATTTTGCTGAAGAGCTCGAGAGGCTGCCCGGCTTTGGCTTTCAACGGCCACCAGGTCTTGACTGAAATCACACGGAGGTAGTCGGATGAAGGCTCAGCGGGTCGAGATGTTCGTCATTCCCATGGCGACGCCAGCGGATACGTCGGGGTTACAGGCACTGGCCGACTCGGGAAAGATCAAGCCCGACACTCTCGTCGCCCTGGTCGGAAAGACGGAAGGCACTGGGTTTCATGACGACTGGGGTCGCATCTGGGCGGACGTGGCGCTGCGCGAATGGACTGGCAAGTTTCTCGGCATTCCGGCAAACGATGTGGCCAAGGAAGTCATCTTCGTCCTGTCCGGTGGCTGCCCTGGCGTGATCACGCCGCACATCGCGGCAATCACCCGTGAATGGGTTGAGGTTCCTGATCAAGATGCCGAGACCAAAGACAAGCGACTCGTCGTCGGTAGAGCCGGATCCGAACCGATGCCGCCCGAAGAGGTTGGACGCATGGGTCAGATTCGCAAGGTGGCAGAGGCCACGCACAAAGCGATGGCCGATGCGGGCCTGACCGACCCAGAGGACGTCCACCTTGTCATGGTCAAAGTTCCCGGGCTGACGACCGCGAGCATCAAGGACGCCGAGTCCCGCGGAAAAACAGTTGTCTCGCACGACCTCACGTTCGGACCCGAAGGCGCCGGAGTCTACGCGAATGACGCCGCCGCGCTGGGTGTTGCGATGGCACTCGGAGAGGTACCTGAGTCGTCGTTGTCAGACGGAGTAGTGCGGCGCGACTGGGACCTCTACTCAGAGGTGGCGATGACATCGTCCGGCGGCGAGAAGCGACACGGCGAGGTTGTCGTTTTCGGCAACTCGAGCAATTCGCGAAGCCATCTGCGGATCGGCCACGCCATCACGCGCGACTTCATCGACGCCGAGGGTGTGAGGAACGCGCTGCGGTCGGCGGGCCTCCGCTTCAAGGATGGATTGCCGGATGAGGCGGATCTGGGACGCCTCGTTCACGTGTTCGCCAAATCGGTCATACCGGGCAGCGATCAGATTCGCGGTCAGCGGATCACCCTTCTCGACGACGCTGACGCGTATCAGATCGGGAAGGCGCTCGGTGGCATGCTCGTCGCGTCGGTGACAGGTCGCACTACCAACTATGTGAGCGGAGGTGAGCGCAACTCCCACCAGGGACCGCCCGGGGGAAACATCGTTGCCGCCGTGGTCAGAGCGGACTAGGCTGATCCGTCTCCGCTCTTTCATTTTTTTGGCACGTTTGGCGACAGCCGTGTCAAATAAGCGAGTTCAGAGGCGCGGTTGGTGCCAGACGTGTCGAATCCAGCGCTTCCAGGCCGGTTTGGCCCGCCAGGCGGCCCTTTCCCGCCATTGCGCCCAGGACAAACCCAGGCGAGACCCAACACCCTCTTCATTGCACTGTCCTTTCTTTCTGCTCGGCTCATTTGGCGCGCTTGGTTCGTGATCTCACGAGGTGTTGCGTTGACCCCTTGAGCCGACCATCCAAACGTGTCGAATCGGTCGCGCTTATTGAGACAGTTCGAACAGCTTCAGTGGCGAGAGCGGCATCTCGACGATCGAGACTCCCATTGCTTCCTCGATTGCCGACGCGAGGACGGCGCCCACTGGGATCACGCCGGCCTCCCCCGCCCCCTTCACGCCAAGCGGGTTGAGCGGCGACGGCGTTTCGATGTGGTCGATCTCGATTTCCGGTATCTCGGTCGAATACGGGATCAGGAACTCCATGAAGGAAGCGTTGCGAAGCTGCCCGTCCTCGCTGTAGGCGAGCCGCTCGTAAAACGCGCCGCCGATGCCCTGCGCCACGCCGCCCTCGATCTGACCCTGCACGACCAGCGGGTTGATGACCCTGCCGCAGTCGTGAACGACTACGTATTTGAGGATCTCCAGCCGGAACGTCTGGGGATCGACCCGCACGTAAGCGGCGTGACAGCCTGAAGCCCACGTGGAGCCCGGCGGGCTGTAGTACCCGGTCGCCTCGAGTCCCGGCTGCTCACCATCCTGGAGCGGCGGCCCTTGACGTTTGGAGGAGAACTGGGTGGCCGCTTCGGTGCCTCCGCCGAAGGCGTAGCGGACCGGGTTGGCGAGCACGCTCACAGCGGCGAGCGGCATGCCCCTGTCCGGAGAACCTTTGACGCGTACCCGGCCGCCGGCGAGCTCGATGTCCTCGGGAGCCGCCTCCAGGTGCTCGGCCGCGATCCGTTTGGCTTTTTCGGCCACCATGCCGGCGGCGATGGACATCGCATTGCCCGCGGTGACAGCGCCCCGCGAAGCGAAGGTACCGACGCCCCACGGGAAGCGGCGCGTATCGCCGCCGGTGACCTGAACGTCGGCGACGTCGACGCCCAGCTGGTCGGCGACGACCTGGGCCCAGACCGTGGCGTGGGCCTGGCCCTGGCTGGGGATCCCGGTCGCGGCGACCACCTTGCCCGAGACAAGGACCTGGACGTGTGCGCCCTCGTAGGGCCCGACTCCAGTGCCTTCGACGTAGATCGCGAGGCCCATCCCGACGTGATCGCCGGCAGGTCGCGGTCCGAGCATTTCCACCGCCCGGTCGAGGAGGGCCGGATAGTTGCCGCTGTCGTAGATGACCTGATTGCCGTCCTGCCAGGCGATGCCGAGCGGGTAAGGAAATTCGTCGGTCTGGATGAGGTTGCGGCGGCGGACCTCGACGCGGTCGAGGCCAAGCTCGGCGGCAATCGCATCGAGGGTGCGTTCCATCACGAAGCAAGCGTGCGGACGACCGGCGCCGCGATATGGAGAGGTGGGCGTGGCGTTGGTGTACACATCGCGGAAGCGGACGCGGTAGCTGGGCACGCGGTACGGCCCTGGGATCTGCGCCGCCGTGATGATCGGCAGGATGATTCCGTAGGGCGTGTACGCACCTGCGTCGTGAATGAAGTCGTCGGTGAGAGCAAGGACCTTGCCTTCACCGTCGAAGCCAACCTCGACCTCGTGCACCTGGCCGCGCTCGTGGTTGACGGCGGTGAAGTGCTCGCTGCGGTCTTCAGTCCACTTGACCGGCCGCCCGAGCTGCATCGCGGCGTACGGCACCAGGAGCTCGTCCGAGTAGAAGAGCATGATCTTCGGCCCAAAGCCGCCACCCACGTCGGGCGCGATGACGTCCACGCTCGATTCGGGCAGGCCGAACAGCACCGCCAGCCCGCCGCGAATCGAAGTCGGCGATTGCGTCGAGTCGTAAACCGTCAGCCGGCGCTCGGACTCGGACCATCGCGCCCAGACGGCGCGCGCCTCCATCGGACTCGCCGCGCCCCGCTCGTAGCGGAGACGAAGAGCTTTGCGATGCGGTGCCGCAGCGAGAGCTCTTTTTGTATCGCCAACCTCCTGGAGCATTTCCGCCGCTACGTTGCCAGGCACGTCGGCGTGCACGAGGTGCTCAGCGGCTGCGGCGGATTCCGGTGTGATCACAACCGGAAGCTGTTCGTAGTCCACTTCGACCAGCTCGGCGGCGTCCTCCGCGAGGGAGCGGGTTTCGGCGACCACGAAGGCGACCGGCTCGCCGGCATACCGCACTATCGTCGAGGCCAGGCACTTCTGAGTCCGGCCGTGCGTGAGATTCGGGTGCGGGATCAGGAGCGGCAGGTCGATGGCGCCGAACGGGAGGTCGGCGGCGGTGTAGACCGCGGCCACACCGGGCAGGGCGCGTGCCGCGCTCACGTCGATCGACTTGATGCGCGCGCGGGCATAAGGGGAGCGCACGAGACACGACTCCAGAGCTCCTTCGTCGATATCGTCTGTAAAGCGACCCTGGCCCCGGAGCAGCCTGTCGTCTTCGACTCGCGGCACCCTTGCCCCGAACCATCGCGTGGTCATTTGTTACGAATGCGCCCTGCGCGCGCCCGGCGTCTGCGAGAGCTCAGCGGCGCGATGCACTGCCCGGCGGATGGACGCGTATCCCGTGCAGCGGCAGAGATTGCCCGAGATCCCTTCATCGATCTGCTCGGGCGACGGGTTCGGATTCTCTTTGAGGAATCCGACCACCGACATCACAAACCCCGGCGTGCAGAAGCCGCACTGCAGGCCGTGGCATTCGTGAAAGGCCTGCTGCACCGGGTGAAGCGGTGCACCAGGCGCGGCGAGACCTTCGATAGTCGTCACGTCGTGGCCCTCGGCCTGGACGGCGAGCATCAGGCAAGAGCGCACCGGCGCTCCATCCAGCAGAACCGTGCAGCAGCCGCACACGCCATGCTCGCAGCCGACGTGGGTTCCGGTCAGGCCGAGGTCGTGACGAAGGTGATCAGACAGCAGGCGGCGAGGGTCGGCCGGCGCGGGACGATCGACGCCGTTGACCTTCATGCGGCCAGGACCCGCTCGGTCAGAACCTTCACCAGGTGAAGCCGAAACTCGGGAGTGGCTTCGAGGTCGCCGCTGGGGTCAAGACCTCTCGTCGGGTCACGCGGATCCGCGAGCACCGGAGTGGGCGCGACTCCGAAAAGCGCCAGCCGGTCGGCGACGCGCACCACGCCGGCGAGGGCGAAGTCGCCGTGGCGGCGAGACTCCTCGGCGATCGCGAACGCGCCGGACGGGGCTGGAAACCAAGCCTCGACCAGGAGCTCGTCTGGAGCAAGAGTCGTCTCGAACACGCTCTTGAAAAGCTCCGCGGCGGGAATCACCCGGTCACCGCGAGTCGATCGCGCAATGACGTTGCCGCCGAGGGCCAGCAGGACGGCAGGCAGCTCCGAGGCAGGGTCGGAGTGAGCCAGGCTGCCGCATACGGTGCCGCGGTTGCGGATCACGCGGTGTGCGACCAGGCCCATCGCATCCGTCAGCAGCGGACACACGCGCGCCACGAGCTCTGAGTCCTCGACCGCGGCCTGGCGCGCCAGCGCGCCGACCGCCACGCCCCCGTCCCGCTCGTAAATTCGATCGAGCCCGCGCAAGCGGTTGATGTCGACGAGGTGCGCCGGACGGGCCAGCCGGAAGTTCAGCAGGGGGACCAGCGACTGGCCTCCCGCAAGAACCTTCGCGTCTTCCAAAGAGCTCAGCAGGGAGCACGCCTCGTCAATCGAGGTTGGGGCGTGATATTCGAACGGCGGCGGCTTCACTCGACGATTGCAACCGCGCGGCATGGCGACGCCTCGCCGCCCTGGAAGCGCCACGGAAAGCAGCCGAACATGATCTTCTGGTCGAGCACGTCGTCGATGTGCCCACCGAGATTCTCGATGTGGATCATGTCATGCGGAAACAGCAGCGTGTGCATGATCTGATAGTCGGCCTTCGGGAAAACCTCGTCCAGGCTCCGACCCAGCTTCTTCTCGGCCTCCTCGGCCTCGTCGGCCCTGATGCGCCGGATCACCGTGTTCATCGGATGGTCGGCGCTGCCGGCGTCGATAGCGATCCACCGCACGCCGCGCTTCAGCACCCACTCGGCGAAAGCCCGCGTGGGGCCCGGGTGGCGGATGAAGTACCTGGTCTCGTCGACCTGCGAGCGATCGACCCAGTTCTCGGGGTAGTAACGGTGGTAGCCGGTATGGATGACGAGGATGTCGCCGCGCTCGATCCGGTGGCCGGTGTCCTTCTCCCACCTCTCGAAGTGCTCGGGACCATAGAGGTCGTAGTCGCCGAGGCCCATGCGCTCGAGGTCGACCACGCAAGCCGGCCCGGTGAGAAATTCGAGCGGGAGATCGCCGATGAACTTTCCTCCGGACAGGAAATGGGCGGGCGCATCCAGGTGGGTGCTGACGTGCAGCGTCATCGTGATTTCCTGGCCCCCGGCCTTGTCGAAGGCAAGTCGCTTGATCCAGCGGATCGCAGGTCCCGCGTACCCGGCGAATGCCGGCGTGTGCAGCGAGAAGTCCTGGGTCAGGTCGATAAATCTCAGGCTAGAGCCAGCCTTCTCTGGTCGCTTTTCGGGCGAGCTCGGTTCGATTCACGACTCCAGCCTGCTGCAGGATGCGGTGGACGTGGAATTTGATCGTGTGCTGGCTCAGGTGCACCTTTTCGGCGATCGCTGCATTGGAAAACCCTTCCACCACCAAACCCAGGATCTGTACCTCCAGCCGGCTGAGCTCTGGTGGAGCGATTCGCGATTTGGCGGCAGCTCCTGGTGTGTTCTTCTCGGCTCGGTCGAGCGAACCCGCACGATCGATGGCCACGGCGGCCTCGCTGGCCAGCACCTCCAGGAAGTCGAGCCATTCCCGATCAGGCTGCAGCTGTTCTCGGCTGAACACCTCGATCACTCCGGTCAACCTGCCCTGCGAGCGAAGCGGCAGTGCACGGCGGAACCTGAAGCCCTCGCGGGCGAAAAGCGTGCGACGTGTGCTTTCGCCCGGCGCGAACGGTGAGGCGTCGGCCTGCCCAACCAGGATCTGGCCGGGCAGAGCTTCGTGAATCGGGAAGCGGTATTCGGGGACGGAAGTTGCCTGGAAGCCCGCGGTGGCGACGATGCGGAGCATGCCGTCGGCCTCATCCAGCACGAGTACATCTGCGGCGTTCACCTCGAGCCCGACGATTGCCTGGTCCAGGATCACCTGCAAGTGGAGTCGCAGATCCCGGCCGCCTGCCATCGCGAGCGCGATGCTGCGGACCGCGTCCAGCCGATTCAGCCGGCTTTTTGCTGCGACCCGCATCTGCGCGTTTTCCACTGCGACCGCGACTCGATCGGCGATGGCTTGCAACCAGGTGACATCTCGTTCGGTCATGGGCTCGTCGCACTGATGGTCAAAAAGGCCCAGCGTGCCGATTGGGGATTCGCGCGTGCGCATCGCAACCACGACAAAACCGATCCGAGCGATCGGATGATTCGTGGGGATGGCTTTTCTCTTGAGGTGGTCCGCGGCCTCGGGGACCTGCATCGCAACGAATTCTTCATAAGACACCTGAGGGACCAGGGCCGGTTCGCCGGTCTCGATCACGCTCTGGGTGAAGCTCAAAGTTGGGGCTCTTCCAACGGGATACATCGCTTCCACATACTCGGCGCGCTGTGGCACCTCCCCGTCGGCGGCGATGATCTGCAGCATCCGAGGATCGTTGCCCAGGAGACAGGCGATCCAGGTACCCGCGCGCAGCTTGCTGAGCGTGGCGAGAGCGGCACGCATGGCCGGCTCCGGGTCCATGCGAGCGCCGGCAAGCTCGTCCGTAACTGCCGTGAGCGCCTCTGCGACGGTCACAAAGCGGCCCCTCAGCGTGGTAGCGATGTCATTGCCCCTTCACTCGTTTCATTCCGATGCGCTGAATAACCGTGGCGCCCGGTGGTCCTGAATTATGGAGAAAGCCAGTCCCAAAGGAGGGTTTAACCAGACGGTTAACAGTTTGACCCGGTCGGGGAGCGAATTGATCCCGTCAGACACCCTCCCACGGTCGCCGACGGAGCCTTCTTGTATTGGTGCCCGCGCGATCGACTGAACCCTCCGGAGGAGGCCCCCGATGGGAGGCGCTCCAGGTGCTGGTCGTGCAGGACCACATAATGCTCGGCTCGGCGATCGCCAGGGTCCTCGACGTCGAGGCTGACCTGACAGTGATTGGAATCGCGCGGACCGGCGCGGAAGCCACGTTGATCGCGTCGCGCGCAAATCCCGGGGTGGTTTTGCTTGATTTCCACCTGCCGGACATGAGTGGGCCGGCTGCGGCGTCCATGATCCGCGGCGCGGTTCCGGAGGTGGCGATCGTCTTTCACAGTGC
>DASRWV010000034.1:0-5287 GCA_035687505.1 Nitrosotalea sp.
CGACCCGCCGATAGACGATGAAGACCGCGAGCAGGACCGCGATGACACCGGCGCCGGTGATCACGAGCTGTTCGTTCTGAAGGCCCGCGGCATCGGCGAGGGCGGCCGTCTGGTCGGCCCCGACGTACACCTTCCATCCCGCACCATCGACGTTCGTCTCGGCATACCACCGAGCCTTGCCGTCAACGTCGGTGGCACTCGCGAAGGGGGTGCCGGCGAGCTTTGCGCCGGTCCACTTGGAAGATTCCAGCGAGCGCGCTATGACTGCCGAGCCATCGGTGTTCGCGATGAGGAATTCGAGCTGATGAGTCCCGCTTCCATACTCGGAAGCGAGCTTGGGTCCAAGCGGTTTTAGGTCCATGAACCAGGCGACGAATCCGAGCCCAGGAACCGGGTACGCGTACACGGCGACAGGGTTGCCGTTGGTCGGGTCGACAACCGGCGCCGCAATGACCGGCCTTGTGGCCTGCAGCCAGTCCTGGCCCGCATACGTCGTTGCATGTGACTTGCCGAGCGACGAGCACACGACCGAGCCGTCCAAACGCACGACGTCCACGTGACCGGTGTCAAATGAGGCGATCGGCGCATAGCCGATGGTGCATTTCGTCGGGTCGGCGAAGACAGCCGGCGTTGTGGGGGCATTTGCCACCGGAGCGGTGATCGACGCGTACGTGTCAAAGCCCGACTTGATCTGCGTGGCCACCCTTCCGGCAGCGAAGGTGGCGTCGGTCAGGGCGGATTTCTTGGCGTCTGCCTCGGAACGCACGTGAACGAACGCGCCGGCCGTCGCACCGACCAGGAGAACGAGCAGCGCGATCACCGCAAAGTCTGCTTGCAGCGGCCAGCCGCGCTTCCTCACCGATACGGTTTACGCCCGGCACCCCGCAAAGTCGCCCTCAACAGGCACGGCCTCAGGCCCTGCGTTGAGAGGGGCCAGAACCGGCGTCAGCCCTCTCGATTGCCCTCGGAGGCGGCGGGCTGCAGCCCGGTCACAGAGAGGATCTGCTCCTCGCCCAGCGAGTCGTCTTTCAACAACGCCTGGGTCAGGGCTTCGAGCTGGGATCTGTGCTCGGTCAGGAGTCGTATGGCTTCGGCGAAGCATTCGTCGGCGATGCGCTTCACCTCAGTGTCGACCTCGCGTGCCGTGGCCTCGCTGTAAGGCCGCGTCAAGCCGAGCCCGTTGCCGGAGCCGTCTTCCCGAAACGCCAGCGGGCCGATCTTCGGGCTCATACCCCACGTCACCACCATCTCGTGAGCGATGGCCGTCACCTGTTGAAGGTCGTTCGCGGCTCCCGTTGACACGACGCCATAGACCAGCTGCTCGGCCGCCCGCCCGCCTAGCGCGCCGACAATCCTCGCCCGCAGGTAGTCCTCCCCGTAGTTGAACCGATCGTCGATGGGGCGCGAAATGGTTACTCCCAACGCACCCCCGTGGGGGATGATCGTCACCTTGCGCACGGGGTCCGCACCCGGCACAAGCAAACCGAGCAAGGCGTGCCCCGACTCGTGATAGGCGATGCGTTCGCGATCGCCCGGCGTCATCACCAGGTGTCGCTCGGTGCCGAGCAGCACGCGATCGATGGCCTGGAAGAAATCCTGCGACGAAACAGTGGTCTTGCCTTGCCTCGCGGCCCCAAGCGCGGCCTCGTTCGCAAGGTTGCGGAGGTCTGCGCCGACCAGGCCTGGAGTGGCGGCGGCGATCTCGTCGAGGTCGACGTCCGGCGCCAGCGGCAATTTCGCGGTGTGGATCTTGAGGATCGCGGCGCGGCCGCGCCGGTCTGGTGGCTGCAGCGTCACCCGCCGGTCGAACCGGCCGGGCCGGAGCAGAGCCTGGTCGAGGACATCCGCCCGGTTGGTGGCCGCCAGGACGATCACTCCCTTCCCTGGCTCGAACCCGTCCATCTCCGTGAGGATCTGGTTCAGCGTCTGTTCCTGCTCGTCGTTGCTGCCGAGGCGAATCCCAGAGGAACGGCTGCGCCCGACCGCATCGAGCTCGTCGATGAAGATGATCGCGGGGGCTGCCTGTCTTGCTTTGGTGAACAGATCGCGTACGCGGGATGCACCGACGCCGACGATCGCTTCGACGAACTCCGATGCGGATTGGCTGAAGAATGGAACCTTGGCCTCCCCCGCCACCGCGCGGGCGAGCAGCGTCTTGCCGGTGCCCGGCGGCCCGATCAAAAGGACGCCTTTCGGGACCATGCCACCGAGTCGCTCGTACTTCTGTGGCTCGCGCAAGAAGTCGACTAGCTCCTCGAGCTCGTGCCTGACCTCATCGATGCCCGCGACGTCGGCGAATGTGGTGCCCACGCGCTCGGGGTCATACAGGCGCGCCCTGCTCTGGCCGAATGCGCCGAGCAAGCCGCCGGTACCGCCGGCTGCGGCAGCGCGACGAATGAGGTACAGGACGGCGAAGACGATCAGAAGCGTCGGGCCGAAGCTGAGGAGCAGCGTCAGCCACAGCGGAGGAGGCGTGTTCTCGGGCTTGGCGTTGATGGTCACGCCTTGCGACTCGAGCATCGCTTCGAGGCCGTCGTTGGCAAACGACGGACGCTGCGTCGTGAAGTGAGTGGCGCTGGCAGTGCTGGGGGATGACTCTTTGACGGGAGTCTTGGTCACGCCGGCGATCGCGTCTCCGGTGGTCGTCACGCTGATGACGTTGCCGGCGGCGACCTGTTGCTTGAAGACGTCATAAGAGAGCGCGACGGAAGCCGGCTGCGCAGGGGCGAACAGCACGTTGGTGACGAAAACGTTGACCAGCAGGATGATGCCCAGGGTGATCCACAACCGGGCCGAGAACATCGGGTTTCGCACTGGCGTGGTGGCTTTCGGTGGAACCGGCGGGCGGGGCGGCGGGGAGCTAGCCATCACTCTTCATGAACGTGGTCAGCGTAGGCCTTTATTCGTGGCTCTTTCAACGGTGCAGCGCCGCCAAAACGTGTGGCCACAGCACGACGGCCACGATTATCGCGGCGCCTATCTCGGTCACGGCCGTGGCGCCGGCCGACACGTCCTTGATCTTTCCGATCTTCGGGTCGTGGTGCGGCTGAACGTAGTCGCACAGCATCTCGATCGCACTGTTGAGCGTCTCGACCGCCAGCAGAAGCGCTCCGAGGAGCACGAGCAGGGCGATCTCGACATTCGACAATCGCAGGAGGACGCCGATCGCGGCGAGCGCGAAGACGACCACGATGCCCAGGCGCAGGGAGGGTGTGCGCGGCGCGACCCACATCAGCCCAGAGAAGGCGTGATACGCGCTCGAGAAGACATTCCACGATCCGGAGCGATCGGGTGGCTTGGTTCCCATCAGATGATCCGGCGGCGAATCGCCGCCGACGAGTAATCGATGGTGCTCGTCATGACTATGACGACGATGAGCAGCATCGCCAGCTGTGGGTACTCGAAGAGCCCGATGTACTCCAGCAGAATGAGGCCGAGGCCGCCGGCGCCAACGGCGCCCAGGATCGTCGACGAGTGGACGTTGACCTCGAACGAATAAAGGATGTTGGCGATCATGTAAGGCAACACCTGGGGAATCACTCCGTGGACGACGACCTGGATCGGGTTGGCGCCGGTCGCGGTCAGCGCCTCGACCGGGCCCCAGTCGACCGCCTCGATCGACTCTGAGAACAGCTTGGAGATCAGGCCGACGCTGAAGGTGGTCACCGCGAGCACCCCCGCAAAGGGTCCGATCCCGATGACGATCACCCAGAGAATCCCCCAGAAAAGCGTCGGGATCGATCGGATGACGGCCATCAGGAAGCGCACGATGAAATAGGCCGCGGTTCCGACGGGGTTACGGCGCATCAGGTTGCGCGCGCCGAAAAAGCTGAGCGGAACCGCAATCAACGCGCCGATGGTGGTCCCGAGAATCGCGGTGTAGAGGGTCACCAGCGTGAGCTCGATGATGATCGGCAATTGCGTGGTGTCCGGGTGCGAGAAACCGTTGAGAACCCTGCCCATGTTGTCGGCGTGCAGGAAAAGCGCGCCCGCATCGAACTCCGTCTTTCTGTAGGTGAAGGCGACGATCGCGATGAAAATCGCCGCGACGATCAGGTTGCGGCCGCGCTGGACGCGAGTCATCCGCGCCGACTCCGCCATCAGCTCGTCGAGGGTCCGCCGGCGGACGGGTTCAGTCGTATCCGAGGCGTCCATAGATCCTGCTATAAGCGGCGTCGTCGAGAGCGCCGGGCTCGCCGTCGTAGACGATCTTGCCGAGCCGCATCGCGATGACCCGGTGCGCATAGCGCTTGGCGAGCTCGAGGTGGTGGATGGAGCACAGCACCGTGATGCCGTCTTTCTGATTCATGTCGCGGAGATAGTCGAGAACGACGAGCGCCGTTTCAGGGTCGAGACTTGCCACCGGTTCGTCGGCGAGAAGGATCTCTGGCTCCTGGGCCAGGGCGCGGGCGAGCGCGACCCTTTGCTGCTGCCCTCCGGACAGGGTGTCGGCCCGGACGTTGGCCTTCTCGGCTATCTCGAGACGCTCGAGGCTCTTCCAGGCCAGGTCCTGGTGCTCCTTCGAGAACGAAGGCCAGTAAGTCCGCCAACCTTCCTGGTAGCCGAGCCGGCCGGTCAGCACATTGCGGATCACGGTCGAGCGGCGGACCAGGTTGAACTGCTGAAAGACCATCGCCATCTGCCGGCGTGCACGGCGGAGCTCGGCGCCCCGCATCGCCGTGATCTCCTGGCCGCCGATCAGGACTCGTCCGGAGGTCGGCTCGACCAGCCGGTTGAGGCAGCGCAGAAGCGTCGACTTGCCCGATCCGCTGGGCCCAATGATCGAAACGAAGTCGCCTTTTGCGACATCGAGCGTGATCGAGTCGAGGGCCCTGGTTCCGCCCGGGAACACCTTGGTCAGGCCCTCGACTCTGACCAGAGGGCGCCCTGCGCGCGCCCGGCCCAGCGGCTCGCTCAGGATGCTACTTCGGAGTGGGAGTTGGCTTGAGCATCTCGGGCTTGACCTGCCGCACGATGTCGCGGACCGGGTCGTAGTCCGAGTCCTGCGCCGGGACGAGTGAGTCGATGGTGTAGAGAGCCTTTAGCGCCGGCTGGATGGTCGGGTCGCTGCCCATCGCGATCATCGCGTCCTTCAGCTTCTGCTTCTGCGCGGAGTTCAGGTTGTGACGGATCATCTGCGGGTCGCCCGGGATCGGGGGGTCGGTGGTGGCCAGGATCTTGGTCTTGGTCAAGATGCCTGGGCAGGACGTCTCCGCGCCCGCGTTCTTGCGAGCGTCGTCGTAGATGGCACCCGCATCGACTGTTCCCTGGCATACGTTGACGCTGA